>CAYZFJ010000132.1:0-9549 GCA_964477705.1 uncultured Myxococcia bacterium | reverse complement strand
TGGGGAAGGACGTATAGCACCAGACCCAAACCGCAACAGATGTAATAGGGCGCTTGAGGGCTTGGTGGTATGGAATTGAAGATTAACCGAACACACATACGGATTCTGGGGCTGATTCAGGGTTTAGTTCGAGGCAGGGGCCATAGCCGGATCCGGTGCTGGGGGTAAGTTGGAATCGGAGTCGGAGTTAGAGTTGGAGTTAGAGTTGGAGTTAGAGTTGGAGTCGGGAAAGGGAACTGGGGCGGGAACTGGTAACCATTTTTTCAAAATAGAGGAGAGCACCTGTGGTGAAACTGGCTTGGTGATATAATCATTGATTCCAACTTCAATGCACCGCTCCCGATCACCCTGCATGGCGTGAGCGGTCATGGCAATTATGGGGATCTGGTGGTCTGGAACAGGAGAGAGAGGGTCCCTGATGATGCGGGTTGCCTCCAGCCCATCCATATCAGGCATTTGCACATCCATCAGCACCAGTGAATACTGAGTGTCTGAGGCAGCGGCGAGAACATTGACTGCTTCTATACCGTTTACTACTGCATCAGCAGTCAGACCAAATTTACCTAAGATACCTAAGGTCACCTGTTGATTGGTGATGTTGTCTTCGGCGAGCAGAATGCGCACTTTGAGTTGGTCAGAACCGAGCAGCATGGGGGCTCGTGTGGCGGAATGAGCCGGCTGATCCTGGTTTGGGCTGATTTCACTGACCAGTCTATTGCCTTCCAGCAGATTGAGCAGGCATGCCTGCAGATCAGATTGCCGGATCGGCTTGGTCAGGTGGGCAGAGAAGCCGTACTCATTCAGCTCCATGTTGGTAAACCGCTCACTCAGGTTGTGCATCAATACCAGCTTTGATGTTTCAGACTCCTCATCAGCCTTGAGCTTCCGTGCAAAGGCGAGGCCGTCACCGTCTCTCGCCATTTTACTGTTAATAAGCACAATCTTGTATGGGTTGCCTGCAGTGTGTGTCTGACTGATTAGTTGGATGGCCGACTCTTCGTCATGGGCCTGTTCGGGCAACGCCCCCCAGGCCTTGAGCTGGACTGTCAGGACCTCCTGGTTAGTGGCGTTCTCATCCACAATCAAGATGCGACACGCCTTCAACAATTCAGTCTGGCCATCATCCCCATCAGGCCTGGTCTCTGTCAGGCTGGAGGCTGGTGCAGTGTCGTCTTCTGAAGCGAGCTTAAAGGTGATGGTAAACCAGAATTCGCTCCCCTCATTCTCTCTGCTGTACACACCGATCATGCCGCCCATTTGCTGCACCAGTTCCTTCGAAATGGCCAGCCCCAGGCCGGAACCGCCGTGTGGCCGAGAAGGAGAATTGTTGAGCTGGGTAAACTTCTGGAACAGAAGGGGCTGCTTGTCTAAGGGGATTCCAATCCCTGTATCTCGAATGGAGAATCTAAGACATACCTTGTTGTCTGCACGAGAGATAAGATTCACCAGTACAGCAATCTCGCCTGAATGGGTAAACTTGACCGCATTTCCGGTCAGATTGGTGAGGATTTGGCGTAACCGGTCCTGGTTACCACGGATACCAACAGGCACATCCGGAGCGATGGCGTAGATCAGCTCCAGCCCTTTACTCTGGGCGTTGAGGGCGTGCATGGATGCGAAGTCGTCCATCATGGTGCGCAGGTTGAAGTCTCTGTTGTCGATTACCAGTTTACCTGCTTCGATCTTGGCCAAATCGAGGATATCGTTCAGCAGGGCCAGGAGGGCTTCACCACTGGTGCGGACAATCTCGGCATAACGGCGCTGCTCCGCGTTCAGCTCGGTATCCAGAAGCAGGTGGGTCATACCGATTACTCCGTTCATGGGAGTGCGGATCTCGTGGCTCATATTGGCGAGAAAATCCGATTTGGCCGCATTGGCTTTGGCCGCCGCAATAGCCATCTCATTGGCCCGGATGGTGGCAGCCTCCATTTGACGGTTGCTCTCTATAAGCGCCGCCTCCGTCTTTACACGCTGCTGTACGTTTACCAACATCTGGGCGAAGACAGTGAGCAACCGTTTCTCGTTGTCTGTGTATTCCTTATGATGCCGAACTGAATCGAATCCAACAAATCCCTGGCAATTCTCTCCTCTCATCAGGGGAATAGTTACTATGCTCTTGATGTCCTGATATTCCAGCAGATTCCGCAAACTGGATGGGGGCAGGGATGGTACATCAGGCAGGCATACAGCCTCCCCTCTGGTGTGGAGCTCCTTCCAGTTGCCCAGTGAGTGTATTGGTACAGCCTTCAACTCTGTAATCACGGATCTGATTCCTGCACGGCACCACTCATGGGTGTTGGAGCATGTGTTTTGTTCCCATTGGTACTGGAAGATATAGGCACGGTCTGCTTCCACAAATTGGCCCAGGTGCTGTAACGAAGCCTGGATGGTGGACTCAACTGCATCAAGGGGGATGTTGATGTAGGTTGAGGAGAGTTCCATGAGCAATTGCTGGAGTTGGGATTGGGTGAGCAACTGCCTCTCGACCTGCTTCTGTTCAGTAATGTCTTCTGCTGCACAGACCACATATTCCACTGTTCCATCATGATGAAGCTTGGGTGTCTTGCTGATGGATAGCAGTCTCATTATGCCACTGCTGTTGGGCATATACTCTTCATGACGATCCTGGGTTCCCTGCAGGAATACCTTCCGGTTATGGACTTCATATATCTCTGCCAATCCTGATGCAAAAACGTCTCTGATCTTGTGGAAGGCGATGCCATCTGCCGGGAGTCCGATAAAGGCAGCATGGGCATGGTTTACCGCACCATAGGTTGTGGGATTGAGCAGGTACCAGATCTGGGTCTGGATGTTGTCGAGGAGAATACGGCGGCTCTCCACTTCCTGATACAGCTTGTATTCACTGCGTCGCTGCGCTTCTTCTGACTTCTTCCTAGCGGTTATGTCTGCAAATGTGAGAAGCTTGGCCAGGGGATTCTGGAAGACGTCTTGAATTTCTGAGATTCTGCTCTCATAGAAGCGGGGGAGCTTGTCAATCAGCAGTTCAAACTCTCCCGGCAATTGGGCCAAGGGTATATGGGTACCCTGTGCTGTCACCAGCTCTACTAATTTTTCTCTGTACTGTAGAGCCCTGATGTGTGGGAACAGGCTCTTTGCCGCAGTATTGTAATCCAGTACGCCGTTGTGGTTGTCTACTACAATGACTATGTCTTCGCTCTTTTCGAATATTGATTCACGGGCCAGGGATTTGATCCAGAGCATGTCGTATCTGAATATCAGGTAAAATATACATAGCAGCGATATGGGGAGCAGGATAGCTGCAAAATCAACCCCCCACCCCTGATAATCTGCTGCGATAAGAATATTACCCAAGTAGGGGAGAAGGGTTGAGCACGCCATGAGCATGTGACCACGACGTTCTCTGCTGTCGGTTTCCAGGAAGGTTTTGATATAGATAATTGAGGTAAGAATGAGACAGAAGGATAGATAAGTAAAATTTACCCAGTACCATGGACCATGGGTCAGGTGGAGGAACAGCATGTCACCTGCCTCATTCACCCTCCATGCGGAGTAATACAGGTGGTGGAAGCTGTTGGTGAGTCTTATCAGGAAGGTGATTGAGGGGATAAGAAAGAGAAGAATCAGAAAACCAGGTTTCAGACGAGATACCTTCCGGGAATAGACCAGAGCCAGGAGCAACCATGTTGCTGGCAGAAATGGCAAGCCAAAGTACTGGACCTGGTTCCAGAACATCATCTGGTCCAGCCGAGTACTGTTAAGTTCCATGAGTGAGCCGAGAAGATAAACGCAGCCGCAGATGTCAATAAGGATGAATATTTTAATGAGGCGGGATTTTCCTTTCAAAAGGGCGTAGGAGCCCAGGAAGATGGATAATGCCACTGCGGCCAGCAACAACAAAGATAATATGCCCAGTAGGAAGTTCATTCAGACGCTCGGATAATTAGCTCAAATTTGGGTTGTAATAATACCTGCTGCTATTGTTATCTATTTTGCGTCAGAAAAAAAAATTTTTCAGGTAGGGCGCACAGTAAAATTGGGGGATGCTGTGTTTAAGACGCAGCGTCGGTCAGGCGGCAGGTTGCCATTTTAGAACAGGGGGGAGCTGGCCATCAGGGCACAACACCATGTTAGGGAATGCTGATACTGGATTCGGCTGGTCTGCTCTCACCCTCCCAGTCCCATCCCCCACCGAGGGCCTTATACAAAGAGATCAGCTCTATAGTCATGTTTCTGGTACTGGCCACCAGAGATTCTTCCAACTGATACAGGGAACGCTGGGCAGCGATCACATTAAGAAAATCGGTCTGACCCTCTGTGTAGAGCATGGTGGCCAATTCCAGAGCCTTTTGGCTCGCTTCCAGGGCGATCTGCACGTGCTGGCGATGCTCTTCTTCCTTTGCTGATGCTACCATGGCGTCCTCCACCTCTCGCATGGCCTGGAGCACCACTTGACGGTATGCGAGCACAGACTGCTCCTGGAGCGCCTCCTGCAGCTTTACATTAGATACGGTCCGGTTAGACTGGAACAGGTTCCATTTCACCGATGGCCCTATGGACCAGAACAGGTTCAGGGGATTGAGCAGGAGATCCGCTCCCGCTGATTGCAGGTTCAAGCCACCACCCAAAGTAAATCGTGGGTAAAAATCTGATTTGGCAACCCCGATTCTGGCTGTGGCAGCATGGATTCCTGCTTCGGTAGAGCGGATGTCAGGCCTGCGCCTGAGAATATCTGACGGGATGCCGGTGGGAACCTCCGGTGGAGCAATAGGGATGGGAGACGGGGTGGTAAGTTCGGTCATCAGAGCGCCTGGTGCCTGGCCAAGCAGTAAGCTGAGAGAATGGATAGACTGCCGTACCGATGATTCAAGGAGGGGAATCTGACTGGCTGTTCCTGCTACCTGTGCTTCTGCATTGGCCACATCCAGGCCGCTAACAAAGCCGCCTTCGAATCTCTGCCTGGTAAGCCGAGCCGTGTGCTCCTGCAGCTCCAGATTTTTTCTGGTCAATTCCAGCCGTTGTTGTGATGAGCGAAGGTCAGCATAATTGATGGCCACCTCTGCGGCCAGAGTGATCAGCACATCATCTCTATCATGTTCGGCAGCCAGCAACTGGGCATCTGCAACCTCAATGCTTCGGCGGACGCTACCGAATATGTCAATCTCCCAGCCCGCATCGAACCCTGCCTGGAAGGTGCCCGATGTGCCATCACTGTTGGCAGAGTTGCCTATGCGCCAGGCAGCGTTACCATCAAGGGTCGGTCCAGCTCCTGCTGCGGCCATACCCCTGCTGGCCCTGGCCTGCATGATCCGTGAGGTGGCCATCTTCAGGTTCAGGTTTGAATCGAACGCTCGGTTGATCAGTGACGTAAGGGTAGGATCGTTGAATGCTGTCCACCAGTTGAGCAGGGTTGACTCATCGGTGCCTGTGGAGGACTGCTCTCCACTGCGGTCGTCGGGGGGGGGAGAGGCATCTCCAGGGTGGTTGTCATCAGCACCAGCCCACGAGCTGGGCATCTCCATGTCTGGTCGAACGTAGTCAGGCCCAACCTTGCAGCCCATGAAAAATGCCAGAATGGGTATGAGCAGACTGATGGGGCACAGAAGCCGACGGACATCTCGTCCTGGTACTGTTGACTGTCTGGTTGTTGGTGTGATGCTGAGCATACTCGGTCCTTCGGCGCTCTCTCTTTTTATGTACTGAGACAAACTGGTTATTCGTAATGGAGTGCATCAATGGGGTCCAGCTTGGACGCCTTCCATGCCGGATAGAACCCGAACAGGATGCCTACGAAAGCAGACACTAACACTGCAGCGGCGATAGCGGTAGGCGATGTCTCCACCGGCCACCTCAGCAGCTTCTCCACAAGCAGGGAACCACCGTGCCCTACAAGAATGCCTATGGCACCTCCGATCAAACACAGGATAATCGACTCGATGATGAACTGGAGCAGGATGTCGCGGCCACGGGCCCCAACAGCCATGCGCAACCCGATCTCCCTGGTGCGCTCTGTCACTGATACCAACATGATGTTCATGATGCCAACACCACCCACCAGCAGGGAGATGAGGGCCACGCTCAGCAGCATCCTGCTCATCAGTTTTGAGGTGGATGACAGGGTGTTGCTCATCTCGGTCATATCACGGATGGTGAAATCATCGGGCTGGTTATCAGCCAGGTTATGCCTCCTTCGGAGGACATGGCGAATCTCTGCCATGGCGGTCTTGATTGAATCTGTATCCTGGGCCGCGACCATAATCCTCTCCAGGTTAGGAAAACGCACCAGCATGGGGCTGTTCTGGGCCTGTTTCTCTGATTGTGCAGGGTACAGGGCTGGCGGATCGGCCGGGAACCAAGAGTTTGTTGATGACGACGAAGAGCTGGTGCTGGAGGTGCCTGAAGAGGAACTGCCTGAGGATGCAGCACCCATCCCCTCAAAATCTCCAGATGCGCCCATTATGCGGTACTTCACCACCGGCCACGGAGCCACCACCAGGTCATCCTGGTCCATACCCATCATATTGGCGCCCTTGTATTCGAAGACGCCGATCACTCGGAGAGGCACATTGTTGATGCGTAAATCAAGGCCGATGGGTGACTCGCCTCCAAATACTTCTCTGACGATGGTTTGACCTACCAGACATACCCGGTTTCCTTCGAGTACATCCTGGTCTGTGAATGCTTCACCCTCTGCGACTGTCCATGCTCTGATGTCGAGAAACTCTGGGGTAGTGCCGTAAATATGTTCAGGCATCCAGTTCCGGTTCCCATACACTACCTGCCCGCTGGTTCTGCTGATAGGCGCTACTGATCTTAGGGAATGGCATTCAGCTCTGATCGCCTCCAGATCCTGAGATGTGAGATTTACCGTACTGCCGCTTCCCTGGCTCACCCCACCCTGCATGAAGGAGCCTGGCATGATCATGATCACATTGGCGCCCATCTTGGAGATAGTGTTTTTTAACTGGGCTGAGGAGCCAGCCCCAATCTCCATCATGGCGATGACCGCCGCAATGCCGATTACGATGCCCAGTGTGGTGAGCATGGCTCGCATGGTATTGCGTCGCAGGGCTTTGATTGCAGTCTGGAGAGTTCTGATTACCTTCATTGGCCAACTCTCTCCGGATGGGGGCGATCAAAGCTGGGGTCAAAACCCATGCTTCTGTATTCTCCATCTACGATCATACCGTCACGGATGTGAATCACCCGGTCAGTGGCTCTGGCCACCTCTAATTCGTGGGTTACCAGGATGATGGTAATGCCCTGCTTTCTATTCAGCTCCCTGAACATCTCGAGAATCTCCACGCTGGTTCTGGAATCCAGGTTGCCAGTTGGCTCGTCTGCCAGCAGGAGCGGGGGCTGGTTCACCAGGGCCCTCGCTATGGCCACCCTCTGCTGTTGACCACCGGAGAGCTGGGATGGTTCATGGTGTGCTCGATCGGTCAGACCACCTCGTTCAAGCATGCGCTGGGCTCGCTCCAGGGATTGTCTGTTGGAGAGCTGGCTTGCTGTGTATGAGAGGGGCATGGCCACGTTTTCCAAGGCGCTGGTGCGGGGGAGCAGGTTGAAGCTCTGGAACACAAACCCGATCTTCCTGTTCCTGATCATGGCCCTCTGGTTTGCAGACAGGTCTGAGATCTCCTCGCCATCCAGCCAGTATTGGCCGGATGTGGCGTGGGCCAGGCACCCCATGATGTGCATCAGTGTGCTTTTGCCCGATCCCGAGGCACCCATGAGGGCTACAAACTCACCCTTCTCCACATTCAGTGAGACACCATGGAGTACTGGCACATCAAGTTGGTCCATGAAGTAGGTCTTATGGATGTCATGAAGCTCAATGAAATTCATGGTTAACGCCTGTGGTGCATTGGTCGTGAAGGGAGCTTGGGCATGAATGGATTGGTGGTCTCACCGGTTCCCCTCTTTGGGGGGGCTGCCTTCTGGATGCCGGTAACCACCTGGAGTCCATCCTGTATTGCTTCGCCTTCAAGCTCGGTGAAGAGGCCATCTGTAATGCCAATCTTCACCGGCACCGGGCGAACGTGCTGGGGACCATGGGGTATGTAGACAAAGCCATCACCCCAAATGCTGTCCACATCTGATGTACTGCCCACAGGATTTGCCACATCCGGTTCGGGGGCAGAACTGCTGCTGCCGGCGGCGGGGCCAGGGTAGGAGGAAGGCGGTATTGGAGGGGAGCCGTTGCTCCTTTCTCCACCATTTTCTGCCATATAACGGAACTGGGGAGCCACCTGCTTAATGGTAGGAGTCCAGCGGAGGGCCGCATTGGGCACCAGGAGCACGTCATCTCGCCGATCAATCTGGAATTTCACATTGGCGGTCAGGTAGGGCAGCAATTTGCCATGAGAGTTGTCTGTGGTGATCTCTACGGTATAGGTGACCACATTCTGACTCATGGAGGCATTGAGTCGCAGTTTGGCCACCTTGCCATGGAAGACCTGGCCAGGCAGGGCATCAACGGTGAATGTGACCGGCTGCTCAGGATAAATGGAGGCAATGTCTGCCTCGTTTACGGCTACCCAAAGCTGCATTTTGCTCAGATCCCGGGCGATAAGAAACAGGCTGGGTGCATTGAAACTGGAGACAACGGTCTGGCCGATGTTTACCCTGCGATCGATGATTACCCCGCTGACAGGTGCGGTGATTGTGCAGTATCCAAGGTTCCGTTCTGCACGCCACTTGTTGGTATTGGCCTGGGCAAGCTGGGCCTTTGCCTGGAGTATTGCCGCTTCTCCCACGGACACATTGGCCTTGGCCATCTCGAAGGCAGAGCGATAGTTGTCGTAAGAGGCCTGGGCCAGGGCTTCGGATGGGCCGAGCCGCTTTGCCCGCTCCCAGTCCCGGGTGGCTTGTGCATATTTGGCTTTCAACTGTTCCAGGTTGGCTATGGCATAGTTTACCCCGGCCTCTGCTGCCTGTAACTGGGCCTGGCTCTGCTCAATGTCAGCTCTGAACAGAGACTCATCGATGCGGGCCAGCACTGCCCCTTTCTCCACTGTGGAGCCGTAATCAATGACCTTGCCGTCAGCGTCGGTGCCAAACTCAAGGATCTGACCTGCCACCTGGGCGCCCACATCGATCACTTCTTCTGGTTGGAGAGTCCCGGATGCATCTATGGAGATCAGCAACTGGTTGCGGGTAATTGCTGCTGTTCTAAAAGCGACAGGCTGGTTTTTGTTGCTGGCAAACCATGCTCCTACAGCGGCGGCAGCAATAATCAGGCAGGCGGCCACTATCAGAGCGGCCTTTGTGGATTTCTTCATCAGGACCTCGAACAACGAATATTTATATCAAATCGAGTTGGGAGCAGCACAACAGGCCGTTATCGTGCTTTTTCAAGCTTTAGGGCAACAATTTTGTCAAAGACCATATTCCCAACATAGGGGAAATATGTCATCCCATGAATGGGAGTAGGGTGCAGGGGACGGTGCAAGGGGCAAGGTAAAAGGTTGACCTGCCGACGGGGCACTGCATGCTAGAGTAAGGCTCCTCTCCTTATGTAGGGGCACGGCATGGGCTATGTGTGTTCGGTTAAACTTCAATACCATA
>CAYZFJ010000131.1:0-9553 GCA_964477705.1 uncultured Myxococcia bacterium | reverse complement strand
ATGCCGTGCCCTTCGTTAGCGGTGCACCCAAACCGCCCAAACAATTATTGAAATTTAACTGCCTAAAAGAATACGTATGCCAGGATGCTGGGTTGGGTCACTGCCTCCCATGGAGAACATAGTAAGACGGCGCCACCACAGGGAATAGTTCGTGGTGCCTTGATCAAATACCTGATTCACTGATGAAAGAGCTAAGGAGCTCCAGGCTGTGGTTCAGATTCGTTATGGATGTATGCTCGTCTGCTTTGTGGGCTTGTTCCGGGAACCCTGGGCCGAAGCAGACCGCATCAATTCCATGTAAACCCAGCCTGGAGACATCGGTCCATGCTTGCTTGGCCCCTGGAGTAATGCTGCTCTTGTTGATCAGGTCAGCTAGAAAAGGATTGTTCTCTGGAATCATACCTGCTGGCGCCAGGTCGACAAACTCGATCTCTACGTCCCCTTCTGCGCACCCCTCTCCAGACTGGTGATGGTGCTTGACACTCTGGTAAACCAGGTCTCTGACGGTTTGCGCCGCTTCTTCAACCGTTTTCCCAGGTGCAAATCGGTAGTTGATGTTAAGGGTGAAGGTGTCAGGGGTCACGTTGCGAGTCTTTGCAGCCCCCCCTGCCTGGGTGATTGAGAGAGCTTCTCTAAATTCCATGTTGTCGATGGTTGTGGTGGGCGCCGACCATTCCATTACTCTGCAGATTAGTGGTCCTGCCATATGAATGGGATTCTTTCCCAGCCATGGTCTAGCTGAGTGGCAAGATGTGCCCCGGAATGTGACTGTTGTGTGGAGGGTGCCAAGACACCCTAACTGCACCTGATTGGCAGTGGGTTCAAGCAGGATGGCGAGCCCTGCTTTATGGAGCCATGGGTGATGAGCGAGAACAGTCTCAAGGCCACTGTCCTGATAAGATCCTTCTTCCTTGTCGTAAAATACCATGGCCGGGGCCTTGTGGGGCATGGTGGCTAGAATGGCCAGCATGACTGCAATACCCGCCTTCATATCACTGGTTCCAAGCCCGTAGATGAGATCGCCCTGAATCCGGAGCGGATTCGGGTTTTCTGCTGATTGGGCAACTGTGTCTATGTGGCCTAACAGCACCATGGGCAGGGGATGGGTGTGGGGCAGAGCGTGGTTGCCCTCGGGGGGGGGCTGAGGAGCGACTACCAGGTTGTTGCCTATGCGGGTTATCCGTTCTGGGGGAACCATGGTGATAATCAAGTTGTGGATATGGTCGCATAGATCCTTCTCTGCCCCATAAACCGAATTGATAGAGACAAGCTCTATGAGCAGTTCGGTCAAGGATTTGCTGAGAAAGGGCAGCTTATTATTCGTGTCCATGTGTTTGTGGTCCTGAATCGTAAACTAGTACGCCTCCTGGCCGGTAGATGTGTGGACCCGGCATGGGCAAAAGCAGCTTACACTGGTAATGCATAATCTCTCAGCACCTGGTTCAGGGAGGTCTTCAGGTCCGTTGACTCCCGACGTTTTCCGATAATCAGGGCGCAGCCTACATGGTATGTTCCGGCGGGGAACTGCTTGGGCACCATTCCTGGGATAACAACCGACCGAGAAGGGATTCGCCCCCGGTATTCGACCGGCTCAGGGCTAGAAACATCGATTACTCTGGTGGATGCAGTAATGACACACCCTGCACCCAGGACCGCCTCTCTCTCGACCAGGGCACCTTCGACGACCACACATCTGCTGCCAATAAAAGCGTCATCTTCAATAATAGTGGGCAATGCTTGAGGGGGCTCCAGTACGCCTCCAATGCCAACACCTCCGCTCAGGTGAACCCTGCGTCCAACCTGGGCACATGAACCTACCGTTGCCCATGTGTCCACCATGGTGCCT
Organism: uncultured Myxococcia bacterium; assembly: GCA_964477705.1. Lineage (GTDB taxonomy): Bacteria > Myxococcota_A > JAVEVO01 > JAVEVO01 > CAYZFJ01 > CAYZFJ01. The sequence goes on along the minus strand of CAYZFJ010000131.1, from coordinate 7,707 downwards.
GAACCCACCCAGGCTCCAATGTTCACATAAGATGGCATCATGATTGCACCTGGTTCCAGAAATGAACCGTATCGTGCTACCCCTGGTGGAACCACCCTCACGCCTGCCTCTTCCAGGCCAGATTTGATAGGAATCTTATCCCGGTATTCAAATGGGCCGACCTCCATGGTGACCATATTTCTAATACGAAAATAAAGGAGAACGGCTTCTTTTACCCAGATGTTGACCTTCCAGCCACCTCCGTTGTGGTCTGGCTCTGCAACACGCAGTCTGCCACGATTTAAAAAGTCGATGGTCTGTTCTACTGCTTGTGCGTAGGCTGAATCATCCAGAAGGCTGGGGTTGGCGTATGCTCCTTCGACCGCCTTCTGCAACTCGGCAATGTGGTTGTCTGTCTCACTGGGGGAGACGTGGAGAGATTCAGTTTGCTCCGGGGATTTTGTGTTGGGGTCTGTTGTGTTTAGTGGTTTGTTTTCTGTTTTCATGGGGCTCTACTTTACTGGAGGATGGCGGGCTTGGCAAGCACCAGGGGGGGGGACAACTACCTAAAAGGGCATATCTCGTCGAAGATGGTCTGTAACTGCTCTTCCATCACGTCCGGATTGCGGTCCAGGTTCATGTGTTGCCCTTCTGCGTGTATGAACAGATCAGCCCAGTTGCCGGCAAAATATGGGTCCGGGCTTACCAGCACATAGATGGTCAGGTCATGTTGCCAGGCCAACTTTCCAGCCTCCTGCGCATCCAGGGGTGGAGTGAGGTAGGATTGCTCTCTCTCGTCTGTGAACATGATGATTACCCGCTCACTATCAGGCCGCCAGCCCAGCTCAAGGGGGTTTTCCGGGTCTGCCACCATGGCGATAATATCCAGTGCAGGTTCAGCATAACCACCGTTAGCATTGAGACTGGCCAGGTGCTGGGCTAAGTCTTCTACTGTTCCCAGGTCCATTTCCACCCCTATTCCCATTGCTGGCGGTAGGGTGGGGAATGAGAGCAGAGCGAACCTGTACATGGGGGAATCACTGAACTGGCTGGCGAATCTGTCTGCCGATTCAGCTGCTGCCAGAATGTAGGCATTCATTGAGCCGCTTATATCCATGGCCATGATCACATCTACCGGGCCTGGATACATAAAGCCCTCATCAATGAGCCCATCACAGTCATCGTCAATTCCATTACAGATCTCTGGGTGTGGCAGCACGTATCCTTGACATGGTTCCAGCTTGCCGGTCACACACCTGCTTATCCCCGGTCGGCATATCCCCTGCCCCACTGTAGCTGGCTGCCCCGGATAACAGGCTTCTCCAGCGTCCTCATCAATGAGCCCATCACAGTCATTGTCGAGCAAGTCACACAGCTCAGGCACAGGACCTTGCCCCCCACTGCACTCTCCCCAAACCCCGCCCGTCAGGCACTCTCGCTTGCCTGGCCTACATTCTCCCCGGGGCAGACCACATTCCCCCGTGGTCCCAACCTGACAGGTGCAATCCTCATCTATGAGACCATCGCAATCGTTGTCCTTGCCATCGCATATCTCTTCTCTGGGAAAGATGGCCTCTACACAGGTGACCTGCCCGTTATTGCACTGGATCTGGCCCCACCTGCATTCGCCCAGCTCGTTATCAGGCCCACACTTCTGACCCCAATCTGTCAGTTGGTCGTCGATCCTGTGGTTACAATCGTTGTCCTTGCCATCGCATATCTCGGGGGAGGGTAGGACCTGTCCTTCGCACTTGGCCCATGCACCGGCAATACAGATCTGCCAGCCATACATGCAGGTGCCAAATTTCTGGGTTCCGGGGGGACCTTCATAGCACATCCGCCTGATGGGGCCTTCTACTGTGCCGTCTACGATTCCATCACAGTTGTTGTCAATTCCGTCACAGTGTTCCCGGCGGGCAATACATTGTTCGAACCTGGGATAAAAGATAATGTTTCGGTTACCACGTCTGTACCGGCCTGTCTGGGCGATAATGGCCGGCTCTTCCCACTCCTGCAAGTGTCCCAGTCGAGGGCTCCGCTTTTCAGGTTGCTCATCACCACAACCCGCCACACAAATCAAGCCTGCCAATAAAACAAAGACAGTGAATGAAGATGTACTTGCCCAGAGCATGTGGCCATTACTCCCATATGCCCATTGGCTGGTTGGGGATTCTGCCCCTCTGTTCTTGTTGCCACTATTCGTCTCATCACGATGAATTATCTGCATCATCATACTTTCGCAATCGACCTGGTTAGAGAATATTCTGGTGGTTGGAGAGCGCGGACGGAAGGGAGTAAATGAATCTCCTACCTCATGGGGTGGGTGACTATATTTTAAGGATAATGCGTTCCTTCCTTGCGAAAGGGGTCATATTATGCTATCGGATACGGCTTCCAGGAAATCTGGTCGTAACCATTCAGGTGGTGTAATAGGTAAGCAAGGAGTCATTGGGTATGTATACGACTTCAGACATTCGTAAAGGGCTCAAGGTTGATATCGAGGGTGAGCCTTGGATTGTTGTTGATTTTCAGTTCGTTAAACCCGGCAAGGGTGTGGCATTCACCAGAACCCGTCTCAAGAACATGATCACCGGGTTGGTCTCTGATCGTACCTTCCGGTCTGGCGATAAGTTTGAGAAGGCAGATTTGGAAGAGAAGGAAATGCAGTATCTGTACCAGGAAGGTAATAAATACTGCTTTATGGATACCACCACCTATGAGCAGGTGTTCCTTGATGAAGATCGTGTTGGGGAAGTGCGCAACTACCTGATTGAGAATCTGGTGGTGAAAATTCTCTTCTTTAAGGATCAACCCATCGGTCTTGACCTGCCCAACTTTATTGAGATGCAGGTGGTGGGTACTGAACCCGGCGTCAAAGGCGATACTGCTCAAGGAGCAACTAAGCCCGCTACCCTGAGCACCGGATTCGTGATCCAGGTCCCTCTGTTTGTTGAAGAGGGTGAAGTCCTGAAAATCGATACCAGGTCAGGATCGTATGTGGAGCGAGTCAAGAGCTGACCACAGAAGGATGCATCTAAATTATTTTATCTGCTCCATATCTGATCTTCGCATAGCTCGTTTACGTTCCATCTATGGTGCTGGCTGAACCCTGTGGTTTGTGTTTGGAGCTGGAACAAGCGCTGTCCTGAATCAATCAGCAGGATCTCTTTTGGCCTATCGCCCCCCCTCCTTATCTGGTATTCCCTTCAGGTTCGTGAACCATGCATCTATTTACTGCCAATAGCGCCTCTTCATTTTGATTGGCTTCTATGGCCAAGTGGCGTTCTTAGAGCCCAGGTTCATTGGGGGCTGTTTAGTCTCATTCAGTTACAGATGTCACCAGGATCAGGGGGATGGTGGCGGCGGTCGTTTGGGCAAAGTGTCCAGTGGGAGTGAAAGAATTAGAGAATGGGTATAACTCATCTGGGTAAGGTTGTTGGATTAATCGGGCCAGAAGGGGGAAAGGTGGCCTTGGGAGAGAGAGCCTCGCATCTTTTGGTTGATGTGGAGAACCGCATAGTTCAGGTTCGTGTACTTGAACATGTGCAGACTCAGTCTCAGTCTCAGTCTCAGTCTCAGTCTCAGTCTCAGACCCAGACCCAGTGCAAGGAGGCGGAGCAGACCAATGAAGGTGCCCCGGGCACAGCCTCTTCTAAACAGGTGCGCTGCGGCGATGTGGTGGAGATCTGCCAGACCGGGGAAAAAGCCGAGGACTCCAACGATGGGCCTGCTTCTTCTTATGTCTTGATCCGTTGTCTGACTGATGGTCAGGGCGATCTCCCTACCATGGATTCGGATTGGGCATATTTGCGCAGGAATGGGGCTCTGGTAAATCTGAGAAAACGGGCCCTGTTGACCGCTGCTATTCGGCGCTTTTTTGATGACCGTGATTTTGTTGAAGTAGAGACCCCCATTCTTGCCCGCTCTCCCGGGGTGGAGGTGCACCTGCCCGCTGTCTCGTGTGACACAGTCCACGGCCCCCGGTATCTGATTACTTCCCCTGAATTTCACATGAAGCGGCTGATTACTGCAGGTATGGAACGGATCTATCAGCTTACCAGATCTTTTCGAGATGGAGAGAGGGGCGAGAGGCATAACCCCGAGTTCACTATCCTTGAGTGGTACAGGGCCCCTGCATCCTATCTGGAGATCATGGATGATTGTGAGGCCCTGTTGGTGGAGTTGGCTTGTGCAGCCTGTGGTGCCACAAATGGGGGATGCAGCAGCTTGGCGCAGTCACAGTCACAGTCACAGTCACAGCCGTTGAGCTTGACATTGACTCATGGCGGTTCGGCTATTTCTCTTGAGAGGCCATTCCCACGGCTAACCCTGCACCAGGCCTTCACGGATCTGGCCGGGTATGATTTGGACCAGGTACTCGCTTCTCCTGATGGCGAGGAGCAGTTCTTCCGCATCATGATCGAGAGAGTAGAGCCTGCCATGGCGTCCATGGGAAAGCCGGTGTTTCTGGTGGACTGGCCAGTGCAGATGGCCAGCCTGGCCGCCATTAAGAGCGGTGGAAAAGTGGCAGAGCGGTTCGAGCTTTACGCTGCTGGGCTGGAACTTGCCAATGGATTCACGGAGGTGGGCAATGGACTGGAGATGGCGACCCGTATGGCCGCAGATCTTAAGGAGCGCAGCGCCAATGGGTTGCCCCAGTATCCCATCGACAATCTGTATATTCAAGCCCTGAATGACGGGCTGCCACCTACTGGCGGGGTGGCAGTGGGCGTTGACCGCCTGATGATGCTCCTGCTGGATTCAATTAGAATTGATGGCGTCATCGGTTTCCCCACAGAACGAGCCTGAGCCTCCAATCCACGTGCCCACCCTGCTCATCTTTCCACTTGCTCATCCGCATTGCTCCATTCGCACAGTAGATGGCACCTGAAGTTCCCTTTGTGGGAAAAGTCATTCAGTTGCTTGGTGTAAAAGGTGCTGTTGCTGATTCTCATTACCAGCGGCGGTTCGCCCGGTTATGAGTATGTGCTGTCAGGAATAGCTGCGATGCACCGATTGTCAGGGAGGCGATACAAACGTCAAAGCCCTTAAAATCCCACGGGCGTTTTCCTGGTTAGCCCATTTCGTCATTTTGTTAAAATTATTTGGGTCATTAAAGCCAGGTGATTCCCTCTCTTTAGGCATGATCCATGCAATCTCCCCGTCTTACAGGGAGGTTAGCCATTGTCTGGTAATAACAAAACAGAGTTTGAACGTGAGGATCAGGAAGAGGAAGCGGAAGTCGGACTCATGGAGAGGCTATTGTTGGAGGTGCTGGATTGTAGCGAAAGTGTCTCAGGGCGGGGCATGATCTTGGAGGTGAGGCAGCCTGAGGATGATGAACTTTTGCCAGGGGTGGAGTCCGGTTTGGAGTTGGTGGCGAGGCGGCTGGTTCGAGAATTCTTTGATTCTTTACGGGCAGGTAGGCGTGAAGAGGCATGTAGCTATTTTGATGATAAATACAAAGGTACTGTAAGAATTGATGGTCTGATGGCTGACCTCCCTGGTGTTATTGCTGGCTTTCAGATTGAGAAGGTGATCGCTGTTCGGGGAAAGCTGCTGGTTAAGGTGTTCCTGGATGTGGAGGGAAGGGCGAAGAGGATTATGCGGCTGGCGCTGGTGGTCGAACTGGCTACTGATGGGGGATTACTGATAGACCCGATTGATAAGCTTAGTATCTCTGATCTTATTGGCAGAGGTGGGGTACAGTTTGAACTCGTGGACATGAATAGCTCCCAGGCTGGTTATGACGATCAGCGTCTTCTGCTCATGCTGGTTAGCCAACTCGGTTCCCATTTAGCCCATCAAGAGCATGATCTGGCAGCCAACTTATGGCTTAGTCCCAGGGTGGGGCGCCAGCAGATTGAGATGATGCGCCTTCTGGCCGGTGATGAACCGATCTCGGGGGTGAGGTTGGGAGACGTGTGGATGGTGGCTCCTAGAAAATTTCTTCTACAACTGGAGTTGGTGCTGGGGACCGTTGGGCTTGAATCGCTCGATGAAGAGGGTGAGAGGGGGTCGATTGTTCTTCCCTTTCAGGTGGCAGCCCAGCAGGACGAGAATGGATTGAAGCAGCGATACGTTTTTGTAGTACCAGGTAGACTGGGGAGCCAAGGAGTATAGTCATTGTGCCGAGGACGATGGGAATCCTAACTGTCTGATTTATATGAGATCCTTGCGGAAAAAATCCATTGGTCCGTGGTAAACGAGAAAATGTTGCACATGCGGTCATTGCCAAGCAGGAACAAGCTGATGTCGATTTTCCTTGCCGATTGTGTGGCGGAAAGTTAGCCTTCGTTCATTGGAAAATTCCCAGGATGATGAGATGGTAGTTCCTGCAGACCATTCTGTAAGGAACGTTCTAATCTTTGATGGGTGAGGTTGACATGTTGCAGGAATCGCTGGACTTGGAGTTCGGCTCAATGCCTTCAATCCTTATTGTGGATGATGATACAGAGGTGGTAATGGCGTTGTGCGAATTTTTCTCTGAGTGTGGTTATCAGGTTGATGGTGCCAAGTCTGGTTACGAAGCGATGGAATGTTTGGACCGCCGTGGTTTGCCATTTGATGTGGCCCTTGTGGACCACAATCTTCCGGATATGAACGGGGTTACTCTGGCCAGATCTATCAGGGACAGGTCTCCTGATACTGCGGTGGGTTTGCTTACTGGCCTGGATGGGCCCCTGCCGGTGGATAGATCCATAGATGCGGTGGCCAGAAAACCGATCAAGCTGGATGGGCTGCAGAAGATGATCCGTGGTCTTCATAACGATAGCTACAATAGCGCCCATGCGGTAGCAGGTCAGTAATACAAATCAGAGCCCCCATCGCAAATTGTCGAGCATGATGACCATTGCGACAAAGATTAGCAAAATAGCAGCGATCAACATAATGAATTGTCCAGTCGCTTTTTTGCGAGAGATACTGGTGAATTCCTCCATGTGGTCCGACAGGGCATAACGTTTTTTTATCTGGATATTGCTCAGCAGCAGGAGCAGGAGCAGGAGCAGGATTATGGCCCCTGCCAATGTTCCCAGGGCTATTTTTACCACTCCCATTCCCTTGTCCCGGTTCTCTGCCAGCCTGATCTTCTGGAAGTCTCCACTCCGCAGAAGCAGCGGCGGGTCATATGGTGGCCGACCAATCTGTGACAGCAGGTACTTAGCGGTTAGTTCGGCCTGCTCGCTGGACTGGAAGCAGCCTTGCAGGTGCTGGTTGAGGTTTAATACAACCCCTTTTTCTCCCCTGCCTTCCTTGATCCATTGAGTCTCTTCGGTAGAAGTAAGGGTATTGACCATAGCCTCTGCCTGCCTCTGGAAGGGAACAGATTCCGGGTTCTCCAGCGGCCAGAGCCACCTTGTCTGCCGTGCCTTTCCTGGCGCGGCAAACCCAGGGTAAACTTGGAACATGATGGGGCGGTTAGTGTGGCTGCGTGTGGGGCTGTCCCAATGGGTGTCGGTAATTGCTGGCAGGGTTATTAGAGCCTTTCCCGCGGTGGACTGGGTGACAGCAGAGCCGGACCAGATCCCGTCGTGGTAAATGTCGCCGTGGAGCTCCACGGTCTCCTGGAGAGTTTCGATGTGAACGGATAATTGATCCGAACTGGCAGGGAATTGGTTGTCTGTATGGGCAACGAGCCTGATTGGATACCCTTTAATGATCAGGTCCACAAACTGGTCATTGTTGAGGGTAGAGACAGGTGCCGTCTGGGAGTCCTGTCCGGGTGTT
>CAYZFJ010000130.1:0-9733 GCA_964477705.1 uncultured Myxococcia bacterium | reverse complement strand
CTCGATCCGCCACCTACGAGACATCGGGGAAGGACGTATAGCACCAGACCCAAACAGCAACAGATGTCATAGGGCGTTTAAGGGCTTGGTGATATGGAATTGAAGCTTAACAGAACACACACACGGCATGCCGTGCCCCTACAGGGGTTGGGAGGGAGGTATTCGGCGGGTGAGAGGTGTGGGGAATGAGTGGTGGGAGTGGTTTGAGGGTGCAGGGGAACAATATAGGTTTGGTGCACCGCTAACATCAGCCATTCCCGGATAACCGTAACCCTACAATTCCACAGACAATCAGCAACAGGGACACTAACCTTCCGGCGGTCGCAGGCTCACCGAACCAGACTATTCCAAGAATTGCCGTACCGACCGCACCAACACCAGTCCAAACTGCATAGGCTGTGCCCATGGGAATATGGCGCATGACAGCACCGAGCAGGATTATGCTGCCCACAAATGCAACGCCTGTCCCCAGTAAAACCCATGGGCGGGTAAAACCGACTATGGTTTTAAGCCCCACAGCCCAGGCAACCTCCATAAGACCAGCGAGGAATAACACCAACCACATCATTTTATTAAATATCTCCACAGCCCCAACATATCACAGACAGACCCCACCAATAAGGATCGGCGCAGCATAATGACCGAACAAAGAGCATAATTCAACTTGATTAATTTTGCCGCCTCTAGTGAGGGATTGTTCAGGACATATGCTGCTGTAGAGGATTGGTTACTTTTCGGAAGCCACCTGCAAGTAGCGCCATCGGGGTATTTTACCGGTGTTGGAGCATTTCCTGAACAAGATCAATTAAAAGGCTTCAAGAAATACCTGACCAATTTGCCATTTCATCATCCCATCACTTCGCCTCATAATTCCATCCATAGTTTTTTTTCATGGGATCATTATTCGTAATGACTCCTTTTTTCAGATGCCACAGGGTTTAGCACAAATTGACCTTGAACATTGCACAAATCCCAGTGACCATCATCTTGACAAGGGAGACGGGATAACGTAAATCCACAGTCTGGATGGCCCACGACTTACTCTTGCGGCACTGTTCCAGGACGTTTTATGTACCTGCTTAGCCTGCTCCATGCAGGAATAGTATGACCTTGTCGCCCATTTTACCACTGATGACCATCCCAAACGCCTGAGAGGGCTCCGGCATTGGTATTGGCATTGGCATTGGCGAATGCTCTGGCTCCGCCCCAATCCCTGCGGAAGCCCCTCCCCACCACCCAGTTCAACAAGGAGCGTGTGGTGTTGGAGCAGCAATTTGCGTTGTCTGGCAGCGAAAGGGTCATGATTTATGATTAGCTTCATCCTCAACCGACAACTGGTCCGCACCAACCGCAATCCTGCCATGGTTCTGCTGGAGTTCGTCCGTAATGTCACCTGTCTTTCGGGAACCAAGGAAGCCTGTCGAGAAGGAGAGTGTGGTGCCTGTACTGTGCTGATAGGCACTCCCCGGGAAGACGGGACCGTACAATACAGGGCATGTGCGTCATGCCTGCTCCCTATAGGGCAGGTGGACGGCTGTCACGTGGTGACTGTAGAAGGGCTTGAAGACGACCAGCTGACCATGGTGCAGCAGTCCATTGTGGATAACAACGCCTCCCAGTGCGGTTTCTGTACACCGGGCATCGTCCTCTCACTTACTGGGTTCTGCCTCACCAGCCCTACCATGTCTAATGAAGACGCCATCAATGCGCTCGATGGTAACATCTGCCGTTGCACAGGATATGTGGCCATTCGTAATGCAGCCAGAGCATTATGTGAAAAGCTGGCTCATATTGACTCGGAACTTGGGATTCGGACTAGACTGTTGGCTGAGATTGGCGTGGTTCCCCAATATTTTACCGCTGTCCCTGAGCGGCTTGCCCGTTTGAATTCTACTGCTGCCGCTGCTGCTGCCGTTAACAACACCACTGCCAACCAATCTGCCACAGCCACAGCCACAGCCACAGCAAGCGGCAGTGATACCACCACCGAGCAGCCCCCCGTGCTGGTAGCCGGTGGCACAGACCTGTTTGTTCAGAAGCCAGAAGCACTCCTTGAGCAGGACCTCTGCTTTATAAATAAGCGTAAAGATTTGGCCCTGATCCAAGTTGACGAGGGATTCCTGAAAGTTGGTGCGGCTGTAACCATTGAGGATTTCCGCAACTCCCGAGAGGTTAAGCAGCATTTCCCGGCCCTGGAGCATGACCTCCTCCTCCACTCCTCCACTATACTGCGCAACAAAGCAACTCTGGCGGGAAACGTGGTCAATGCTTCACCCATCGGTGATGCCACCATCATCCTGTTAGCCCTGGATGCACAGTTGATTATTGCCAACCAGAGGGGCGAAGAGCGGGAGACTCCCCTCTCCAGGTTTTTCCTCGGATACAAGAAGACTGACCTGGCTTGCGGTGAGCATGTGAACAGAATTCACATACCCCTGATGCCCGAAGCTGGAGCGCATTATCACTTTGAGAAAGTGTCGAACCGGGCCACCCTGGATATTGCTGCGGTCAATACCGCCATATACATGGTAGTGGACCAGGATAATCTCACCGTAAAGAACCTGCGCATCTCAGCAGGGGGTGTGGGGCCCATACCCATGCTGGTGGATGGACTGGACGCTTTCAGGGGACAAAAACTGGACCCAGTGACAGTAGAAGCCATTGCCAACCGTGCCGCAGATCAAGCTAAGCCTATAGACGACATCAGGGGTTCTGCCCTGTATAAGAAACTCCTGCTTGGCAAATTAGTGCGCCTGCATTTTGCTGATGTGGTCCAGGATTCAAACTCGGCCATTTTTACCTGCAAGGGGGATGGTTATAGTCCTGCTCCAGGCAATTGGATGAAAGGCCAGGGTGCCACCGCAGCCCAGACGAGCTGTGCGAACCGTGTGAATCACGAGGCCACTGCTGGCACTACGGCTGCCGCAGCTCCCGCTGCTGCCACGGCGCCCATATCACCGTGTGGTTGTGGGGCAGACACCTGCGGTGAAGAGGGCCCAGATACAGTTCATAAGCCAGGAGCGGAGAGGTCCAGATGAAAAACACAGACATGACCATGCACGTGGTGGGCAAATCCCGCTTCGTTGATGACATTCCTGCCGGCGCCGACTGTCTCCATGGGGTCCTGTTCACCTCACCGGTGGCACGGGGTATTATCAAATCCCTGGACATCTCTGGTGCGGCCCATGCCCCGGGCGTTGTTGCTGTCTATACCCATCAGGATGTACCGGGGCTCAACCAGGTGGGCCACATCCTCAAAGACCAGCCCCTCCTGGCCATCGACAGCGTGGAATACATCGGCCAACCCATCGCCATGGTAGTTGCCGAGAGCCACCGTGCGGCAGAGCGTGCTGTCAAGCTCATCAAGGTAGAGATTGAACCACTGGAGGCGGTGTTTAATCCAAGAGAAGCTGCAGCCAGAGGCATGACCCATGGGAAACCACGGACCCTGGTCAGCGGCGACCCTGATGGTGCCTTTGCCCAGTGCGAGCACATTGCCACAGGACAACTTTCCAGCGGTCCCCAGGAACATTTTTATTTTGAGACTCAGCGGGCTCTGGCCGTGCCTGGAGAGAATGACACCATGAAGGTGTATGCCAGCACTCAGGCGCCGGGAGCTTTTCATCGGCATATCGCAGAGGTGCTTGGGATACCTATGCACAAGGTTGAGCTGGATATCCGCCGTCTCGGGGGCGGTTTTGGAGGCAAGGAGTCCACCGCAGTGTGGATTGTGGCGCCGGCCATGGCAGCCTTCATTCTCCAGCGCCCGGTGAAACTGGTCCTGAACCGTAATGAGGACATCGCTACCACAGGAAAGCGCCACGCTTACGAGTATGACTACAAGGTTGGGCTAGACAGGGAAGGACACATCAAGGCTTTTGAAGTCCACCTGTACCAGCACGCAGGAGCCTGTGCTGATATCTCGCCGGCAGTTCTGGGGAGGTCTTTTCTCCATGCCACCGGGTCCTATCACATTCCGAATGTGCGCATCACCGCAGCTAGCTGTCGTACCAATATCCCTCCCAACAATGCATTTCGGGGATTCGGGGTACCGCAAGGCACATTGGCCATAGAAGCAGCCATCACCAGGGCTGCGGAGCTGATGGGCGAGGCTCCCACAATCATTAAACAGCGCAATCTGCTCCGTGCGGGTGACACCCTGCCCTATGGGCTTAAACTACACACTGCCAATGCTATCAGGTGCTGGGAAACCCTTGACGAAAAGGTGAATATTGCCTGTCGCATGGCCCAGGTTACCGAATACAACAGATCCCATTCCCACACCAAACGGGGGTTGGCGGTAATTCCTGTCTGCTTTGGCATCTCCTTTGCGCAAACAGCTCTCAACCAGGCAAGCTCTCTGGTTAATATCTACGTGGACGGGAGCGTCTCGGTCTCAACTGGTGCGGTAGAGATGGGGCAGGGCGTGAACACCAAGATCCAGATTATCGCTGCCCGTACCCTGGGAATCAGCACCGATAAAGTGCACGTTGAGAGCACCAACACCTCCAGGATTCCTAATGCATCCCCTACCTCGGCCAGCACGGGAGCCGATCTCAACGGCATGGCCACCCAGACCGCATGTGAGAAGCTCATGGATCGGCTTCGGGAGTTCGCTGCCTCACTCCTCGGGCTCGACTTCGACACTAGCAGTGGTGCCAATGCCAGTGCCAGTGCCGACGCCGTCACCATCAAGAACGGGGTGGTATATGTTGGTGAAGCGAAAACCGATCTAGTCTGGGAAAAGCTGGTGGCTGCCGCCCAGTGGGCCCGGCTCGACCTCTCAGAGCACGCCTTTTATGCCACTCCCGATCTGTACTATGATCTGGCAGCAGAACGGGGGCGACCTTTCGCCTACTATACCTATGGTACATCCATGACCGAGGTGCTGCTCGATTGCGAGAGGGGGACCTACTCTATTGAGTCCATAGATGTGGTTCAGGATATTGGGGAGCCGCTCACTAAAGAAGTGGACAAGGGTCAGGTTGAAGGGGGTGTGATGCAGGGCGTTGGCTGGGCCACCATTGAACAGCTCCGGTATGGCAAAGACGGCAGGGTGCTCACTGGAGCAAACGCCTACAAGGTCCCTGACATCAAGTTCTGCCCCAACCATTTTGAGGTTAGCTTCCTGCCCAACTCGAAAAATCCCTATGCGGTGTTTAACTCGAAAGCAATCGGAGAGCCGCCATTTGTACATGGCCTGGGGGCCTATTTTGCAATTGTGGACGCTCTACGCAGTGTGCACACAGACAAAGAGCCCCCCACCCTCCCTATTACCCCCGAGAAGGCCTTCATGTACCTGCATGAGCCGGTGTGAACCCGCATAAATCATAATCCCCATTACAACCCAAAAGAGTACGTTTTCTGGTTGCGCACGCCTACGCCAGAAGGGGCAAGGTTGTCCTGCCGACGTACGGGCTCATAATGCAGGGGCGAACGACACTCGCCCGCCAGGGCTCTATGTCGGCAATCAAACCTGTCCCCCCCTGTCAGCGCACCTACGCCATACCCAGCATTCCCCTGACCTTGCGCCTTCACAGCTACGCGTGAGGCCCATCATCAGACATTTTCTGGCAGTTTAATTTTCAAACTGTTGGGGCGGGTTGGGTGCACCGCTGACGAAGGGCACGGCATGCCGTGCCCCTACAGGCATTGGGAGGGAGGTGTGTCGTGGGTAGGAGTGTGGTACCAGATCCATTTCAGAACAGACATTGATAGGGTGCTTGATGGCTTAATGGCATGGAGTTTAACCTTAACCGAACATACATACGGCATGTCGTGCCCGTACAGGTGTAGGGCGGGAGGTTTCGGGTGGGAGATCATGGTAAACCACCGTCGGACAAATCCAATACCTTTGTATTTCCGGATTGGGCTTCATATTGCACTTACCAGACCCCTCTTTTACCATCAGTCTTAATAAGAATGATGACTGAACATTGATTATTTGCATAAGAGGTAGAGCCCCAAGTGCACCTGAAGCACCGGCAAGACAATACCACCAGAACTGAGGGGGGAAAGCCCGAAGAGCCGCACAGCCAAGGATGGCCCCCAGTGTCAGTCCACACTGCACTGCTCCTCGGTGCACTGGCGGGATTGGCTACTGGAGCCATCCTGCTGCTTACTTCTCCAGACAACAAAATTACGGCACACACAATCTGGGCTGGAACAACCGTACTGGTGCTCATGCCCACCATCGTCTCTTCTGTCAGAGCCCTATGGCACAGAAAGATCGGCGTTGACCTGATCTCCGTTCTTGCAATGGGTGCAGCCCTGGCGTTAGGGGAGTATCTGGCAGGGGCGATTGTGGCGGTGATGCTCACTGGAGGCACAGCCCTGGAACATCTAGCCGTATCTCGAGCCCGCCGGAACCTGACCGCCCTTTTAAAAAGAGTACCTGCAATCGCTCACCGGATTAACCATACAGGCGAGATCAGTCATGTGGCCGTATCAGACATCCTCACCAACGACTTGATCCTGATTAAACCTGGCGAAGTCATTCCTGCTGACGGCATACTGACCTCAGCCCAGGCGGCCCTGGACGAGTCGGCGCTCACCGGGGAGTCCAGGCTGGAGATGATCAGACAAGGGACAGCAGTGCGCAGTGGAGCCACCAATGAGGGGGGACCTTTTGAATTGAAGGTAACATCCCCTGCTGCTGAGAGCACCTATGCGGGAATCATCAAGCTGGTGAGAGCTGCTGAGGGCTCCAAGGCCCCATTTGTGCGTATGGCCGACCAGTATGCCTTGGTCTTCCTTGCACTGACCGTGACCCTCGCTGCCATAGCCTGGGCCATTGGGGAGGGGCCTGTGCGGGCTCTCTCAGTGCTGGTGGTTGCTACCCCATGCCCGCTTATCCTGGCGGCTCCCGCTACCATAATTGCGGGCATTTCCAGGGCGGCTAAACAGGGAATCATAATCAAGGGGGGTGGTCCTTTGGAGACCATAGCCCGCACTGAGGTGCTGCTGTTGGATAAGACCGGCACAGTCACCACCGGGCGCCCTCAGGTGATGGCCGTGGAGGCGTTGGGCCAGTTGTCCGAGGATAGCATTGTGCAGTACGCAGCTTCACTGGAACAGACATCTGTGCATCCCTTTGCACCGGCTATAATGGCCGAAGCAAGGCGACGAAACATTCAGGTGCTCCCTTTGCCTGAGGATGTAACTGAGGTGATGGGGATTGGGATTAAAGGAAGGATTCATGTTGATGTTGGTAATGATGTTGGTGGCGAAAACCCTGGCAATGGCTACAGCGGCGGTAATGGGGGCGGTGGACACAGGGCCGGGTGCGAACCAGGGCAGCTCCGGCATGAGCACGAGAATGGGTATAGAAATGGGAATGGGAAAGATTATGTAGTCACTGTTGGGCAATTTGGAATGATTGAGAACAGAGCGGCATCTTCCCAATCCATGGCAAAGCAAATAAGGTCAATAGAGATGCGAACCTGCATTGAGGGGTCCTCCAGCGTCTATGTGGCCGTTGATGGAGAGCTTGTGGGTGCTCTCCTGCTGGAAGATCCCATCAGGGCCGAAGCTCCCCGAGTCCTGAGAGAATTGCGTACTGCAGGGGTCAAGCACATCCACATGGTCACTGGCGACCACCCGGATGTGGCAGATTTGGTGGGTGATGTCCTCGGTTTTGACCGGGTCTATTCGGAAAAGACTCCAGAAGAAAAGGTGGATGTAATCCGAGCTGTCCGCAAGGAGGGGGTAACCGCCATGGTAGGGGACGGGCTCAATGATGCCCCTGCCTTGGCTCTTGCTGATGTGGGGATCGCCATGGGCGCCAGGGGCGCGACGGCTGCCTCTGAATCTGCTGATGTGGTACTGACTGCTGACCGGCTTGAGGGGTTGTTGACCGCCACCTTGACTGCCAGGCGTACAAGGAATATCGCCATGCAGAGCGTGGTATTTGGCATAGGGTTATCGCTTGTCGCCATGGTGTTCGCAACGGCCGGTTACATCACACCCGTAGCTGGAGCACTCATGCAGGAGGGGATTGATATTCTGGCAATTTTGAATGCATTGCGTGCTCTTGGTGGGGGACGGAGCTCTCCATCCAGGCGAAAGGTGAGCGCCAATGGACGAGAGCTGGCACTGAGGCTGGCCGATGACCACCAGATGCTCAGACCAAGAATAAGGGAACTGGCAGGATTGGCCGGACGCTTGATGTTGCTCTCAAACAATGATGCTATGGTCCAGCTTGAGCGTGCGAAAAGAATGCTGGAGAACGAACTGATACCCCACGAAAAGATGGAACAGAAAGATATCTTCCCCTTATTGGTCCACATGCTCGATGGAGCAGATCCAACCGGACCTCTCATAGAGACTCACCATGAGATTTTCCGGCTGGTCCGTCTATACTGCCGCCTTCTGGAGCAGCTGCCCCCTGGTGGCCCAGGGGCAGAGGAGATTCGGGATCTTCAGCGAGTGCTTTACAGTCTGCATGCAATCGCCGAGATGCACATTTCGCAGGAAGAGGAGCTGTACTGTATGTTTGGTAGTTAGTCAGTGAGCAATGCTACTGCTGTTTGGTTTGATCTGTTGACACAGCACCGGCATAAATCTATTAATTCAGTCCAACCTCCAGTTTTCTTTAAGGATAATCTCAATTGAACAGGAACCCGGCATCACCAGGCACCACAGCTTCCACATCTACCACTACTAGTACCATTACCACTACCACAGCCTCTGATCCTGCTACTGCCTCTGCTTCCGTGCAGGCATGCGCAACTTTAGCGAGGAGCCGGTTGTCTGGCACCACCAGCACCAGGGGCGCATACATCTCCCTGACAACCGGGACCCTTTTGATCAGCTTTTCAGCATCGTTCGTAAAGTGGGCGGATGTGGGCAGTGCCACAGCCGGGGCATGGCGCATGCTCATCGGCGGTGTCATTCTTGCCGTGGTGGCAGGCGGTGTGATGAAAACCGTACTATGGAAGGGATGGAGGCTCCTGGTCCGCCAGATTCTCTGTGCGCTGGTAATGGCTGTCGACCTGCTCCTCTGGCACGAGAGCATCAAGCAAATTGGACCCGGACTGGCCACCCTCCTCTCCAACTTCCAGGTCTTCATAATGGCCGGCTACAGCCTGCTCATCCTGCGTGAGCGCATCACCTGGAACATCATCGCCGGTACGCTGCTGGCTTTTGCCGGCTTTGCCGCCCTGGTCCTGCCAGAATTGAGCTCCCCGTCTGCTCCTGCCAGTTACCTGACCGGTGTTATCCTGGCCCTGCTTACCGCTGTAGCTTATGCCACCTATCTGATATTGCTGCGCAATGCCCGAATCGATAACAGCGTCGAGGCAAACGGCGCCAACATGGCCATGATCTCACTGTTCACAGGCGCTTTTATGACTATTATGGCACTGGCCCGAGACGAGACAATGCTGGTCACCAATGCCCAATCAATCACCTTTCTCATTGTGTATGGAGTCCTATGCCAGGCGCTGGCATGGGTCCTGATTGGTACTGGGATGAGGCGGGTGTCAGCCACGCTGCTCGGCGTCATCCTGCTCATTCAGCCAGCCTTTTCCTATGTATGGGACATGGTATTTTTCCACCTCCAACTGAACCCGCTCCAACACGCTGGAATAGTAGTGTCTCTGGCTGCCATTTTTCTCGCATCAGTGAATTTCAACAAGGTCAACCAGCACAGGCATACGTGTTCTTTTAAGGCAGGTTAATTTCCAAAAATTGTTTGGGCGGGTTGGGTGCACCGCTAACGAAGGGCACGGCA
>CAYZFJ010000129.1:0-9744 GCA_964477705.1 uncultured Myxococcia bacterium | reverse complement strand
AACGCTTCCCTCCCAACGCCTGTAGGGGCACGGCATGCCGTGCCCTTCGTTAGCGGTGCACCCAACTCGCCCAGTCAATTGTTGGCCAATCAGACTGCCTTAAAAGAACACGTATGCGGCATGCACACGTCCCCACACTGGCAGGCCAACCTTGCCCCTTGTATTTTCCCGTACCAGTCAGGCTTGACTAGCCGAAGATTGGGACAATGTTCCATGCTTATGAAGCGTGTGCAAACAGGAATACAGGGTCTGGACGAGGTATTAACCGGTGGTCTGGTCAGGGGTAACACCTACCTGGTGATGGGTACACCGGGTACGGGGAAGACTACCCTGGGGCTGCAATTTATCCATGCCGGTGCTGTTACTTATGGTGAAAGTGGCATCCTGGTAACCTTTGAAGAGTTTCCTGAACAGATTTATCGGGACGCAGCCCAGATCGGCATGGACCTCAAGAAGCTCGAAGAGGAAAACAAGATACGAGTGGTGTTCACCCGTCCAGAGGTGTTGCTTCGTGATTTTACCAGCACTGGCGGGGTAATTCATGTCTGGATTAAGGAGCTAGGTGCTCAGCGCATTGTGATTGACAGCATCACCAGGCTCAAAGAGATGAGTGCGGGGGATGGAACACCCGATGATGCAAATGTTAATATCAGAACCCGTCTCTATGAACTGATTAATGCTATAAAACGCGAGGGGATGACCTCCATGCTTACTGCTGAGCAGAGTTCGGCAGGTGGGTATGGTGATGCTTCTACCCTTACATCTCCTGAAGCGTATCTGGTAGATGGGGTGATCTCCCTGGGGAATGAATTAAGAGAGAACGGTACCCGAGAGCGGTTCATTGAGGTGCATAAAGCCAGAGGGCAGTCCTACCTGAGTGGGAAGCACACCTTTCAGATCAGTGACAAGGGCCTTGTGGTGTTTACCAGGCCTTCTTCCATATTCGTTCCAGTGGATTCACCAATTACCGACTATACCCAATTGGGGCTTGAGGGGCTGGATGCCCTGATTCCCAATGGGGTGCAGCGGGGTACCTGTGCCATGCTCATCGGTGATACGGGTGTTGGCAAGACTCTGGCAACCTTAGGCTTTCTTTATGCAGGTCTGCGAGCTGGTGATACGGGGGTTTATGTAGGCTGTGATACTTTTCCGGGGGTGGCCAGGTCTACCTTTGAGCAGTTCGGCAAGGTGATTACTGCACACGAAGAAGCGGGCAAGCTCACGTTTGTAGACTCCTATGGTGGGGAGTCAGTGCGCAAAGACAGCGTGGGCTTTCCGCCCCAACGCTATTCGGAGTGGCTCCACGCCGAGCAGCAGCTTCTGGCTAGGCTGAGTAAACGATCAAGATGGATCAGGCTGGTAGTTGACACAATGAGCAGTCTTCCAGTCATGCTTAATCCAGTGTCTGCTTTGGATCTTATCTCAAACCATCTGAAAATTTTGAGAGGCTATCAGGTCTTAAGCATTGATACCTATAACAGTGGTGCCTTGTCGGAACAGATGCTCGCCCAGCTTATGCAGCACTATGACATGATCATCTCCTTGAGGTTTATAAATGAAAAAGAAGGTTATGGGTTGAGAGTAGCTGGAATTATCAAGTACAGGTTGGGAAAGCTGATTCCCAAGAGAATAATTTTTACCATTGACCCAGCCTCAGGCATCAAGTTTGGACAGACTATTGCGGAGCGGTAAAGTAAAGCAGGTGCAATTCAAATGGATGGTGAAAGAAGGTTTCCGAACAGAGGGAGAATTAAAATTATAGATAAGTGCGGTAGTGTTGAAAGTGGGGGAGAAGTGCATGATGATCCCAAGCCATCCCAACTTACCGGTGCGCTCCGTTCTTATACAGAGTTTATCTATGGAATGACAGCTGCTGCTGAAAATAGCCCTTTTTGTGGCAATGAGCTGGTCAATCTTGCTGAAAAGATCCTGATGCAATCTGGTGGGGGAGATACCAGTGATACCTTGGGATATTCCATGTTTTCAGTCGCCAAGGATATGAAAGGGCTAGCCGACATATGTCAGGCAATGGTGACCGAACTGGAGAGAAAACAGATTTTTCCACCTGGGTGCCTGCGTTTTGAGCTGGCAGGGGACTCGGTTCTTCTCCACGTGGCTGCCGGGACTTGCTTGTTTCGTCATTATGAGCGTTGGCGTCAGGATGCGGGCCGTGAGCCGATAGTGCCTTTCTGTATGAGGGCCAACCCTTTTGCAGTGGCCATTGAGCAGGCCTTCAAACGACCATATGGAACCAACCTTCAGAATTGGGCACCTTTTCCTGGCGGTGAGGGGTGCACTATTCTGGTGGCCCGTCGACCATACAAACCTGAAGCAGCATTTTCTAGGGAAGAAGGCTCCATCTCCTTTTCTGGTGAGCGTACACTGCTGCTTCCCATGAGCGAATACCAGCACCTGATTGACGAGTTAACTGGAATGTATCCAGAGCTGGTAAAGGAGGTGCTCTATCAGAGTGCCTTCAGGACAGGGGTCAGCATGGCCAGCAAAGTTGCCCCTATGATTGCTGACAGTGTCCTGAGCTTCCGTTATCTCGTTGAAATGTTCAGCAAGAGTGGTGAAGGGGCTCTGGAAGTGGTGGAGTTCGAGCCTCAGACAGCACGGGGGCTGGTCAGGGGGCGCAATCTGGCTGTGGCTGGTCGAGCTGCCCAAATGAAGCTGTTTCGGTTTCCCCAGGTGGTGGATGACAACTGTGCGGGCAGGCTGGCAGGTTATGCTTCTGGCATTCTTGGGCGCAGGGTCACCTGTGAGGAGCTTAGGTGTACTGCCCGAGGGGATAGTCATTGCGAGTTTCACCTGCGACCGGGGTTGGTGCAGGGGGAATCGCAAGGTGCGTGAGCTGCGGAAAGATCCTGTTACCCACGAATGGGTGATTATAGCTACTGAGCGTTCGGCACGGCCGGCTGATATTGGGGGTAAGGTTGGTGATAACCGGAGAGGGGTGGGTGAGCACAAAGGTGGAGATGGTGTGAACGGGGGTGCGGGTGCGGGCAGGGTGGATTCGAATAATGCTGGTGGATGTGTATGTACAGTAGATACTGATGAGGGCGAGGGAGTCATTACGGAGAAGGGGGGCCGGCGGCTGTGCCCATTTTGTGAAGGTAACGAGTTTTTGACACCTTCGGAGGTCTTCTCCCTGCGGGATCAAGGGAGCAGTCCCGATGGCCCTGGATGGAAGGTAAGAGTGGTGCCAAACCTGTTTGCAGCATTGGATGAACGAGTTCCCCTGGATAAGTCAGGCAGGGGTATGTTCGACCTGATGTCAGGGACAGGCAGGCACGAGGTGTTTATCGAAGGGCCAGACCACCAACTGGCTATCGATCAGGTCGCCTTTGAACAGACAGCGATGGTGCTTTCTGCTTACAAGGAACGGTACCTGGCTTTACGGGAAGATAGCAGTATTCAGCATATCTTGATTTTCAGGAATCACGGCGCAGAAGCAGGAGCGTCACTGCGTCACCCCCATAGCCAGCTAATCGCCACTCCCATGATCCCCTCGCAGGTAGAGAGAGAGTTAGAGGGAATCGATCGGTATCAGGCGTTTCGGGGCAGGTGTGTCTATTGTGATTTGGTTCGGGAAGAGGAACGGATGGGAGAACGGTTGGTAGCAGCGAATGAAGGGTTTGTGGCGTTTACCCCATTCGCATCTCGTTATCCTTATGAGGTCTGGGTAGTTCCCAGGGAGCATAGGGCTGGGTTTGCATTTATTGATGATGGAGAGTTAACCCTGTGGACAGCGATAGTTCGGCAGGTTCTGGGTAAGCTGCGGCAGGCTCTCAATGATCCTCCATACAATTACACTCTGCACACGGCTCCCATTGTGGAGGATAAAGGACCTCGTTACCACTGGCACCAGGAGATCTATCCAAGGTTGACTACTGCTGCCGGTTTTGAGATGGGAACAGGAATTTACATTAATATTTTTTCTCCTGAAGAAGCTGCAGAAAGACTCAGGAATGTGAATGTGAAGGTTACGGCTGGAACAGGGACTGGAAGTGAGGCTGAGGCTTGGGCTGGGCCTTCTATATTCAATCATGCTTACAGATCGGGGGTGACATGCATGTTGCCGGCTACGGCTGAAGCGGCGGTTGCTGCTACAGCGGCCGGGTCCTCCTTTCTTGTTGCCTCTTCACCAGTATCAGCATACACATTCCGAGAGAGTGAGGCCTTTTGTGGGGCAACGGCTTGCATGATGATGCTGTCAGGGGAGAAACCCAGATGAGTGTGGAGGCAGACGTATTGCATAAAGCATTTGAAAATCCCTTATGTAAGGAAATTGCGGTTTTCCTTGAGAAGAATCCTTCAACTGTTGACACTGTTACTGGCATAGCCATGAGGCTGGGTAGGGATAAGAAGGCGATTGGCGCAGCTGTTCGCACCATGGTTGAGGTGGGTGTTATTCAGAATTGGGGTGCAGTCTGGGGGAGCCCAGGGTACGTGGAGGATGCGGATGTTTACACCTATACCCGTGATCCAGCAGTGAGAACTATGGTTCATGAATTGGTCGGTGAATAGAAGACGTGAATGGAATCAATCATCCGATAAATGAATCGTGTAGGTTCAGTCTAACCCGAGTACTTCTTCAATCTTATACAGTCCTGCTGGTTTACTGTTGAGCCATCTGGCAGCTCTCAATGCACCATCTGCAAACATTTTTCTGTCTGTGGCCCGGTGGGTGATGGTAATTAACTCACCCTCCCCCGACAGGTACAAGGTGTGCTCCCCGATGGTATCCCCATACCTGAGGGAGTGGATGCCGATTTCGTTCTGGGGACGAGGTCCGGTGGTCCCATACCTGCCGTAAACCGTGTGGGGCTGTGCAAGAGTTGATGTGGTCTCTGTGGTGGTCTGGGGGGGCATGGCTTCTTTTACGATTTCAGCAAGTTTAGATGCTGTTCCCGATGGGGCGTCAATCTTGTTGCGGTGATGGATCTCAACGATCTCCGCTTCTACCCCGGGGCCGCACAGGGCTGTGGCCTGCCGGGCCAGGTACATCATGATATTGGCTCCTGGTGACATGTTGGGAGACCACACAATGGGAATCTTTCGGGCCATTGCTCGCAATTGTTGATGGTCCTGGTCGGTGATCCCGGTAGTGCCGCTCACCAGGGCTTTACCGTTGCGGGCTGCCGCCGCCAGGTGGGCCCTCAGGCCAGATGGGAGGCTGAATTCCACTATTACGTCTACATTTTTCAGAGCATCATCTAATCCCATGGTGTCATGGCTGGACTGGATGATTACGCCGGCAGGTGTAGCACAGGCCAGGAGCCCGGCGTCTTTGCCCACATCACTATTTTCTCCTGTTGCGGCTGTGAGTTTCAGATCCGGGGCATCCATGACTGCCTTAACCAGCAGTCTGCCCATTCGTCCTCCGGCCCCGCCGATCATTATTCTTAACATGGGTGTTATTCCTTAAATTGTTGGATGAGCAGTCAGTGGACTGCCGCCGTTACAGAATGAATGGGTAAGCTGATGAGCATGAGCGTAATATTGGGCAGTGTTCATGCTGGTAATTATGGGCCGAAACCATGCGGGAGCAGGAGCGAGAATCTGGCGCCGGGACCTTCGTGGGGGCTCAATTTCTTGGGGTCGCCCGTATATTTGAAGAATTTTGCGTAGATGGTT
Source organism: uncultured Myxococcia bacterium (assembly GCA_964477705.1). Lineage (GTDB taxonomy): Bacteria > Myxococcota_A > JAVEVO01 > JAVEVO01 > CAYZFJ01 > CAYZFJ01. Next base: position 4,104 of record CAYZFJ010000129.1, on the reverse strand, counting down.
GCCGAGCTCACTCTTGCTGGAATGGTACCGGCCCTTTAACAATTTCCCCTGTTGTCATCATCGTCTTCCACATAGAAGAACGTCTTTGAGACCTGGGGAGCCTGATTTCCCGGCAACTTTGTTTCTTCTCTGGCAAAATTCTCACCTGGGTGTTCCGGTTGGGTTCTGCTGGTATGGCCGTATGCAGCTCTCGATGTGTTGTCATGGCTTGTGTTGCCCCTGTCTCCATCATGCTGACTGCCGCCTTGGAAATGGTGACGGTTATTGTTATCCCGTGTCCGTGCGCCACCTGTTCCACCTGTTCCACCTGAGCCCCGAGTGCCAGTACTTTCAGAGAGCTCTACACGGATGGTGCGGCCATCCAGAACAGATCCATGGAGAGCCTTCTGGGCTGCTTTTGCGGATTCATCGGTTTCAAATTCAATGAAGCCAAATCCCCTGGATTTGCCGGTCTCCCGGTCCATAATCACCTTGGCGGCCATGACCTGACCAAAAGGGGAAAAGGTTTGGTGCAGGATTGTGTCTGTCGTGTTCCAGGACAGACCACCGATAAAAAGCTTCCTGTTCATAGAACTCCTCGAATGATGATTGACTTGGGTGGCCATGAAGCAATTACTTACTGTACTTAGACAATGTGTTGCTTCAATAATCTTCAATCTTCAAAACAGGTTCAGTGTGCAATGCCTAAATGTGCGTGTCAAGACTTCGTGATTCATCCTAGAATATTTCATGTCAGATGATTTATATATTGTGTTCAGTTGTACTGTACTATTGTGGGTTAGCAAGAAGTGCAAGCTCATATTTGAAGTCATGCCTGACAGGGGTTATCCTGTTGCCATAGTGTGTAATGAACAGGCTTATGCAGATGGGGAAATATTATGGTTAATGTTCTTGTGATTAATTCTTCGGCCAATGAGACACGGGCCGCTCTACTTGAAAATTCCTCAGTGGCAGAAGTCTGCCTTGAGCGTTCTGATTCCAGTTCGGGTATGGTGGGCAATATTTATAAAGGTAAAGTTGTCAGAATTCTCCCTGGAATACAGGCCGCTTTCATTGATTTGGGCTTTGAACGCAGCGCATTTTTGTATGTGAATGATGTGATGTCAGGTGATGGGCGAACAATGCGGGCTTTAGCGGAGGGCTGGGATAACGGAGCAGCTGCGGCTACAGGTGTTCGTCATGGAAAGCAGGCGGTGCACGGAGCGGTGGGGGTTGGGGAAGTGGAAGGGGAGGGGACTCCTTTAGCCATAACAGACTTGGCAGAGGGGTATGGTTCGATGGCCCATGCATTGGGTTTAGCTAAGCCCTGCGAATGTGGTGAGGTTAGCAAGATTGGGAGTTATGAGGGCGTAAGTGAGAGCGAAGACAAAGATGATGATGAGGAGGATGAGGATGGGGTGCTGGTTGCAGGTGGTCTTGCCGCTCTAAGGTTTCTTGGTGAAGATGATGACGATTATGAAGATGGCGATGTGGATGGTGGAATGGAGGCGGCCGATGAATCTGATGATAGGGGTGACGAAGAGGAGGACGACGATGAAGTCCCCTATCGTAATTACCACGCCCATGAAGACAACCTGCCCCCTTTTAATGGCAATGACTATGACGAAGATGACGATGACGATGATGGCAGGTTGAGCGCACCAAAAATTTTGCTTCATGCTCCATCTTTAGCTCTCCAAGATGGTAACAGAGGGCAAAGCGCTGGTTTTCGGAGGAACTCTACGCCCATTGAGCAGCTTCTGAGACCCGGCCAGGAGATTTTGGTTCAGGTTGCCAAGGCGCCAATGGGCTCAAAGGGGGCAAGGGTTACCACCCATATCACCTTGCCCGGACGTTTGGTGGTTCTGCTCCCTTTTTCGCACCAGATCAGGGTCTCAAGGCGAATTTCTGATGAGAAGGAAAGGACCAGGCTGCGAAAGATACTGGAGGAGGCCAGTGGTGGGCAGTTCGGTATTATTGCACGTACTGCAGCGGGGGGGAGAAGTGAGAAGGAGCTCCAGGGTGATGTGGCTTTTCTGCGTCACCTTCATGATAAGGTCGCTAAAAGGTTCGGCGAGGCCAGGGCACCTTCCCTTCTTCACGGGGATCTGGATCTCCCTATGAGGATGATCCGTGACCTGCATGCTTGCCTTGGCAGAATTGTCATTGATTCTGTCGAGATGTATCCGCGGGTTAAAGATTTTATGACTACCGCACTCCCCAATTGGACCGGTTCTCTGGAATTCCACGATCGGCCCGAGCCCATATTTGACCACTTTGGTATTGAAATTGAGTTGAAGAGAGCGCTCTGCCGCAAGGTGTGGTTACGTTCCGGTGGATATCTGGTGATTGATGAGACTGAGGCTCTTTGCGCCATAGATGTGAATACAGGTCGCTTCGTGGGGCGGAGGAAGATGGAGGATACCATTCTCCAGACTAATCTGGAGGCGGTCAGAGAGATTGTGCATCAGCTCCGTCTGCGTAACGTGGGAGGGCTGATTATTATTGATTTTATTGATATGGAGCACGAAGAGAGCCGGCGTATGGTGATCACTGCCCTGGAGGAGGCACTAAAGTCTGACAGGGCTAAGACCAATGTGTCACAGATATCATCGTTGGGGCTGGTTGAGATGACCCGTAAGCGGGTACAGGAGAGTCTTCGTCAGAGCATGACCGAGACCTGCTTTTACTGTGATGGCAGGGGTTTCATTAAATCGAGACGAACTGTATGCCTGGAGATTCTCAGGGAAGTCCGGCGAGCGGCTCGCAGGTTGGATGATCAGTGTATTGTGGTTCATGCTCACCCCAGAGTGATTGATTCACTATTTACTGGAGAAGACAGGGAGGCCCTGGAAGATGTGGAGCATAAGTTGGCCAGACAGGTGATGCTCATGCCTGCCCGAACTTTTCACATTGAAGAGTTCAAGGTCAGTACTATCAGTCCAAAGCAGCAGGTGGCCGATCTGATGGGAGGAGCTGTGGCGGTGACTGACCATATTGGTAGGGATTCTTCTGTTTCTGGTGGGAGAGCAGAATAGCAGCCTTGAGTGGGGCATTGTGTGCAATGGCATGGCGGTTTTTGTTGTGTTGTGTTGGGTTGGGTTGGATTGGGTTGGGTAGGGGTAAGGGCGTGAAGCACGGGGTGTGAGGTGTCTTTGGGCCAGACGATGGATATTAATGGAGACAAAGGAATGGATTTGTTGGATACCGTACCGACCAGGGTTTCTGAGGAGGAGAATTCTCATCTTGCCTTGCTCAGGAACATCAGGGTGGTGATGGTAAGGCCGAAGGGCAGTCTGAATGTGGGGCTTGTGGCGAGGATGATCAAAAATATGGGGATCGGCGGTCTGGTGCTGGTGGATCCCCCTGAGCTCAACATGGAGCAGGCTGTCCGTATGGCCTCTCGGGCAACGGACGTGCTTCAAGGGACCAGGATTGTCAGAAGCCTGGGGGAGGCCTTGGCTGACACGGTCTTTTCTGCGGGGACCTCAGCACGCAGCGGGGGTGATCGTGGGACGCCTCTTTTACCCCGGCGAGTGGCAGCGTGTGTTCTGGATGGGGCAGCCAAGGGGCAGGTGGCTATAGTCTTGGGTCCGGAGGATCATGGGCTCTCCAATGAAGATTTGGCGTTATGCACCGTGAGAGGGGCCATTCCATCGTCTCCGGACTATTCGTCTTTGAATATTACCCATGCGGCTGCCCTGTTCTGTTATGAGTGCCGCATGGTTGCGCTCCAGCGGGATGGGGATGGGGTAGGGCTGGGTGGGGATGTGGCGGGGGGGCTCTCTGGTGCTGGTGGGCTGCAAGGTGAAGAGAATGGTGAGCAGGTTGTTGCTAGTCATGGTGAAACAGAAGGCCTGATGGAACACCTTGGGGGGCTCCTTGCCCGGGTTGGTTTCCTCAACCCTCAGAATCCTCAAGCTATCCTTCGTAAAGTGCGCAAACTGCTCAGCAGAAGCCGGGCATCTGGTGCTGAAGTAGCTATCCTGCGAGGGATGCTGAGACAAATTGAATGGTATATAGACCGAGAAAAGTAGTACCCCGCACCCACGCACCTAATACCTCCCTCCCCCAACGCCTGTAGGGGCACGGCATGCCGTGCCCTTCGTCAGCGGTGCACCCAAC
>CAYZFJ010000128.1:6902-9938 GCA_964477705.1 uncultured Myxococcia bacterium | reverse complement strand
AAGGCTTGGTCAGCTTTTCAATATTATCCACTTGTCCATCGCAGTTGTTGTCTAGGCCGTCGCAAATCTCTGGGGAGGATTCAAGCTTGGCCGTACAAACCAGATTGGGGCTATTATCGGGGGGGCAAACCCACTTGCCATCTGCGCACACTCCCAATTCGCCGGTATTACAGTCTTCGTTGGCGCCTGGCACATCATCGTCCAGTCCATTGCAGTCATTATCGAGACCATCGCAGATTTCAGGGGATGGGGTCTCCAGAGGAACACAGACCGGCTGGGGGCTCTCGTCCGAATTACAGGTAAGAACGCCCGCAGCACACACGCCCCACAAACTCGTATCACATACATCACCCAGACCGACCACATTATCTACTGAGCCTTCGCAGTCGTTGTCCAGACCGTCGCAAATCTCCTCGTTGGGGTAGTTTAACTGTTCACAGATGGGAGCAGGTCCTGCGCCTTCGCTACATATCATCATCCCAGCCGAGCACTCACCAAGCTCGCCTGTATCACAATCGCTACCAACCCCCTCCACATCATCAACACGGCCATTGCAGTTATTATCCAGACCATCACAGATCTCGGGACTCTGACCAGCAACCATCACACAAACAGGCGCAAGCCCCTGACCACTGATACATCGGAGCTCCCCATCGGCACACACACCAGCAAGCCCGGTAGTGCAGTACTCACCGATCACCTCCATGTTATCAATCAGCCCATCACAATCGTTATCAATGTCGTCACACAGCTCCATCTCGGGGAAGTTGACCTGAACACAGACCATCTCTTCGCCCATGCCTTCCACACACTCAAGGCTACCGACAGCGCAACTGCCAAAGAGATCATCCATCTGACACTCCCCTCCCTGGCCAATCACGTTATCCACAATACCATCACAGTCATTGTCGATCTCGTCACATATCTCATCTTCGTTGGTATGGTTGGCAATGCATGTCAGGTTGGGCCCCCTGTCTGCGATACAGCGCAGTGTTCCCGGTCCGCACACACCATCAAACCCGGTGTTACACTCATCCCCTATCCCGGCAATATCATCGGTGATGCCATCGCAGTTGTTATCATGACCATCGCAGACCTCCGCAGATGGTTGCAGATCCTGGACACAAATCAGGCTAGTTCCCTGATCTGGAATGCAGGTCATGGTACCTGTAGCACATACCCCCAGAAGACCCGTATTACACTGATCGCCTATGCCATCAATAACATCAACTGTCCCAGCGCACAGGTTGTCCTTGTTGTCACACACCTCTGTGCCATAAACACCCGGTGCGTGAGCCGCATATGTAGAAGAAGTACACTCCTGCCAACTACCATCCTGGCACAGACTGGAAGATTTTCTGCTTCCACTGCACACCCCTTCCTGGTTTTCACACATGGGCAGCACCAGGGCATCATCTTCCTCGTCGGTCATACCGTTGCAGTTGTTGTCAATTCCATCACAGATCTCATCTTCAGGTTCAACCAACTGCTCACACACTGGTAGACCGTCTTCGTCGGCACCCTCGCAGGTGAGCACGCCCATGGCACATGGTCCATGCAGGCCCGTATTACAGGCTTCACCCAGGCCCGGCAGGTTATCCATCAAGCCATCGCAGTCATTATCCAGGCTATCGCAGAGCTCTTCTGTTGGCTCATTGATGGGCTTGCAGATTAGACCCGCACCCACCTCGGGATCACACACCATGACTCCAGCAGAGCAGATCCCCTCAAGGCCAGTTTCACACTCATCTCCGATGCCCGAAATATTATCTATCTGTCCGTCACAGTTGTTATCTTTGCCGTCACAGATTTCGTCATACCCAAACTCCTCATTCCAACAGATTCGGGTACAGTCGTCCGATTCACACCAGTCATTACACTCGATCCCGCAAGCTTTACCTGCGACACCCAGTTGAACGGGGATTACCCCGTCTTCTACCGATGGTATGGAGACTTTCTTGAATGCGAAGAGACACGAAGAATTGCGCCCTCGTTCACCGCATGCTGAATCCACGGAAAACAGATCAGGTACGCAACGGTTTGTTGCCAGCCCCGGCTGAAGCATAAAGAGCTTCACCTCAATGGCTTCACCCTTGATGATCTCAACTGGATCGCCATCCACAAATTTCAGCGATCCGGCTTCCATATCGAAGGAGTACTTAAGCAGGCCAGAATTAGATTTGGTCTTCCACGCCATACAGGCTGCAGTCCCGCCAACAAGGCGCTCTTCCACACCGGGACCACAGAGCCCGTCTTCCTGCCATTTCTGATGATCAAAGCAAGAAGACACATCAAGATTGACAGACATCTGCTTGATGATCTCTGGTTCTTCTTTATTACAAGACATCAACAGAGAAGAGATGGCCAGCACAAAGAGGAACAACCCAATGTAGTGAGCGGTTGATCCGAACAATGATTGTGCAACGCCCCTACCCTGATTGCCAGGCAAGCGTGGCCAATCATGTCTAAATATCCACGATAAAGCGCTACAGTTATTGGTCATGAATTAGCCCAAAAAAATCCTGTACAGATTGCCATTTTCAGCAGCAGCCCATGATTATAAATAGCACTCAACTACCGGCTCTGCCTTATGCCAGAACTGGATAAATTCTTATTCGACTTATTAAAACGAATATCACCAAACTGGACGGTCTGTGTTGGAGGTCCAGCAGGCTCGTTGCTGGGCTCCTCCTCACCAGGAACCAACAGCATCACTACTGTGGCGGTAACCGCTGCAGCGGCAACCCCACCACCCACGTAGTACCATGGCGAAATGCCCTGACTTTGAGCCGGATGGAGCCAAATAGGCACTTCTGGCACATCCTCCCCTTCAATTATCTCAAATTCCACTCCGTTGGCCACATAAACGCCGAACGGCAAATAGACTGTGTATGGAAGCTTGACAACCTTACCAGCGGTAATGGTGCTGATCTTGTCAAAGGCCTCCTTCTTCTGCACATTGATCAGGCTCCCTTGATCCTCCAGCACAATGTGTCCCTCGGTAACCCCAGGATCTTTGGCCGCTCCAGCTCCAGC
>CAYZFJ010000128.1:0-6802 GCA_964477705.1 uncultured Myxococcia bacterium | reverse complement strand
CCAGCACAATGTGTCCCTCGGTAACCCCAGGATCTTTGGCCGCTCCAGCTCCAGCCCCAGCCCCAGCCACGGCCACGGGCTCCGCTCCTGCACTATCGTCCCCCTTCTCGTCCGCCACTCCCCCAGCCTCCTCAGACACACCATCACCATCACCATCGCCACCACTGCCACTGCCAGCACCGTCACTGCCCGGAACAAACCTGACCTGCCCATAGAACGAGATAAGCCCTGACAGAAAACTGTCAGCCTCGTTTCGATCCGACTCTTCCTTTGCCAATGCTATGGCTCTCTTGGCATAGTCGAGGGCCTTGTCAATTATGAATTCCTCATAATTAGCTCTGGCAAGATAAAAATTGACTCTGAAATCATCCTTGCCCCCCGGCTGGTTCAGCGCCTTCTCCAAAGACTGGATGGCAGGCTGATACAGTTTTCTTCGATAATAATGGATACCCTGCTCCCGCAGCTCAGATAATCCCTCAACTGCTCCCTCTGCCCCAAGGGAAGGCCTGGGTAAGATAAGCAGTCCCAAGATTGCCAACAGCATTAAAGCCCTGCATGGATCTGGGCGGTTTCCCTGTAAAAAACCCATTTACTTACCTGATTAAAGAAAGACATAGCTGTCATAGGGGCAGTCCATAGCCGCTACCAGCATAATTTGATACAAGTTGCACCTACATCAGAGGGACTATATCAGCACGGAATTAAACGGTCAATGAACAGATTTCAGCAAACAGATCAACCTGTTAATTGGTGGTCGTGAGAGGAATCAGGCGGATTACAACTGGATGGAAAAATAACAGAAAAAAGGATATTTTTTTGACCTTAAAAACTTCATAACGGTACTGGGTCATGTTCTTAGTTGGGGAAGAGGCGGTGGCTGCAAGCACGATGACATCTTAAAAAAGTATCTACTACAGAGTCGTCTCGGCATCACAGGCCTTCATTTGGGCTACCGGATCGCCGCCCTGCTCCGGATCGCCATTCTTGCCATCATTCACCTGCTCCCCACTGTGCTCTCCCCCGTGCTCATCGTCCGGTTCTGCACTCTGATCACCCACCTGAGCCATGGCCTGAGCGCCATGAGCACCAGCCTCACCAGCGCTCATCTGACTAATCCAGTCATCAACCAGGGGGCCCTTGTGGGTTTCCACACCCATACCTACCAGTGTGTAGCGAAGCCAGTTGGCGTCGTCCCTGCAGGGGAAATCCTCAAGAAAATGGCACCCTCTGCTCTCCTTACGGAAAAGCGCACACTTGGCGATGAGCAGGGCAACCTGAGCCAGGTTTCGCAGCTCTGCATTCCTTGGGGTGATTCCATTCTTGCGCATACCCGTCTCAACCACTCTGAGAATCTGGCTCAACTGTTCAACCGCCAGTTTAAGCCCGATGGTGGTCCTGATGATGCCCACCGATCCCCACATGACCGCTTTAATACTATTAAAAATGGCAGACAGGTTCTCGTCGTTCTCTTCATGGGGACGCAGGTTTATAATACGGGTATGTCCAGAGGGCACATAACCCTGCATAACATCACCATCAAAGTCGTATGCCCCCAGAAGATGGCTGATGCGGCGCCCCGCCCTGTAGCCAAAGACCATCCCCTCAAGCAGCGAGTTGGAGGCGAGGCGGTTGGCACCATGTAACCCGGTACAGGCACACTCGCCAACTGCAAAGAGGTTCTGAACCGATGTCTCGCCCCACAGATTGACCACTATGCCACCACAGGTGTAGTGGGCGGCTGGAACAACCGGAATAGGATCTTTAGACATATCGATGTCGTGTTCAGCACATTTAGCCCAGATGTTGGGAAATCGCTTCTTCAGAAAATCCTCATCCAGGTCGGTCATATCCAGATACAGGCATTCTGCCCCCCCGCTCCTCATAGCCTTGGCCATGGTCCGTGACACCACATCCCTGGGGGCGAGGTCTTCTAGGGGGTGTACACCTTCCATTACCCTGGTGCCATCAGCTTTTCTGAGGACACCACCTTCCCCTCGCATGGCTTCAGTAAGCAAGGAAAGCATGCCCTGTTTACCGGTCCACAAGCAGGTAGGATGGAACTGGATGAACTCCATATTGGCCAGGAGAGCCCCGGCCCGGTAAGCCATGGCGATTCCATCGCCAGTATCCACTGGCGGGCTGCTGGTGTAGAGAAATGCGCTGGCTGCTCCCCCTGTGGCTATGACTGTAATTGAGGCACGGAGCACTACCCTGCCATTGGTCTTTTGATTAACCGCATTGGCGCCGCAGCAGCGGATTGCTCCCGGGAGTGATGGTTCAGAGGTAATAAGCTCCAGAACCATGTGGTTGTCAAGGATGGTGATATTCGGCCGGCTCTCTACAACTTTGAGGAGGGAATTTTCCACCTCCCGCCCCGTGGCATCCCCAGAGTGAACTACCCTCCTGCAACAGTGCCCGCCTTCACGACCAAGGCTCTCAGTATTGCCCCCATCGTCATCATTAAACCACCCATCAAATCTGGCCCCGTACTTATCAGCCAGCTCCTTGAGGCGGGTGGGGCCTTCGTGGATACATACAGTCACCGCATCCTTGTCACATAATCCGCCCCCCGCAATGGCCGTATCGTGAATGTGCTTTTCAAAGGAGTCAGTTGACTGATCCAGGACTGCGGCGATTCCTCCCTGGGCATACCAGGTCGCACATTCCCTTCTGTCTCCTTTAGTGATGACCGCAACCTTCCACCGCTCATCAATCTCTAGTGCCAGCATAAGGCCGCCAATGCCGCCTCCGACAACTAGACAGTCAAAATCAAGGATTTCCATTTCCATCAAGATAGTACCCAGCCATGATAGTGACAGTTTTCAGATGATTGCTGCCATTCATTATGGTGCCCATAAATTGGTAACAGGATTTGCCGGACTTTCCGTTGTGTTCGCCAAGCTCGCACCATGGCTATAAGAATCATCTACGATTGGTCAGGGGTTCAGAATCGGCCCCTCCACTAACGGCACATTGTACTTATATACCTTTATTGAGTTTTGTTACAAGCGATTGTTGTATATGTGTTGATAACCTTTGCCAAAGGGGATATTTACCCAACAACAATTTTTAGAACTTGGGAATGGTCGGGTGATTGCAGCCGTTCAGTTATTCAGGTAGATGTGCGCTGATAGTCCTTTTGAGGCAAGCCCCTCCTGCCGGAAGTAATCAGCAGCCACGGCACTGGTGCTGAACACAGAAATATGCCATTCGACATTGGGGCATCTCTTGGCTATTTAATATTTTTGCGAAAAGGTTCCATGGACAGATTAAGCAACAGCACAGCCAACAGCCTGGAATGCTTAAAGCGGGCTCTCTGCAGCCCCTGGTTGCTGCCCATGTTACTGTTTATTTTGCTGCTTCAACCTTTCTCCCCCCGTGTTGCCAAGGGCGAGTTGAGAGTCTGGACCGACGATGCTGGTGTCCTGCACATGTCCAATGTGCCAGAAGGAGGACGAGAGTCCAAATCGGCTGCCGGTGAGGCCCGACAGAGCAAAAAGAAGAGGGTGAACACTGCTGCTAAGGCCCCAGCCTCGAAACCAGCCCCAGCCCCAGCCCCCACTGCTGCACAGATAACCGAGCCCACTAAAACCGGACAGAAGTTAACCGATATTAACCAAATGCACATTGCCAGCGAGGAGGATTTTCAATCCCCCAGCCCGGCCCCCAAGATCAGCAAGGCCAGCAAGGCCGGCCAGTTCAGCCACATGGTCTCCCTGGCTTCCAAGACCTATTCCCTGCCTGTGGAGCTCATTTATGCAGTGATGAAGGTGGAATCCAATTTTAACCCAAAGGCTGTCTCAAGGGTTGGTGCACAGGGGTTAATGCAGCTTATGCCAGCCACAGCCGCTTACCTCGGTGTGGAAGACTCCTTCAACCCGACCCAGAACATTATGGGAGGCACAAGATATCTAAGAGAATTGGCAAACCGCTTCAGTGGTGATATTGTACTGGTTCTTGCAGCGTATAACGCAGGGCAGGGAGCCGTGGACCGATCTATGGGAGTACCATATGACGATACCGAGTGGTATGTTCGCCACGTGCTAAAATATTTTCAACAATACCAGGAAAAGGGTCTCCCGTGAGCACATCTCCAGCAGTTAGCGACCACAGACAAAAAGACTTTTTCCAAGTGATACAGTCTGATGACGGGGTTGAGGATAACCTGGGCTACGAGAACAGGGCCGAGGGCAACCAGGCCGACCTTGACGCCAACGCTGATGCTGACAATGATCCTGGGATGGGGCTTAGAGTCAGGGATATAGGCGGTAGTAATGTTAATGACGACGTGGATGGGAGCAGAGACAGGTGCAGAGGGCGGAATATTAACCCCAACAGGTCCAGCCAACTGAGGCAGGACCTCTACAATTTGCCCAACCTGTTGACTTATCTGCGTGTTCTGCTCATCCCAGTCTTTCTGGTGGTCCTCTCAAAAGGGGACAGCAAGAGCAGTTTTTGGGCAGCCTGCCTGTTCGGCATAGCTTCCATTACCGACTTTCTCGATGGTTGGCTGGCTCGACGGCAAAACCTGGTAAGTATGATGGGCAAGTTCCTTGACCCCCTTGCCGACAAGCTGCTGGTAACTTCTGCCCTGATTATCCTGATTCCCATGGATCGCATTCCCGCCTGGCTGGTGATCATTCTCCTGATGCGGGAGCTGACCGTTACAGGATTGCGCTCTATCGCATCAGCCGAGAGGATGGTGATTTCGGCAGGATGGGCCGGAAAGGTAAAGACTGGACTCCAGTTTCCAGGGCTTATTGGCCTCTTCATCCACTATTCATATGAGATCAACTTCGGCTTTTTCCAGACTACAATCCATTTTCACGAAGTTGGTATGGCACTCATCCTGTTTTCGCTTGTTTTCTCTTTTTGGTCTGCAGGTGAGTATTTCGCTGCCTTTTTCAGGCAGATCGCCAACCACAAAACCACCGACTACTAAACCTGCCCGAATATGTGAAGAGTACCCGCAGGCCATGCTTGACACAAAGCCTTACAGGTGCTAGGAATCACGCCTTGTGACCTCACAGTGCAACCATATGAATGGTGCACAATTTTGAACATGCTCACTGATTAGATCAAACCGGAGATCGAAGTTTGAATTTCCAAGATGTGATACTTACCCTTCAGCGCTATTGGGCAGACAAGGGTTGCATCATTGCCCAGCCGTATGACATCGAGGTCGGGGCTGGCACTATGAACCCCAGCACATTCCTGCGTTCCATAGGACCGGAACCATGGAACGTGGCATACGTGGAACCATCCCGAAGGCCCACCGACGGACGTTACGGAGAAAACCCCAACAGGCTCCAGCACTACTTCCAGTTCCAGGTGGTGATGAAGCCATCCCCCCCCAATATTCAGGAGCTATACCTTGATAGCCTGAGAGCCCTCGGGATCTACCCGGACGAGCATGACATCAGATTCGTCGAAGACGACTGGGAGAGCCCTACTCTGGGCGCATGGGGGCTGGGGTGGGAGGTTTGGGCTGACGGAATGGAGATCACCCAGTTCACCTACTTTCAGCAGGCAGGGGGCATTGAATGCAGACCAGTGAGTGCGGAACTTACCTACGGTCTTGAGCGTATTGCCATGTACCTGCAGAATGTATCGAGCGTATACGACCTGATGTGGAACGACCGTGTCACCTATGGTCAGGTTTACAAACGCAACGAGTGGGAGTGGTCTGTTTACAACTTCGAGAAAGCAGATGTAAACCTGCTTTATGATATGTTCAACAAGTTCGAGAAGGAGGCAGAGCGCCTCCTGGCCCTCGACCCTCCCCTGGTGTTGCCAGCTTACGACTACACCCTTAAGTGCTCACACAGCTTTAACATGCTGGATGCAAGAGGCGCCATTGGGGTTACCCAGCGACAGGGCTACATCTTGAGGGTGAGACGCCTGGCGAGAATGTGTGCGGAAAACTGGCTTGCCACCAGGGAGAAGCTCGGTTTCCCCCTTCTCAATGGCAACACCCCACCACCTGCCACAGGGTCTGTGGCAGATGCGAATGCAGATGCAGGTGCGGATGCAGGTACAGTAAGCTCGTCCACTCAATCCAGCGAGGTTTGCAACAATGAAAAGTGATCCCCAAAACACTGCAAACCAGACCTTCAAAGACTCTGATACCAATATGAGCAAAGATTTTCTGCCTCTGCTTTTTGAAATAGGGACCGAGGAGATACCATCCGATCTGCTTGCAAACGGCCTTGAAGCGCTGAAAGTTGCCTTTCTCAGAGAGACTGCATCAGGAAACCTGCAGGTAGAGGATGTGCAGGTAATGGGCACACCAAGGCGAATGGCTTTGCTCGCAAAAGTTACCGCCCGCCAGGAAGATCAGATCCGAGAAGTGACAGGCCCACCTGCAAGAGCCGCCTATGATGGGGAGGGGAAGCTTACCAAGGCCGCAGAGGGCTTCGCCCGCTCACAGGGCGTATCCACTGACCAGCTTCAGATAATGGAGACCCCTAAAGGGCAGTACCTTGGCGTGCGGATTGAACAGCCGGGCCAGCCTGCAGCTAAAGTGCTCGGGGCTATGCTTGAGAGGTGCATCAACGCCATCCCCTGGCGCAAATCCATGCGCTGGGGCGACCATGATGTAACCTTTGTACGCCCCATTCACTGGATGGTGGCCTTGCTCTCAAGTGAGGTAATCCCTGTTCGGTTTGGCAACATCCAATCGGGCAGCCTTACGAGGGGGCACCGATTTGCAGCACCTGCGCCCAAAGAGATATGTGATCCTTACCAGTACAAGGAGCTGCTGGAATCCCTGCATGTGCTGGTCAGCCTGGATGAGCGGCGC
>CAYZFJ010000127.1:9480-9948 GCA_964477705.1 uncultured Myxococcia bacterium | reverse complement strand
CACCCATTTGGTCATAGGTCTCGCTCAGCTCGGTATAGGAGCCTTTGTGCATGGCGGTGACCCGGAGGCCACCAGGGATAGCACCTGACGCCATATTGTCTTTGGCTGGTATGGTTCTGGCTACCGGGAAGCCGATCTCCACATCCATCTTCTCCATATCCATATTGTAGTATGCGGTGAATGGAGCATCTACTGGTGCTTCACCCAGTTGATGCAGATATGTGGCGATGGCGCTGAAGCATTGCCCCAGCAGAGAGGGTAGGTTGGCCATGGAGGTGACTGTGCGGATAGAAAGAACAGGCTGTTCCTTCTTTTCTTCAACCTTGATCTCCAGATTCTTCATGTTGTTCTCCCTGTTAACAGACCCCAGTGACTGTTGTTTTCTGAATATGGTACAGATCGAGTCAAACTATTATGTTTGTCTTTTGATTACTATATAAAAAGTACTTCCACCTCTTTGCAGTACTT
>CAYZFJ010000127.1:0-9470 GCA_964477705.1 uncultured Myxococcia bacterium | reverse complement strand
AGATGCGTCTGATAATATTTCGCCTGATCTCCAATTCCATGGGCAGGTTCGGCTCCTGAAGCGCCTCATTGATTCTGGTCCCTACCACGAACTTGACGATGTCGCTGTCGAGGAGCCAGGCCACCATGCGAATGGCGGCGTCCCTGTCAGGCGCTGTAGTGGCGCCAGTGGCCATGTTCTTGTCCTCCAGAATTCGACAAACATGTCCCAGGGTGATTGATCCCTCAGTGACCAGGTCGAATCCGGTCATGGAAGAGCTGGGTGGCACATCAGGCCGTAAGTCGTCCATGTTGATTTTCACGGGAACATTCAGTTCCCTTGCGATAATCTTAGCAGTGGTACCACCGGCGACGATCTTCCGCCCCGTGAAGTTTTTTGCCAGGGAAGCATATTCCTGGTCTGTGTCCCTTGATATGGGAGGACCAGTAAGTACAATTGTGCGTCTGGGAACTCTCACATAGATGACCCCGCAGGTTATGTCGTCTTTGGGGGCCATTCCGTCATTGATCAGGGAGTGGGAGACCACTGATCTGGCTAGCTTAAGGGCTGATATTTCTTTGTTCGTGACGATTTCCTTTTCAATATGTGCCTCCAGCCTGGACTCGCCCCATCCCATTGGAAAGTGAGAGGACCCCATCCCCGACTGGGTGACTCCATCGGAGCAGACTACTATTCTGTCGCCGGATTGAGCCTGAAAGTGGGAGTAATACACCCTGGACTCCCGGGTAAGCCCGCTCGTATTCGCCTCCTGTCCGGCTGCAAGCCGGGATAGGGCCACATACTCTCGATCCACCGGGATCACCTTTCCGTTCCTCACCAGAAGGCATGGGGGATTGTCATGCTCCATAATGCGGGTGAGGCCATCTGGACATATGTCAACAATGGTAAAGGTGGAGTATCCGATGTGCCTCACGCTGCAGATGGGGAGGGTGTCCATGATGATCTCTGCAGCCCGGGCGATGGGAATATCACTGCTGACAAACCTAGATGCCATGGTAGCGGTCAGGGTGGATAGCACTTTGGCCTTGATGCCGCTCCCCAGCCCATCGGCGAGCACTGAGATGATCCTGTTCTCATGGGAGACCTTGCTCGACATGAAGGAGTCACCACATACGCTCTGGCCTTTTTTGTTCAATTGGTGGAAATCCACCTCAATGAATGTTTCGTGGTGGTTCATGGGCTGCCACCCTCTTCTGGATTGTCTGCGCTGGAGTTTTGGTTCAGGTTGTGCGGTGCGGCAGAGTCAGGAGCAGATGCAAAGACAGATGCAGAGACAGAGGTTGGGTCGGCTGTTGCTCCTGCGGAATATGCATCAATGATTGATGTGAGCAGAATCTCTGTTTCGGACGCGTTCTCTCCCAGTAACCAAGCTATCTGTTGAACGGTGGTCAGGTTTTTGTGGATAACCTCACGAGCCTTGTTGATTACCTGCTCCTTCTCGATAGCAGGTTGGGTAATGTCCTGGATCAGGCCACCCACAATATGGCCTAGCTCTATGGGGAATATGGTGAGCTGGATGATTTTGCCATTACAGTTGACTACCTTGGCCATGCTGTTGCTCTTGCCCTGTTCAGCCACTTGTCTGGTGGTAGGACTGGTTTCTGGAGTGACAGAAGAAGCTGCTGTGGGTTTCCGGTCCAGCACCTTTCGGAACAGATCTGCAAATGGGGTTATCTTGGCCAGATAGACCCCCTCCATGGTTGGGCAGGCGTCGTAGACTGTTTTGGCGTCTCCTCCAAGAATCTGGGCGAATCTGCTGTTACACTCGATGATCCGCAGTTGGCTGTTTACAATCACCACACCAGAGGGCATGGTGCGAATCAGAGCGTTCGCTTTTTTCATAGCCAGCCTGCGCATGTGAGATACGCACATGGCTGGTTCAGCATTGCCGTTGAGCAGGGCTGCTGCAAAGTCCCGGCACGAGTCATAACCACATCCGGAGCAGTTCAGCTCATCGGATTTCTTGTATTTGCCTATGCTGTGCAGGGCGTCTCCGATCTCTTCCTCGGTATGCACAATCAGAGATGGCTGCTTTTCGAGAGCGGCAAGAAGCTCACTGGCTGTGGAGTGGATGTGGTTCTCGTAAGGGGTCCTGCAGTTGGTCAGTTGGCTGAGTGGGTTTGTGCCTGCTGTGATGGTCATGCAAGCACTATCGCCCCCGTTATCATGGCTGTGTTTAAGGGTGCGTTGCGCCAATCTTCTGAAAGTACCACGTGCATAGTCGGCTATATTCAGCCTTTTTTGTACTGTAGCTGAGTGGAAGGTTGTTCCGGGACCATTGATGCAGCCGCCGTCGCAGGCCAGTAATTCCAGAAACAGGGGAAAGCCCTCGGTACTGCATCTGGTGCTGTCAGGGCATGATTCGGCTCTGGATGAGGTGGGACAAGCGCAGGCGCAGGTAGCGTTGGCGTTGGCGCTGGCACCGGCCCCTCGCAGTTTAGGAGACTCTTGCAGGGCAGACCAGATGCTGGACAGGCCGGAGAAGCTCATGAAGCGAACTGAGGGATCAAGCCCTGCGCTCTTCATGCTGGGGAGCATCCCCCCTTCTTCGGGATAAAAGACACTCTCCCGGGCTCTCTCAGGGATAAAGCCGACTTCATCAGCATCATCATTATCATTATCATTATCACATCCTGCCAGCTCATCAGACGACTCTGATGGCAACAGTCCCTTCTCTGTCAGCCATTGGCGAAGCTCGTGAAAAGTGATGGCCACATTCAGCAGATTGGGGTGGCTGTCAGCTTCGGTTTTCTTGGCAATGCAGGGCCCTATAAAGACCACGCCCACATCCTCTCCGTAAATTTTTTTCAGGATCATGCAGTGGGCTAGAAGGGGTGAGGCTATGTTGGACAGGTTCCCTGCCAGGTGTGGGAAATATTTGCGTACCATGGACACTGCGCTGGGGCAGGCGCTGCTCAGGTGCAGATTGCTCAGGAGCGGGTGGTTTATATCTCTGTTGGCCAGTGCGCAGATCCGGTCTTCGGTTGCCGCCGCTGCTGTTTTAGCATTCGTTTCAGAAGCAATACCGTTACATTCCAGTGCAGTATGGTGAGAAACTTCCTGGGCGCCGATGGCCGTCTCAGAGACACCATAGAAACCAAGGGTTTTAAGAGATGTGATGAGCTGTTCCGGTTTGATCCCCGGAAACTCCGTGATAAATGATGGGGCCAGGCTGGCAATTACCTTCTCTTTTCTGCTGAGAAGATGTTTGGCCCGATCCAGGTCATTGCGTACTTTCTTGGCCCCGGCCGGGCATACCCTGACGCAGGTGCCGCACCAGATACATCGGTCTGGTATGACCATGGCCCGGTGGTCTTCTACCCTGATGGCTTTGACCGGGCAGTGGCGCAGGCACTTGTAGCAATCCTGGCATTGGGCTGTTTCGGTGTAGATTGGGAAGGCCTGGATCATCTCCCTGTAACCCCCTGTGGATGGTTGCTGGGTAGGGATTGGTCAGAGTGCCCATTGCCGTTGCTGCCGCTGCTGTCGCTGTTGTCGTTGTTGTCGTTGTTGTCGCTGTTGCTGTTGCCAGTGGTGGTGGGGGGGTGTGGGAGAGAGTGGTCGGAGTCAGCAGGCGAGGGACCGCCCCCAATGCTGTCATTGGTATCAGTGCCATCGGGAGTGGTGGCAGGGGCTTCCCCCAGGAGCGCCTCCCGTAGAATGTCCCCTACCACTGCTGGAGTCACGTGTTGAAAGACTCGGTCATCGATACGCAGCCATGGCCCATTTCCGCACTGATCTTCACATAGGGAGCCGCTGATCTTCACCTTGGATTCCAAGGCGTGATTCCGGACGAACTCTCTTATCAAGTCCACCACCCGGGCGTTTCCCCGTGCAAAGCAGGAGCTGCCCATACATACCTGTATCTGGACCATGTCGCTGTCTCCTATGTTCCTTAAATGCCATGCTCAGAGATGGCCGCTCTCTTTTATTCCATCTTTTCGACCATTTCTCCCACCACAACCAGAGGCACCCTCACTTCTCTTATGCTTTCCTGGCCGCCAATTCCTCCCTGATGGTATCTCGGACCATGTTCAGGGTTGCGCCTTCCAGGACTCGCTTACCCACCTTGACATTAGGCCCCCGGTCGCACAGCTCCATGCAGAAGGTAGCCTCAAGCTCAACCTTATCCCTGAACCCCCACTCATCCAGGTTGTTTGAGATTGCTTTGATCAGCTCCTGGGCTCCCCGTAAGAAGCAGCCTGTTCCCACGCAGACCTTGATTTTGAGCACATCTTTGCTCGGTCCAGGGATAATAATCAGCTCGTCTTCATAGAGGCGCTTCTTGCTGTTGTAGTGGGTGTGGAGCATCTCGTGTGCCTTATGGCCGCCAGGTTCACCGATATGGGTCTGGTAGACGCTCTTGAGCATAGGGTTGTCCTGGGAGCGGCTGATAGGCATCACTCGATCAGCGTTTGACAGACCCACGGATCTCTTCTTCCGAGTCACTGCCGGTGTGGTGTTGACCGGTTGTCCTGCTCCGTTGATGCAGCCACCTGGACAGGCCATTACCTCAACCACCTGGAAGGGACAGGTGCCATTCTTGGCCATGGCAGCGATTTCTCCTGCTGCCTTAAGACCATGAACAACCGCAATACGTATGTCCCGGTCGCCAACTCGGATAGTGGTAGCCTTGATGGGATTTTTGTGGCCTCCCAGAGATTGGGGGTCCACGTGGTGGCAGTTTCCTCCGTTTCCGCCTCTGCCTTGGCTACCACCGCTACAGGTGCTGGCGCAACTGGCAGCACAGCCACCACTGATCTCGGCAGCACCGCATAACCCCATGGATTCGGCCATTTCAGATATCTCTTCCAGGCTGACAGGGTTGAATTTAGTCTGGGCCTTCTTGTTAGCAGCAGCAGCGTTAGCAACAGCGTTAGCACCGGCTCCAGCAGGCCCGGCCGATTCCCGTTCATCCTTCAGGAAGCGAACCACCGCCTGGGCCACACCACCGGAATTCCCAAAAATGAGCCCGGCACCGCTGGCGAAACCGAATGGAAGGTCGAAGGGGGCAGGTTCAAGCTCAGTAAATACTATACCGGCCTCCTTGATCATCTCTGAAAGCTCTACGGTGGTGATCACGTGGTCAACATCGGCCACGCCCTCACTGGAGAACTCTTCCCGCTTAGCCTCGTACTTCTTGGCAGTACAGGGCATGATTGACACAACCACCACGTCCTGTCTCAGCAGGTTCTTCTCTTTAGTGTGGTAATGCTTGAGCAGAGACCCGAAGGACTGCTGTGGAGACCTGGCCGTAGACAGGTTGGGCAGCAGGGTGGGATAGTATTGCTCAGCGTATTTTACCCAGGCTGGGCAACAGGAAGTGAATAGGGGGAGGGGACCCTTCTTCTTGTCGGTATGGGCTGCGCCATCAGTGTCATCAGAGGCATACCGTTCATATCCACTCAGCCTTCCTGCCAACTCGGTACCCTCTTCAATGACGGTCAAGTCTGCAGCAAATGCGGTATCATAAACCTCGTCAAAACCGATGTGGCGCAGGGCAGCCACCATCTCGCCAGCGTGATTTTGGCCCGGTTCCAGCCCAAAGGCTTCGCCGATAGCCATTCGCACTGCAGGTGCTACCTGAGCAATCACAAACTTGGTGGGGTCGGCCAGAGCCTTCCAGACCGCACCAGTCTCTGATTTGGGTATAATGGCTGCGGTGGGGCACACTGCAGCACACTGGCCGCAGTTAACGCACTCCACCTTGGCCAGGTCTTTTCCGAAGGCAGGTTGCACACAGGCGCCTGAGCCCCTGTTAACAAAGTCAATGGCCCCAATGCCCTGTATTTCCTGACAATATCGTACGCAGTCACCGCAGAGGATGCACTTGTTAGGATTACGCACCAGACTATGGGAGGAGCTGTCAACCGGCTTCTTCTCCTGTTCCGGGTTAGCAAACCGAACCTTCCTGATTCCCAGGTTTACGGCCAGCTCACGCAATCGGCACGTGTCACTCTTGGAGCAGACAGCGCAGTCCATTTCATGGTTTGCCAGGAGCAACTCCATGGTAGTCCTGCGCAGTTCTCTCAACTCATGGGTATTGGTGCGCACCACCAGCCCCGGTTCGGGCTTGGTGGAACAGGATGTGACTATGCCGCGGCCCTCAACATTAACAATACAGAGCCGGCACGCCCCGTAAACGCTCAGTTCAGAGTGGTAACAGAAGGTGGGTATATGGATGCCTGTCTGGCGAATCACCTCCAGCAGGTTTCGTTCCTCTCCAGTGAAGGTCACATCGCGCCCATCAATGGTCATGTGCAGAGCCGCCAGTTCGGTTTGGGCAGATGCCGAAGCCGATGCCGATGCTGAGGCGGTGACTGAGGTTGGAACCTGGTGCTTGGGCGCCGTGGTTGCGGACTTTCCTGCATCCTTGTTGCTTTTATTAGTTTCATTAGTGTGCAAGCTCAAACTGCACCTCCTAGAGTAATAGCATTGAATTTGCAGGCCTCAACGCATGCCATGCAGCTAATGCATTGACTGTGATCAATGAAGTGGGGCTGCTTTCGTTCGCCTGAGATAGCGTTGACCGGGCATTTGCGTGCACAGACGGTGCACCCCTTGCACAGGTCAGCGATCACTGTGGGCTTGAGCAACGCCTTGCATTCTCCTGCAGGGCATGTCTTGTGGAAAACGTGTGCCTCCAGCTCCTCTCTGAAGTAGTTGAGTGTTGACTGGATGGGATTGGGTGCTGTCTTGCCAAGTCCGCACAGGGAGGCCTTCTTCACGGTGCGGGAGAGCAGATCGAGCAGATGCAGGGTCTCAGCTGTGCCCCTCCCCTCGATTATATCGTCCAGCAGCGCCAGCATCTGCCTGGTTCCTTCCCGGCATGGCACGCACTTGCCACATGATTCATTCTGGGTGAACTGCATGAAGAACCGGGCTACCTTTACCATGCAGGTCGACTGGTTCATCACCACCAGTCCGCCCGAACCGACCATGGCCCCTATTTTCTGCAGGGACTCGTAATCGAGAGGCAGGTCCAGGTGTTCCTGTGTGAGGCAGCCACCTGAAGGGCCGCCAATTTGTACCGCCTTGAATCCTTCCTCTGTGATTCTGCCTTTTGAATCGGTAACGCCGCCGCCAATTTCGTAGATGATGGTGCGCAGGGTGGTACCAAAAGGCACCTCGATCAGGCCGGTATTGGCCACATGGCCGGTCAGGGCAAAGGTTTTGGTGCCCGGAGATTGCGCAGTCCCCAATTTGCGAAACTCTGTTGCACCCTCCACGATGATGGACGGTATGGTGGCCAGGGTCTCTACGTTGTTGATAACAGTCGGGTGACCCCAAAGACCACTCTGGGCAGGGAAGGGGGGCTTGGGTTTGGGCATCCCCCGATCACCCTCAATAGAGGCGATGAGTGCTGTCTCTTCGCCACACACAAAAGCACCGGCTCCTTCAATCACATTTATGGTGAAGCTATGCTCTGTGCCAAAGATGTTGTCACCAAGGATGTTGTGCTCCAGGGCATGGCTCACCGCCAGGATCAGTCGATCCACTGCCAGGGGGTATTCGGCCCGCACATAGATAAACCCTTCACTGGCCCCGATTGCCCGGGCAGCAACAAGCATGCCCTCAATGACCACATGGGGGTTGCCTTCCATGATGCTCCGGTCCATAAACGCACCGGGATCACCCTCGTCACCGTTGCAGATCACGTACTTGACCGGGTCAGGTTGGACCCTGGTCAGGTCCCATTTGCGACCGGTGGGGAAGCCTCCACCGCCTCTCCCGCGCAGGCCCGCCTGGGTCATCTCGCGGCATACCTCCTCAGGGGTCATCTCGGTAAAAGCTTTGCGGGCCGCATCATAGCCACCTGTGGCTACATATTCACGAATGTCCTCCGGGTCGATGGTTCCACACTTGCCGAGCACTTTCCGTATCTGCCCAGTATAGAAGGGAATTTCATCAGTATTGCGGCAGTGGGTATGGTTCCCAGGCACCGAATAGAGGAGCCGGTCCACCACTGTGCCACCTTTAATGGTGGCTTCTACCACCTCTGGTACGTCTTCGGGGCGGACCTTGCAGTAGAGGATGTTGTCCGGCAGGATGGTGACTAGAGGGCCCATTTGACAGAAACCCTGGCAGCCGGAACCGGAGACAAGGGCTTCTCCCCTGCTCTCTTTCTGCCGGTCATGGGCAGTACAGGCTCTGTCGTCGGCCTGGCTCCCGCATGTGGCTGGATTTTCTGTTTGGGAATCGTCCTCGGTCTTCAGGCTCACCTGCACATGCAGACCGGCAGCGCTCAATTCCTTTATAAATGCATCGTGAACCTTGAGGGAGCCGTTGGCCAAACATCCGGTTCCTGCGCAGATGATTACTCGCCGGGATAGGCGGTTTAATGCTGCCCGAAAATCAGCTCCATGACCGGTCAAATCAAGATCAGTTCCATTTGGGAAGGTGCTAGCAGCCCCTCCTTTGATTTCGGGCACTGTGGGATTAGTGCACATGTTCAGCCTGCTCCTTCTTGATAATTTCATCCACCAGTTCACCGGCTTTTTGAGGGGTCACCTGTCCGTAGACCTCATCGTTGATGACCATCACTGGGGAGAGTCCGCACGCTCCAAGGCAAGAAACGGTCTCCACTGTGAAGAGCATGTCTTTGGTGGTTTTGTTCTTTTGTGATGTGCCCAGTTTGGCTTCCAGGGCTTCGAGTAGACCTGTGGAGCCTTTGACGTGACAGGCGGTACCGTCACAAACCCGGACCACGTACTTGCCCTTCGGCTCCAGGGCAAAGTGACTGTAAAAAGTTGCCACACCGTAAACTTTAGCTGGAGGCAGTCCCAGGCATGTGGCCACGAAGTTGATTACTTCAGCAGGCAAGTATCGGTATTCGTCCTGGATTGCCTGCAATATGGCTATCAGTCTGGATGGATTGTGGTCGAATTGGTCGAGTATGGTGCAAACCTTTTCGAACTGGCGTTCGGCTGTGTTTGCTGAAGAACACTCTGTGGCATTCAGATTCATTGATTCTGCTCCTGATATCTCATCTATTCCGGTCTCTGTCTCTGTCCCGACCATGGGGTTGGGCGTAGCCTTGTGTCTTATGACCTCGCACAGGTGATTTTTCATTACACTGCCGCTCACATGGTTCGGATTTAGAAATCTGCGCTTGAAAATCAAAACAAGATGCCGGCCGTTTTGATTTGCCTGTGAAATAAATAACAGGCTGATTTGTGCATACTTTGACGACTTGTAACCGGCGATGGTTTTAGACCGACCCTAATATAATACTTGTTTTGTGATTTGCTTCACAATTTTAGATGACAACAAATTAACACTGTGAATAATTTCACAGCTAAATGGTTTGGTCAAGGAAAATTGACAAGGGGGGGCTGGCGCCACATCTCCCACGCACCCAAGACCTCCCTCCCAACACCCGTTGCGATTTGGGTCTGGTGCTACACCTCCTACGCACCCAAGACCTCCCTCCCAACACCTGTAGATACTGTGTTCCTTGTCAACCTAAA
>CAYZFJ010000126.1:0-10029 GCA_964477705.1 uncultured Myxococcia bacterium | reverse complement strand
CCTCCATGGCTTTCTTGCCATGCTCTTCGAGCCATTCATCATCACCGCTGTGTTTTTTCACTTCACGATCAATAGAGTAAACTTTCATCTCTTGTCTCCTTTGCTACTCACTGCCAGCCACCGGCGACAGTTGCTTGAGTAATCTCTTTTTCTGAATAATAAGGCTTTTGGGCATCAGAAGACAAGCCCCTCATGCTCTGTTCGTGTTTTTCTTTTGCATCTTGAAGGTTTTCCCCACTTCCAGTCGATTTGCTCACCATCCACCCAGCTTCATGCGAAATTTCAGCGTGCTTTTCATACAAAGCAGCGAACATGGCCTGCTCTGCACTGAACTGAGCCTGCACATCCTCATCTGTGCCATTCGGATCCCAGCCGAACATCATAACCTTAACATCCACCCCACCATCAACCTCAGTTATGGTCATGTCCGGTAATGCACCTTCGTTTTTGTAATGTTCTTGCAGGGTTGCCAATATTTCCTGTGGCGTGCCCTCAAAAGACATGGAGACATAGGGAACAGCTTCGGTTTCAGACGCCTTAGCCTCTTTCCATGCCTTGTCCTCCCCACCTTCCTGTTCCTTGGCTGTATCCCGAACAAACACACGGTTGAGATAGACTTCTTTCTGTCTGTATGCCAGGCCACCAGCCGCACAGGCAGCAAGCCCATCCTGAAAGAATTTGCCGCTGGGGTCTTCAATTTGTACAGACAGGGATGGTTCACTGCTGGCTTGATAAACACCCAGGCACGGGTTCATATGAGTGCCTGTGAGATTGCCAACAATGCGGGTGATGCCGTCTTCCAGTACAGCAATCAAACCGCGCATCTCGGCTGTGTCTCGGCTGTTCCAGTCTGTCTCAAGATCCACCGCTTTGGCAAGCCCATTATGGGGATGACCGGCATGAGGGTTCCCAAGAACTACGATAACTCATGGCAATGGTCTATAGGTCTGCTCCACAAGATCACAGAGAAGGTGGACTTCATGGTAGGGTTCAGAAAAGACTATTCCCCGATTCCAACGGCCACCCTCTCCCTCGACAACCCAACCCAGGACATGAGCAGAGTGAGCCTGGGTACCCGCTGGCGTCCCAACGACCGGATCAGCATGGGGCTTGGGGCGATCCGCTATTGGGTTGACGTAATCGATGTCACCGACAACGTGAACAATCCCCCATTCAACGCAAAAGGCCACGGCTCCATCCTCAGTGTGGGGGCAGACGCCATGGTGCGCTTCTGATCCGAGGCCCACTCTCACACCCTTACAGTTCCAAAGCTCAGTAGCTCCATACCCCCCTGCCTCTATCATCACCGGCTCAAATCCAGTCACCAGATCCAGAAGCCCGCTGTCGCTCAGCCTGAGCAGCCTCCATGCTTCGACGCAGGGCCTCCATCAGATCAATCACCTCCGCTGCGGCTGGAGGAGCAGTTGCCGGCACAATCACCTCCTGACCTGCGATCTTAGAGTCAATCAAAGTCTCCACATTCTTGCGATATGTATCCTCGTATCGGGCAGGCTGGAATGGAATAGCCAGGCGCTTCACCAGCTCAACAGCAAGCTCCAGCTCACGGGGAGAGAGGGTCTCCTCCTGACCGGTCACCTCCACCGCCCTGGCAGACACCACCTCATCACCATAGTGCATGGAGTGGAGCACCAGCACCCCCTCCCTGGGGCGAATGCAGGCGAGACTGGATTTGCTGCGCATGACGAAGCGGCCAACAGCTGCCTTACCAGTCTCGATAAGCGCCTGCCGTAACAGATTGTAAGCCCTTCCCGAACGGCCTGCCGGCACCAGATGATAACCATTGCGAAAGAAGAGGGGGTCCACCTCCGATAGGTTTACAAAATCCTCAATATTAATAGTGTGAGCCTGGGGAGCACCGATCTGCTCCAGTTCTCCTTCGTCGATGGTCACATACTTGCCATGCTCATACTCATAAGCCTTGACCAGATCGCTCTGGACGAGCTCATGGGGGCACCCGTCGCACTTCTTTATGTATCTGACCCTGGTCAGACACTCTCTACACAGCGTATTAAACTTGGGCGACTTATCCCGGGCAGCCACCATCATCTTGATGGGAATATTGACCAGTCCGAATGTAATCTCCCCGCTCCACATAGCCCTGTCCATCAGCATCACCTCCTGTCCCGCCCACACCCGGCTCCTGTCTTGAGCATGGTGTATTTCGTAATTTCATTCGTATTGATGGTGATTCAATCATCGGCCCTAGACTGCCCACCGTCTAGCCTGCCACCATCCATTTAGTGTCTGTAACATAGCCACTACTTTTACCGCATCACCCAATAACCACACCTGCCGCCAGCTTCTCTCTCACCGCTGCCAAGCTATAACCCCCAGCAAGAACAGGGGCGAGTAGATCACCCTTCTCATGAAAGCGGGGCAGCACCGTCTGCACATTGAAATCAGATGGGCGCAACCGTTCGTTAACCTCATCCCAGTGCAGTGGTGTGGCCACAGAAGCCTCCGCGGTAGAACGGACCGAATAGGCAGAGGCCAGGGTTTTTCCGTAAGCAATCTGGAGAAAATCCACATAGACTTTTCCCTTACGGCGGGCGGGTATGCGCTCCAGGCTGATCTCCCCGGGGTGGCGCGCCTGGGCAGCTCGTGCCACCGCCTCAGCCACCACCCTCACATCATCGAAGGTGTCAGTGCCATCCAGGGGTACATGAATATGGATTCCCTCCTTGCCGGATGTCTTTGGGTAAGTAGGCAGGCCCATCGACTCAAGGAGCTCACGAACGGCGTGGACCACAGCCATGACCATTGAGGGCGGAGAGCCGTCAGGATCAATATCGAAGACGAGCTGATCGGGAGCCTCAAGATGAGGGAGCCTGCTGAACCATGGCGCCATGGTGATGGTCCCCAGTTGGAGCAGGTAGATCATGGTAGCCTCCTCGCCACCGATTATATAGCGAACAGAGCGGCCACCAGAATGGGGCACCTCCATGGTGGGGATCCAGTCAGGCAAGCCTTTGGGTGCTTCCTTCTGATAGAAGGCGCTGCTGCCTATTCCGTGAGGGAAGCGCTTCATCACCAGAGGACGACCATGAAGGTGAGGGAGGATCAGCTCAGACACAGCGCTGTAATACTGGATCAGATCCCCCTTGGTGATGCCCGCCTCTGGGAAGAACACCTTATCCAGATTGGTCAGGTATGAGGCAATGTCAAAGGGGGGAGGCAGGTGGTGTGGGAGTGGTGCCAGCGCTCGGGCTGGGGAAGTGGCTGGTGTTGGGATTGGGACTGGTGGTGGCGCGGGCCCTGGTATGGGCGCTGGCGCTGATGCAAGCCCTGATTCTGGATCTGGCACAGATACTGGATTCTCAATCTGGGAATCGGCCATGGTCAGGTCATACCTGATACCCATGTAACGAGGTTCCCTGAGTTTGCCATCGGGTGTCCATGAAGAAAAACGGACTCTGACCACCACCTGGGGACTGGTCCAGTGGATGGTAGCTCCTTTAGTCACCGAGGCATCAGGCTCAATGAAAAATGGAGGCTGAGAGACAGCCAGCTCTCCAAGAATGGAAGCCAGCTCATCCCTGCTCTGCCTGTCAAGACCGCTCCCCACCCTCCCCACATGGATCAGCCGCATCCCCTGGGGAATGGAGCCAGGTTCAGACCGTCCCCATCCAGTTTGGCTTCCCCATCCCCCGCCTCCTCCCCCGCCCTCATTTGCACCCACACTCAAACCCACGTCTTCGTCTGCGTCCACACCCACCCAGCCCCCCCCGCTCCCGGGAGCCAGCACCAGCGCCCCCAACACCAGCGCCCCAATGGTGCCCACTGTGCCCCGCTGGGGAATCCAGCCACAGACCACAAAATCCTGCTCCTGCACACACTTGATCTTGAGCCAGTCTGCCGAACGATACTGCCGATATGGGGAGTCCACCCTCTTCGCCATCACCCCTTCCAGCCCTGTCTGACAGGCAGCCCCGAAGGCCTGTACCCCATGCCCAACCACATGCTCTGAATATCGCAAGGCAGCCGACCTGCCAGGGTCATCTGATGACTGGGCCGCCAGAAGCTGCCGCAACAGCGCCTTCCGCTTTTCCAGCGGCTCTGCCTGCAAATCCCGACCATTGAGAAAGATCAGATCAAACAGAAAATAGACCGCAGGGATCTCACTGACAGCCGCTTTGATGGCGGCCGGCTCCACCAGATTTATCCGTTTTTGCAGAGCATGGAACGATGAGCGCCCCGTGGCATCAGGCGTAACCAACTCACCGTCCAGCAGGGTATCTCCCGTATCCAGGTCGGCCAGAGCAGATACCACCTCGGGATAACGGGCGGTCTCATCCCTCCCCCGTCTGGAGCGAAGCTCCACCTGCGGCTTATTGCCACCACCCCTCTCAGGTCTGTGCAGAAATGCCAGAATACGGACTCCATCAAATTTTGTCTCAAAAAGCCACTGCTCGCTGTCGAACGGCTGGTCTACAAGGACAGCCTTCATGGGCTCCACCCACTGGGGGAGGGGCACGCCATCAGGAGAGGCGACGGAGCCCGGAGGTTGGGGCGGCGACTGGTTCAAGTACAGATCTCCCACTCATAATTTCTTTTTGGCCAATAAGGACGCTCCACAGAGACACCAGACCACCTCTGCACTTTCACCCAGCGTCCCCAAACCCACTCCACAGCCTGCAACGGCCACTCCATGAGTATTGATTTATCCGCACCCGGTTCAAGCCTCCAAGCCCCCTTTGCGCCAACCGCAATACTGAACAAGTGTTCATATAATTGGTTGACTTTTATGTTCAGTGCTGGCAAATCATAATTGCAAGCAATAGGCACGGCGTAGCGAATCCGTGCTCTTTTAAGGTAGTTTGAGTTCAACAAATTGTTTAGGCGGGTTGGGTGCACCGCTGACGAAGGGCACGGCATGCCGTGCCCGTACAGGCGTTGGGAGGGAGGGATGGGGTGGGTGAAAGGAGTGGCGCCAGACCTAGATGTAATGGGGCGCTTGAGGGCCTGGGGGTGTGGAATTGAGGCTTAACCGAACACACATACGGCGTAGCGTGGAATGAGGTACCGTGTATCTTCACTTCGCTCATCTTCATACCCCCGCCCATCTGGCGGGTTGAGAGGGCGATGAGAGAGCAGAGGAGAGGGAGGCAGCATGACTGGCAGGAACAGTATCATCATGGTAGGCACCAGCGGCTATTCATATCCCGAGTGGATCACCGCCGGATTCTACCCGCAGGGTACTCCATCCGGAGAGATGATGTCCGTATATACAAAGGTCTTCTCCACCACAGAGCTGAACTACACATGGTACCAGATGCCAAGGGCAGACAGCGTGGAGCGCCAGCGCAAAATGGCCCCCCCTGGGTTCCTGTTTGCGGCAAAGCTAACCCGCACCCTCACTCACGAGGTGGACCCACGCCTCTGGCCGGCCCAGGCCACCGCCTTCCGGGATGGCATATCCCCCTTGCAGCAGTCTGGCCAATTAGCCGCCGTATTAGTGCAGCTACCACCCAGCTTCCACAGGACCATAAAGAACCGCACCTACCTGGCTGCACTCCTCGACCAGCTACAAGGGCTGCCCATCGCTGTTGAATTCCGTAATGACTCCTGGGCGGTATCCAGGGTGTTTGACGACCTCGCCCGCCGCAACGTGACATTGGTGGCGGTAGACGAGCCCCGTTTGCCCGGCCTGTTCCCTGCGCTGGATGTGGTCACCTCACCAGACCTCTTCTATGTCCGCTTCCACGGCCGCAACAACAAGGGGTGGGGCGCAGGCTCCATGAACATGCAGTTCGACTACGACTATACCGATGACGAGCTCATGGAGTGGGTTGCAGGGCCACTGGAGAAGATGGCAGGCCAGGCTCGCATGGGGATTCTCTACTTCAACAATCACGTGCGAGGCCAGGCTCCCCGAAATGCAGCCCGCCTGATTGAGCTGCTCCGTGAGCGGGGGTTGGATTGCCATACTTGCCGTGAGGCGATGTCCCCACCCCCACCAGAGCAACAACAATATCGAGAATAAACAAAGAACCAGAGGGCGAGCGAGCCAATAGAAGCGCAGCGAAGTGAAGCGAAAAGAAGTGAATGAGATGAGATGAGATGAGATGAGAGAAGAGAGATCCGTCATACACCTGAACGTGGCCGACTTCGCCGTCCAAGTGGAGCGTCTGATGGACCCACGCCTCCGGGGGCGCCCCATGATCATCGCCGCCGAAGGTGGGGCCCGCTCGGTAGTGTATGACATGAGCGATGAGGCGTACGGCATGGGCGTGCGCAAGGGGATGCCCCTGCGGATGGCCAGCAGGTTGTGCCGGGATGCCACCGTACTGCCACCCCACACGGACCGGTATGAACGGGCAGTGCAGGAGCTATGGCAGCATGCCCTCCCCTACTCACCACGGGTCGAGATACCTGACGGTGACGGCCACCTCTTCGTGGACACCACCGGGACCGGCATGCTCTTCGGCTCCCCATGGGATGTGGCCTGGCGGCTCCGCAAAGAGATCAAGGCACGGCTGGGGCTGTATCCCATCTGGTCAGTGGCTCCCAACAAGCTCACTGCCAAGGTGGCCACCAGGGTGGTCAAGCCGGCAGGAGAGCTGATCCTGGGCCATGGGGAGGAGGAGGCTTTTCTGGCTCCCCTCCCGGTGGACCTGCTGCCTGGCATAGAGGCAGAGGATCTGTACCGGCTGAAGGGAGAGTTCCGGCTCCGACGGATTCGGGATTTGGCAGCATGGACCATACCTCAGCTACAGGTGGTCTTCGGAAAACGCTCCCGCCATCTGCACCAGGCATCCAGGGGCATCGACCCCACCCCTGTTGCCATGGCTGGTCAGCGCCCCCTCGAAACCAGCGCCTCCCACCTCTTTGGGGAGGACACCAACCACTGGCCCATGCTCGAGGCCGTGCTCTACACCCTGGCCGAGCAGGTAGGCTGGGATTTGCGGGAGAAGCGGCTGGTGGCAGGTAAGGTAGTGGTGGTGGTTGACTTTACCGATGGGGCTCGGGCAGTGCGACAGAAAAAGACAGCCAGGGCCACGGCCATGGACCTGGCCCTTTTCGAGGCAGCCAGATGTGCCTTGCATGCGGCCGCATTCAACCGGAGGGGGCGGATTCGCCACCTGAAATTGAGCGCTGGGCTGGTGACCTACCCACCCGCCCAGTTGGAGCTGTTCCCCGCATACTGCGAAGAGGCAGGAGGGGCTCCGGCGGGTGCCCAAATTACAGGAGGAGCGGGTGGTGCTGCAATCCCGACCTGGCCCGTTATCCACACCAGCCCAGATTACCCCACCACGGAGATGGCAGCCACCACGGCGGCCCACCCCCCACAGACCGTCTGCGAAGACCTGACCGCAGCCATGGACAGCATCCGCACCAAATTCGGCAAGACCGCCATCAAAACCGGCCGCACCATGCAACTGCACCACTCCTCCCCCTGAATCACCACCGTGCACTCATTCATTGTTCCGCAACGTTCACCCCATCACATGTAAAGCCGCAGCATCCAGATAACTACTTACCCCCGACCTCTGTCACCCCAAACGGGCAGAACTCCCCAGGTGACCCCTCACCCCCCCGACCTCTGTCACCAAAAACTGGAAAAAATACTCCCCAGACACTAAAGCAGAGAGCACAGAGGATAATGAATCTGCAAAACTGAAGCCCCCCTAAAGGCGTTGAGTCCAGTTGTGCGATAATCTGGTGGAGATTATGGGGCATCCCACGCCTTGACGCATGATAAAATCATGTCATAATCCGGGCACTATTCTGCTCACTAGAAGACAGGCAAGTACAAAATGCAGGACAATTTAATAGAGAACGGCAATCTGCCTAAAGCATATGAACCCGGTGACGTTGAAAAGAAATGGTACCCAATCTGGGACAGCAGCGGCTACTTCAAAGCTGACAGCAAAAGTGATAAGCCGCCATACACCATTGTCATCCCCCCACCGAATGTTACCGGCAGCCTCCATATGGGCCATGCCCTGACCATCACCATCCAGGACGCCCTGATCAGGTGGCGTCGGATGTCCGGCTACAACACCCTCTGGCTGCCCGGAAGCGACCACGCAGGGATTGCCACCCAGATGGTGGTCGAGAGACACCTGGCCCAGACTGAACAGGTCACCCGCCATGAGCTTGGGCGAGAAGAGTTCCTCAAGCGGGTATGGATATGGAAGGAAAAGTACGGCGGACGCATCAAGGAGCAGCTCAAGGTGATGGGGTGCTCCCTCCACTGGGACATGGAACGGTTCACCATGGACCCGGGCATGTCGAAGGCAGTCCGAGAGGTCTTTGTCCGTCTGCATGAAGAGGGCCTCATCTACAGGGCAGAGCGGCTGATCAACTGGTGCCCCCGTTGCAGCACCGCCCTCTCTGACCTGGAGGTCAACCACGAAGAGAACGTCAAAGGGAGCATGTGGGACTTCGCTTACCCCCTGGAAGGTGGTGGTGAGCTGATAGTCTCTACCACCCGGCCAGAGACCATGCTGGGAGACACCGCCGTCGCCGTGCACCCCGACGATGAGCGCTACAAGCACCTGATCGGCAAGAAACTCAAGCATCCATTTGTGGATCGGGAGTTCCCGGTCATTGCAGACCCAATCCTGGTTGACCCCAGCTTTGGCACCGGCGCAGTCAAGGTAACCCCTGCCCACGACTTTAACGACTTCGAGACCGGCATCCGCCACAACCTGCCCATGATCAACATCCTGAACAAGGATGGCACCCTCAACGAGAATGGCGGCCCCTTCCAGGGATTGACAGTGGATGAGGCCAGGGGCGCTGTGGTGAAAGCGCTTGAGGACAAAGGGCTCTTCAGAGGCCGCAAGGACCACCTGATGTCGCTAGGCAAGTGTCAACGGTGCGAGTCGATTGTTGAGCCTCTCTTGAGCATGCAGTGGTTCGTCAAGACTGAGCCATTGGCGGCACCGGCCATCGAGGCGGTTCGTTCTGGCCGCACCAGAATCACACCTGATCAATACGAAAAGGTCTACTTCCATTGGATGGAGAACATCAAGGACTGGTGCATCTCTCGCCAGTTGTGGTGGGGACACCGCATCCCAGCCTGGACCTGCCCTGACTGCGGGGAGATCATGGTTCGGCGTGAAGACCCAACCCAATGCGTCAAGTGTGGTGCCCATGGACTGAAGCAAGACGAGGACGTACTCGACACGTGGTTCTCAAGCGCCCTGTGGCCCTTCTCCACCCTGGGGTGGCCGGAAGAGACAGCGGAGCTAAAGACCTTCTACCCCACATCCGTCCTTGAGACAGGCTTTGACATACTGTTCTTCTGGGTCGCCAGAATGATGATGATGGGTATCCACTTCATGGGAGAGGTACCTTTTGCAGACGTCTACCTCCACGGAATGGTGCGGGATGCCCATGGCCACAAGATGAGCAAGACCCGGGGCAACGTGATCGACCCCCTGGAGATTACAGAGCAGTATGGTGCAGACGCCCTGCGGTTTACCCTGGCGACCCTCGCAGCACCTGGGCGGGACTTGAAGCTCAACCTGGACTGGGTGGCAGGGTACCGCAACTTCTGCAACAAGATCTGGAATGCGGCCAGATTTGCAATACCCCACCTGGCCTCTCTTGAAGAACAGGCCGCCTACCCCACAGCCGGCAGCCTGGCTGACAGGTGGATACTGAGCAGGCTCGCCAGAACCATCGAGGCGGTCAACACCTCCATGGAAGAGTTCCGAATCAACGATGCCGCCAGCACCATTTATCAATTCTTCTGGCATGAATTCTGCGACTGGTACCTGGAACTGATCAAACCAATCCTGTACGACAGGACCGACGGAGCCCACGGTGAAAAGGAGAACACCAGAGGGACTCTGGCATGGGTTCTAGACTCCGCCCTCAGGCTGCTTCACCCCTTCATGTGCCATATCACAGAGGAGATCTGGCAGCAGCTACCCAAGAGAATCGGTGAGGATGTGGAATCAATCATGATTGCCCCATTCCCAACCTCCCGGGAAGCGAAGCTGGGCGAAATCAGCATCGACCCAGACAGCATACATCTGGGCGACTGGGGACGAT
>CAYZFJ010000125.1:7082-10040 GCA_964477705.1 uncultured Myxococcia bacterium | reverse complement strand
CCACCCCACCGGGGTGGGTTTCATGCGAGACCGTTGACCGAAGCAATACCACCTCTCCCGCCACCTACGAGACATTGGGGAAGGACGTATAGCACCAGACCCAAACCGCAACAGATGTAATAGGGCGTTTAAGGGCTTGGTGATATGGAATTGAAGCTTTACCGAACACGCATGCCATAGATGGTTCATGAAGCGGCACATAGAGTTGAAACTCATGCTGCTCTTCCCCCAAAGGACTAAAAATGAATGTTCCATGGAAGCATCACATTCCCAAGAACGAAGATCATCAGAACAGTGGCGGCAAGAAGCCGCCCGCCCCGCTCCAATTCAGGGTGTTCGAGGGGAAAAGTAGCTTGGAAGCCATCAAGCCACAATGGGACATGGTTGCAGACAGAGCCATCATCAAACGGTATTTTCATCAATTTGAATGGCATGCTGTACATCTTAAAGCATTTGAGAGCGAATACACCCGGACCTCGGTAATAATTGGTTACAGAGACAAGGACCTTGACCAGCCCCCGAATCAGCCGGTCCTTATCGCCCCCCTGAAGCCTGGGGTCCGAACCATCGGTTCGCTCAGCCTGAACACCCTGGAGATCCCCCAGCACAGGCACTCCCACTTCGGGGATTTGGTGTTGGCAGGTGATCTGGATCCGGATTTCACCCTAAAGGAAATGCTCAGATTCCTGCACAGCGACAAAAGGAGATGGAACTGGGACTGTCTGGTGCTCCCCCAGACCCTGGACGACTCACCAATTCTAGATGTGGTCACCCAGCCTGAATCACCCCATATGTTCATCAAAGAGAAGATGCGCTCCTGCTACAGCATGCCGATCTCAGACCTGGAAAAGACCTTGGGAAGCTTAACCAGCCACTATCGAACGGGTATCAATAATGCCAGGAGCCGGCTTGGCAAACTGGGGCCTGTTGAGTGGGTGTGGGCCAGAGAACCGGATGAGCTTGCCCGGTGTTTTGAAGAGTTCATCATGGTGGAGGGCTCCGGCTGGAAGGGGATGAGAAAATCCTCCATCAATTCCAACCCGGAGATCACACGTTTTTACAGGATTCTGCTTGAAACCTATGCAGTGACCAATTCGGCGAGGATTGCCCTGCTCCGTTCTAATGGCAAGGCTATCGCTGCCATCTTTGCCATCATCTCTGCAGGAACAGCCTACGGTATCAAAATTGGCTATGATGAATCGTTTGCCAAATATTCGCCGGGCAAGCTGATCCACCATTTTCTTGTGGAGAGATGTATTGAAGATCCCCTTATCCACACCATCAACGCAGTGACCGCACCCCCATGGCTCCAGAGTTGGAAACCGGTTGTTCAGGATGTGTACGATATCTACCTGTTCAACACCACACTCAAGGGATATCTGGCCTACGCATACTGCCGGCTTAAAGAAGCATTGCGCCCATTTTATTCACGGCTCAGGAAATTGAAAACATCTGCTACTGCGGCGGTCATGGCTCTGGCATGAAGGGCAGAAGACTGTTCCCCTGCCTCCCAGAACGGTGCGCTCCATGGTGGTGCCACAGCGGGGACAGGGTGTGCCATGCTGCCGATAGATGATGAATGGGTTTTCTGTGCCTGATTCTTCCAGGTAGTGCATCTCATCACTGTCCAGGTCGGCAGCCAGGGTTTCCTTAATGCTGACGATGATGGCAGGGGCAAGTCGCTCCAGATCCTGATCATCCAGCTCCCGGGCTGGCAGGTCGGGTGGTATGCAGGCTCGCCACAGAGCCTCGGTGGCCTGAATATTGCCGACACCTGCCACCACGGCCTGATCCATCAGGGCTACCTTAACCGGTCGGGCTGTGTTTCGCAGGCGGGCGGCAAGCATGGCCGGGGTAAGCCCGTCGAGCAGGGGGTCCGGCCCCATACTGCGGACCTGGGGCAGTTGGTCAATCTGGTCAGTGGCAACCGGGAGCAGCCTGCCGAATACCCGCATATCCACGTAATGAATGGTCTGACCTGATTCTTCCAAGGTGAAGCTGGTCCGGGCAAAAGGAGGAGGGGCTTCCTCTGATTTGGCTCCAAGGACAAATTTGCCGGTCATGCCCAGATGAATCATCAACCCATGGTGATTATCGAGACCGAGGAGCAGCACCTTGCCCCTGCGCTGCGCAGACAAGACAGTACGTCCCTCCAGCGCAGCCACCAGTTGCTGCGGAGAAGTCCCACGCAAGACTCGAGTTTTTTGCGCAACAACATGAGCAATTCTACGGCCTGCCATCCATCTGGTGAGCTGGCGGCGGGCTATTTCAACTTCGGGCAATTCGGGCACTGGGAGACCTCCATCCATCAAGGTTGAAAATGATGGCAAAAAAAAATATGCAGCAAGAGGACCAGCAGGCTTATGGGGCTTGAATGACTGATGCATGCAGTCTGGCAAGCAGATCCTTCAGGTGTCGCCCGGTGTGGCTGTGTGAGCACTGGGCTATCCTGGCAGGAGGCCCCTGGGCAATCACCTGCCCTCCTCCGGAGCCGCCCTCCGGCCCCAGATCGATAACCCAGTCCGCACGCATCACCACATCCAGGTTGTGCTCGATAATAATTACGCTGTTACCACCCTGCTCCACCAGCTCCTCCACAATCTCCATCAGCCGATCAATATCGGCCCGGTGGAGGCCGGTGGTGGGCTCATCCAGCACATAAAGGTTTCCCTTGCGCCCCAGCTCTCCGGCAAGTTTGAGGCGCTGGGCTTCACCACCAGAGAGGGTGGAGAGGGACTGCCCCAGTTGGAGATACCCGAGACCCACACGGGAGAGCAGGTTCATCTGAGCGGCAATTGCCCTGTCTTTGAAAAAGGCGGCGCTCTGCTCCGCAGTCATGGAGAGGCATTCAAAGATGTTCTTCCCCTTGTATTTCAAGGCAAGCACCTCGTCCGTGTAACGCTTGCCATCGCAATCAGCGCAGACGACCTCAATGTCGTCCATGAAGTTCATCTCCAC
>CAYZFJ010000125.1:6133-7072 GCA_964477705.1 uncultured Myxococcia bacterium | reverse complement strand
CTTGCATGTGGGGCATGCACCGGCAGAGTTAAAGCTGAACAGGGATGCGGGCTGACCAGTGGCCTTGCTGAACTCCTTACGCACCCGGTCGAAGACGCCGGTGTAAGTCAGGGGATTCGAGCGGCTGTTCTTGCCCACAGCCTGTTGGTCTAT
The DNA here is from genome assembly GCA_964477705.1 of uncultured Myxococcia bacterium. Lineage (GTDB taxonomy): Bacteria > Myxococcota_A > JAVEVO01 > JAVEVO01 > CAYZFJ01 > CAYZFJ01. The sequence goes on along the minus strand of CAYZFJ010000125.1, from coordinate 6,919 downwards.
GACCACCGCGTCCGGATGTTTTTTGATGAATACTTCATGGATGAGTGAGCTCTTGCCACTACCAGCCACGCCAGTAATGCAGGTCAGCACCCCTTTGGGGATATCTACGCTCACATCTTTCAGGTTGTTGGCATTGGCGTTTCTTATCTGGAACCAGCCAACTGGCTGTCTTGGAGAATGCTCTCCTCTCACGGCCAGTGTCATCTGCGCACTCGCACCCGCACCTGCCCCGCCCCCAGCAGCCCCAGCAGCCCCAGCCCTGCTCGCCGCTCCAACCATCATCCGCCCCGTCAAACAATCCGACCTGCTCAGCTCATCAACAGTACCGCAAAAACAGACCTGCCCCCCGTTGACACCAGCCTGGGGACCAATATCGACTACCCAATCAGCCGCCTCTATTACCGAGTAATCATGCTCCACCACAAACACCGAATTTCCCCTGTCCCGCAGCCTGTGCAACATGCTAATCAACTGGGCCGTATCCCTGGGATGAAGGCCTATTGAAGGCTCATCCAGAATATAGAGCATACCGGTCAGTTCACAGTCTAACTGGCGAGCCATCTTTACTCGCTGGGACTCTCCGCCCGACAGTGTGGAGACCGCTCGATTCAGGGTAAGATACCCCACCCCAATCTCAATCAGGTGTCCAAGAATGCTACGCATCTTCCGCACCATGGGCCTGGTTACCTCACTCTCATTCTCCCCCCCCCCCCCCCCCCCCCTTGCCCCCCCCCCCCCCCCCACACAGGAAAGGAAATGGTGCCTCCCACGGAGTGTCCCGTTTCG
>CAYZFJ010000125.1:4372-6123 GCA_964477705.1 uncultured Myxococcia bacterium | reverse complement strand
TCCCCATTGCCTCCCCCTTCCCTCTCAACACGGAATAGAAAGTGGTCCAGCTCAGGAAGTTCCATGGCGCACAGCTCAGCAATATTCTTCCCGAGGAGGCGAGCCTGAAGAACCTCAGGCCTCAGCCGAACCCCATTACAGATGTCGCAGTCACCGTACATTAGGTACTTCTCATAGGCATCCTTGCGAGCCTGGGGCAGCTCATCCTGAGCTTTATTTATATACAGGCGCTCCAGCCTGGTGACTATACCGTCGAATTTCTTGGAATAGGTAACACCCACATGCTCCTTAGCCAGTTTGATCCCTTCCGCATGAAGCAGAAGTTGCATCTCATGGTCGGTAAACTGTTCAAGGGGCTTATGAGGGTCGAACACGCCGCAACTGGTAGTATCCCGCCAGTAGTAGCCCCCGACCTTGTAATCAGGGTGGGTGATTGCTCCTTCCACCAGCGATTTTGACCGGTCCAGCAACAGGTCTTCGTTGATCCTTATCCGTTTACCCAGTCCGCTGCATGCAGGGCACATCCCCTCTGGATGGTTAAAGGAATACTTGAAGGACCACCCGATAAAGGGGCGAGCGCATCTGGAATAGAGCAACCGCAGATATGTATAGATCTCGGTGGCAGTACCTACGGTTGAGCGGAGGTTACGGCCCAGCCGCTGCTGGTCAATAACAATGGCGGTGGCCAGGTTGTGGATCTGGTCCACATCGGGTCTGGAGAGCTTTGGGAGGCGGCGCCTGGCAAAGGTACTAAAAGTATCAATGAGTTGCCGCTGGGCTTCTGTGTAAATGGTGTCGAAAACCAGGGAGGACTTTCCAGAGCCTGACACTCCTGTAAACGCAACTAGTCTATTCTTGGGAATATGGACAGTGATGCCCTTCAGATTATGAGTTCGGGCATTGACGACAGATAGGGTGTTTAAGTCCCGATGATTTTCCATGTGGCTCTTCTCCAACGTATAACCACTAACTGATAACGTATTAAGCAGTGAGTGTACATTCCTAATTATTAATTGAGTATTTCAAATGACAGGTGACTGGTTAATTGAGCCGCTGGCGATAATGGCACAGCATGCAGCGTGGCTGGTTGGGTGCATCGCTGACGAAGGGCACGGCATGCCGTGCCCCTATAGGCGTTGGGAGGGCGGTATTGGGTGGGTGGGCCAGGAGAGTTGCATATTCCTGCTCTCAACTTCGACTTCAAACTTTCAACCTGTCACTTCCAGTGGGCCTCACTCGTGGTTTTGGCGCTCCCCCTCAGCAGCCTGGAGATGGGGCATACTTCCTTGGCATTGCCCACCACTTCCTCGAAGATCTCCGCATTGATACCCTCACCGCTGCCGGTCACATCCAGATGAACAGCCGTGATGGCATAACCATCCTCCAGCTTTTCCAGCTTCACATTAGCCTTGGTGTCCAGAGTCCTGGCTGCCAGTCCCTTCTCCTCTAGCAGCACCGCTATCATCATGGTAAAACAGCCTGCATGAGCTGCTGCCACCAGCTCTTCAGGGTTAGTACCAGGTTCAGTTTCAAATCTGCTTCTTCCCGAGTAGGTGACATTATCCAATGCACCGGACTGAGTGGACAAGACTCCCTTACCTCCCTTGAAACCACCTTCCCAGTGAGCCGTTCCTGTTCTGTTCATCGCATCTTCTCCAATTGGTACATTCCATGATCAAAACAATGAGAGAAGAATGGTGGCGGGTCAGACCGCATGGAAGCAGGAATGACCGTCTATTCCATTAACCCCT
>CAYZFJ010000125.1:0-4362 GCA_964477705.1 uncultured Myxococcia bacterium | reverse complement strand
TAACCCCTTACAGGGAATACAAGTTTGCACTCCTTGTGCTATGCTGAACCGAATTATAATCTTTCGATTGGATCAGTTTGAATTAGATTGGATTGGTATCTTGAATAAGCGGTGCTCGAATAAGATAAACTTGGTGAATTCAGGGAGCGGGTGTGCTCCGATTGACCCACCCACTCCAGGCCGTGCCAGCTCTACCATGCTCCCCAGAGTGGGGCAGACAGTAGCGCTAGAGATCGACTCATTGGACGAGGAGGGTGAAGGACTGGGTCACTACCATGGCACGCCTGAAGGATTCCCAATCCTGGTCCCGTTCACAGCGCCTGGCGACAGGGTGGTCGCCAAGGTGATCTCCCGCCAAAAGACCTACGCAAGGGCGCTGCTACAACAGATTGAACACCCCTCCCCATGGCGCACCACCAGCCCGCCATGCAACATCTACAGCCAGTGCGGGGGATGCCCTCTCCAGCACATCGACTACCACCACCAACTGACCGTCAAGGACGAGCTGGTCAAGAAGGCCCTCAGCCAGTACCCCAACCTGGCCCATGTCCCCATCCACCCCATCATAGCCATGGAATCCCCCTGGGAATACCGGAACAAGACCCAGGTACCCTTTGGCAAAGCTGGCCGCAAAGTGGTAGCCGGGTTCTTTGCTAGGCGCAGCCATAACCTGATCAATATGGAGAGCTGCCCAGTACAGCACCCTCACAACACTGCTATCGTAAATGTGGTCAGGGACTTGCTGCAAACCCTTGAGATCAGCATTTATGACGAAAAGACGGGGTACGGGGTGATGCGCAACATCCTGATCCGCACCTCATTTACCTCTCAGCAATCTGTCATTGTGCTGATCACCAATGGGCCAGAGTTGCCCCAGCGGGAAGAACTGGTTGCCCAATTACGCAAACATCTCCCTATGGTGTGCGGCATTGTGCAAAACATCAACACCACCAGGGGGAACACCATCCTGGGGCAGATCAACAAGCCACTGTGGGGGGCGTCAAGCCTGGAGGAGCGTATCGGAGAGCTGGTGTTTCACCTGTCGCCAAACTCTTTTTACCAGGTGAACCCCGTGCAGACCCGGATTCTTTACGACAAGGTCCTGGAATACTCGGGGCTTGAGGATAATGGGAGTGATAGAGACGCCGGCAACAGCGCCGGCACTGGCACTACCCTGTTTGATTTGTACTGCGGAGTGGGCACCATCTCCCTCTATCTGGCCCACCACGCCAGCAGAGTAATCGGTGTGGAATCGGTGGTCCCTGCAGTAGAAGATGCCCGCCAAAATGCGGTCCTGAATGGAATCACCAATGCAGAGTTTCATGGGGGGAGAGCCGAAGAGGTCATGCCAGCCTTGCTGGGTCTGACTGCCCCCCCGACCACTGCCACTGCCCCAAATCAGACCATCATCAATGAACACAACTCAGTGGTGGTAGTTGACCCTCCCCGCAAAGGATGCGGTCCAGAGCTCCTCACCGCCATCGCCCGGTGCGGAATCCCCCGGATCGTGTACGTATCGTGCAACCCGAGCACCATGGCCCGGGACCTGAATCTCCTGGTCCAACTTGGCTACCAGGTCAAGCAGATACAGCCCGTAGACATGTTCCCACACACCAGCCATGTGGAGACGGTTGTGATGCTGTCACGGGATTTACCCGGGTATCATGTTACCCCCCAGAAAAAACATGCTAAATACAACAATTAATGTACTAATCATGTCTAAAAAATCAAAGTTAGAAACAATATTCAGGATTCAGAAATAATAATCAAACTTGTTAGGTAAACAAATTCAGGATTAAGCAAGATCACAATGAAAAAAGTAAAAATTACAGTCATGAGGATAGCTTATTATAAAGACTTGATGGAAAAATACGAAAACCCCATTACTCATGCCTGCGATATGGTTAAGGGGCAAGTGTTTATAGCCAATGGCTGGCAGAAACCGGAAGGGTTTTGCGATAGCGCATGGGATAATCTCTCACCGTTTGTCATGACGCTTGCTCACGGGGGCGAAGACTTATTTAATGGTTGGATGAAAAACAAGAGATCAGCCATGATCTCTTGTAATGACGGTTTTCGCCCGGTCAGCTTTCTGCTTGAGACAATGGATGATGAGTGTTGATGGATGGTTAAGAGATGAGTACATGAGGAGCCTACTGGGGCCTGGGCATATAGGGGCGAATGATGCGATTCCATATGGGAGGAAGCTGACAAGATGATGATTTGCGCAGCTTCGGTCCAGAGGGCATATAAGCTGGGATGAACAGGGCTGTGTAAGTGAGGGAGCTGAGAAGCTGGTGATCAGGCGGCGGTTTTGATGGCTCGGCCAGGCTGAACTGCGGCGATGAACTTGAGGTTGGGGTTGTCTTCCTGGGCCATCCTCAAGGACCAGTCGTTGGTGAACAGCACCAGGGGCCGTCCTTCCACGTCGATGACGCAGGTGCTGCGCCCCGGCTTTTCGAATCGATCAAGGTTCACATCACCCTCAATCCACCTGGCGATATTATAAGGTAGTGAATCAAACTGCACTGATACACCGTATTCGTTGGCCAGCCGATGCTGGGTAACCTCGAACTGGAGCACACCCACCGCACCAAGCACCGGACTCTCAAGGCGAAGCCGATCATTAAACAACTGAACCGCTCCCTCCTCAGAGAGCTGTTCCAACCCCTTCTTCAACTGCTTGCGCTTCATGGGGTCTGCCAGTCTGATCCGCAGAAAATGCTCTGGTGAGAACCTGGGAATCCCTTCAAATTCCACGGCCGGTCCCGTACTCAGGCTATCACCAATGCGCAGGTTGCCCGAGTCCCATAGCCCGATTATGTCTCCTGCGTATGCCTCATCAATCTGTACCCGCTCCTGAGCCAGGAACTGTACCGATTTGGCAAGAGTCATGGGGCGCCCGGTCCGACAGTGGGTTACCTCCATCCCTCGCTCGAACTTGCCCGAACAGACCCGTGCGAACACGATCCTGTCCCGGTGGCGGGGGTCCATATTGGCCTGAATCTTGAACACAAACGCAGAGAACCACGGCTCATAGGGAGACTGGGGCTCACCGGCCACAGTAGGCCTGGCCTGAGGTCCGGGTGTCAAGTCCACGAACACATCAAGGAACGGCTCCACCCCGAAATTGTTAATGGCACTGCCAAAGAACACAGGCGTAAGCTGCCCGGCCATGAACCGGTCTTGATCAAAAGGGCCAAGGGCATCGAGGAGGGCAAGCTCCTCAACAAGCTGATCATGGTTCCTGGCTCCGATCTCCTCCTTGAAGGCTGGATCGTTAACGTCTCCTACAGCCATAGGGGCCGGGTGAGAGCCGCCTTCACCTCGCTCAAACCGAAGGAGCCGATTATTCCATCGATCATAGACGCCCCTGAAAGATGGGCCAGATCCAATGGGCCATGTAGCGGGTGTGCATGGTATGCCGAGCACATTCTCAATCTCGTCGAGAAGCTCAACCGGATCCCTGCCATCACGATCCATCTTATTGATGAAAGTAACGATGGGTATGTTCCGCAAACGGCAAACTTGAAACAGCTTGATAGTCTGAGGCTCAATACCCTTGGCGCTGTCGATAAGCATCACTGCCCCGTCCACTGCGGATAGGGTCCGGTATGTATCCTCACTGAAGTCGTTGTGCCCCGGGGTGTCGAGCAGGTTCATACGTCGATCCCGAAACTCAAATTGCAGCACGCTGGTAGAAACAGAGATCCCCCGCTGCTTTTCCAGATCCATCCAGTCACTGGTAGTCTGTCGTCCAGCCCCCTTCTTCAATTTAACTGAACCGGCAATGTGGATGGCGCCTCCATAAAGGAGCAGCTTCTCAGTGAGGGTAGTCTTGCCTGCATCCGGGTGAGAGATGATTGCAAATGTCCTGCGTCGCTTAATCTGCCGCTTCATCTGTTCAAGAGTTAATTTATCCATTTCAGTAATCATAAGAAAAAACCTTCCACAAAACCTAGTAGCAACTCTGGCCGATGCAACTGCTATCTAAGCTTCAAGAACAAAAATCGTGAAACCATACACTATTCTTGGCATTTTTTGCACCGTATGTTCTTTGAATTCATCACTAATCCTGCCTGCTCTAGGCGCTGCCGCCAACATTTCTCAAATGTTGCCATTGCATTGGTGTGCACTATCAATGGTTTACATTGCGTGTGAAGCCGAATGTGTGTTCGGTTAAGCCTCAACTCCATGCCACCAAGCCATCAAGCACCTTATCATGTCTGTTCCGATATGGATCTGGTACCACACTCCCTCACACGCCACACCTCCCTCCCAACGCCTGTAGGGGCACGGCATGCCGAATGTGTGTTCGGTTAAGCTTCAACTCCATGCCACCAAGCCATCAAGCACCTTATC
>CAYZFJ010000124.1:7908-10132 GCA_964477705.1 uncultured Myxococcia bacterium | reverse complement strand
ATGCCGTGCCCTTCGTTAGCGGTGCACCCAAACCGCCCAAACAATTATTGAAATTAACCTGCCTTAAAAGAACACATATGCGGCATGCCATGCCCTCAAGGTTGTAGCTTCCAATGTTGAAGATTTCTCCTCCTTTGAAGTTGAAAATTCGCTTATCCAAATTATTCCCACGAGGGTGGTTTCCTGCCGTCAGTATTTTCATCAGTTGTGTTATTAATATTGCCTTGGGGGGATCGTGAGGGCCATGTTCGATTTTAAGAAGATCTCCAACTGGTTCATGCTTGGTAATTTCTTTCTACCCAACTGACTGTCATGCATGTGAGGTGGTTATACCATGGATAAGAACGACCTCAACCCTAAGCCCAACCGGTTCAAGGGCTTTCTCGCCAAGGTGTTTGGCAATTTCCAGTTGCGCTGGAGTGCTCCACCATGGATCAGGAATACCGCCCAACGACTGGGCGCATGGGGGCGATGGCTGGCTAACCCACGCCACGGTGTGGCAGCTCTTGTTGGCCTGGGCCTGGTGGCAGGCATTATCGCCCTTCTTGTCTTGAGCGGCGTGTTCGACAAGTCAGAGGAGCCACCCAAAGTTGCTGTGTCCTTATATGTTCCCAGCCTCCCAACCTATGAATATGAGGAGCCAGAGCCAAGTTGGCTGGAGATTAGCTTTGGCGGTTCTGTGGCACCGCTGCCAATGATCGGCAAGAGTGTTACCGAAGGCATCACCCTTAAACCAGCCGCAGCCGGCACCTGGCAATGGCAGAGTGATGATCGCCTCATCTTTAAGCCCCAGGCCCATTGGCCCGCAGGCCAGGAATACAACATCAGACTTGAACAGTTCCTTCTGGCCAGTCACGTCATCCTTGAAAAGTATAAATTGACATTTACCACCCACGAGTTTGCTGGGGTGCTGGCAGAGGCCAGGTTTCACCAGGACCCTGTAAATGCCGATGGTAAGACAGGGGTGGCCAGCTTTCGTTTTACCCACCCTGTTACCAGGGAGAGTCTGGAGAGCAGGGTCAAGGTCGGGTTATACAGCGTCAAGCCAAGAGATGAAGCAGAGGGTGCAGGGAGCCAAGCCAGGCCAGAGCAGTTGCTCAAGGAGTGCAAGTTCACTGTAAGGTATGACAAATATGGGGTTGAGGCATACATCCAATCTGAAAACCTCCAGATGGCCGCTGATATGCAGAAGCTCCGTATCTCCATTGATGATGGGGTGACCTCCACAGTAGGTGGTAACGCCACCAGGAACCAGATTGTGGCTGATGTGGAAGTTCCGGGCCGTTACAGCGCCTTCCGGGTCAAGTCTGCGACCATAGATGTGGTTGATAATGAGCGTGGGGTGGGGGAGCACATCATCTTCTATGCCACCAAGCCGCCAGTGTCACAGCCTGTGCTGGCCAGGAACATTCAGGCCTGGGTCCTGCCTAAGGATAAGCCCGCCCTGCCCGGGCAGTCTCTGGTCAAGAACTATCACTGGTATAGTCCGGGCGAGGTGAGTGAGTCTCTGCTTAACAATAAGTCTAAGATTTCGCTCCACCCCCTGCCGACCGAGAAGGAGTATGAGGAGACCCACACCATGCGGATGGCGGTGGAGCCAGGAAGGCAGATTCTGGTAAGGCTCAAGGCTGGTACTGAGTCCTGGGGTGGATATATGCTCTCCAACAACTGGGATACCATCCTCACTGTGCCTCAGTTTACCCGGAAACTGGAGATCATGCATGACGGGGCAATCCTGAGTCTGGCCGGTGAGAAGCAGCTCTCACTGGCGGTGCGAGGGCTGGAGGGGATTCGGCTGCGTCTGTCACGCATACTGCCTGATCAGATTAACAACCTGCTCAGTCTCACAACCGGCGATTTTCAGAATCCAAGGTTTGTGACTTACCAATACAATGAAGAGAACCTTGCAGAGATCTTCACCGAGGAGCGGGTTCTTGATCCGGGGAGTGCCAAGGTTACCTCCTACACAGGTGTGGATTTTAATAAACACCTGAGGACCGGGCAGGGGAATGAGATGCGGGGGCTTTTCTTGCTGCGGGTGGAGGATTGGCAGCCGCCAGAGGCTGATGGAGAGGAGGGGAGGGGGCGTGATGGCGATGATGACAGCGACGGTGACAGCGACGATAACGGTGAGAATGAAGACCATGACGGTCTTGATGAATACGAAGGAGAAGGAGAAGGTTATGGTGAAGGTGAGGAGGGAGACTGGGACGGCAATCACCGC
>CAYZFJ010000124.1:5882-7898 GCA_964477705.1 uncultured Myxococcia bacterium | reverse complement strand
TATCATGCTGGAAGCCTTCAGGACCATCGCCTGATCCTGATCACCGACCTGGGAATTCTCGACAAGGTTGAAGCCGATGGCACCCGCCAGGTCTTTGTCCAGTCAATCTCTACAGGCGCCCCCGTGGGCGGTGCAGACGTGGAGGTCCTGGGCAAGAACGGGCTCACAGTGCTGCGGGCTCGGACCAGCGCCGACGGTGTGGCCACCATACCCAGCCTGGCCGACTTCAAGGCCGAGCGTTTCCCGGTCGCCTTGATCGTTCGCAAGGGTGGCGACCTCTCGTATCTCCCACTGAACATGTACAGCCGCAATCTCAACTACAGCCGGTTCGATGTGGGAGGCATCTGGACTGGTGGCATGTCGGGCAGGCTGAGGGCGTACCTGTTCTCGGACCGTGGCATCTGCAGACCTGGGGAAACGTTCCATGCGGGGATCATGGTCAAGCCCATGGACTGGGGCCAGTCGGTCGCCGACCTTCCGGTGATGGTGGTGATTAATGACGCCCGGAACACGGAGGTCTATCGCAGAGTCCACAAGCTCAACGGGGACGGATTCATCGAGGTAAGCCACACCACGGAGCGGACTGGCGCTACCGGTAACTACACAGTGAGCGCATATCTGGTCGATAACAGATTGAGGCAGTCCGAGTTTCTCGATTCGGTCACAATCCATGTGGAGGAGTTCCTCCCGGATCGGCTCCGGATGACGACCGGGTTCAGCCCGGATGCCCGTGTGGCCGGAGGGTGGGTCAAGCCAGATGGGCTGAAGGCCAGGGCCGTGCTCCACAATCTGTTTGGCACACCGGCCGCCAACCACCAGGTGGATGGGGTTATGGTGCTCAGGCCGAAGCATCCCGTACTGGCTGGCTATGAGGGCTACACCTTCCGCAACTCCAACCTTTTGGACGAGGTGTACGAGCAACAGCTAGGGCCCATGGTTACTTCCAGTGACGGGGTGGTTGAGTTCCCGCTGGCCCTTCAGCAGTTCGACAAGGCCACCTTTCAGCTCCAGTTCACCGCCAATGGTTACGAGTTGGGCGGTGGAAGAGGAGTGAGCAGCCAGAGCACCATCATGGTCTCGCCCATGGATTACCTGGTGGGGTACGATGCCGAGAGCGCTCTGCACTATATTAATCAGGGCGGGCAATATAACATCAGGCTGGTGGGGGTCGGGTCCGATCTGAAGCGGGTTGATGTGCCGGACCTGACGGCCACTCTCCGTGAGAAGAAGCATGTGTCTGTGCTCATGCAGCAGCCGGACGGTACCTATGCTTATCAGTCTGTGCCCAAGGAGATTGTGTCGGAGAAGAAGTCTGTCTCCCTGAAGAAGGATACAAAAGGAGGGGACAGGTTCAGGCTTAACACGAAAACCCCAGGTGTATTTGTGCTCTCCATCACCCGCCCCGGAGATGACCTGGAGCTGGCACGGATTGAGTATTCTGTGGCAGGTGAAGCCAATCTCTCCCACAACCTGGAGCGTGATGGGGAGCTGATCCTCAAGCTGGACAAGCAGGACTACCGGACCGGGGATGTGGCCACGGTGAGCATCTCTGCCCCTTATGCGGGGAGCGGCCTGATCACCATTGAGAGCGACAAGGTCCACGGCCACCAGTGGTTCACTATGGATACTACCAGCAGCGTGCAGACCATCCGCATACCAGAAGGGATCAAGTCTAACGGGTATCTGTCTGTAACTTTGACCAGGGCACCCGATAGTCGGGAGATCTATGTTAGCCCTCTGAGCTATGGGGTGGTTCCCTTTAACCTGGAGCACAGAGAGAGGACTATTGGCGTTGGGCTGAAAGTGCCCGACAGGGTTGAGCCAGGTGAGGAGCTGGTCATGGAGGTTGAGGTTGACAAGCCTGCCTCAGTGGTGGTGTTTGCTGTTGATGAGGGTATCCTGCAGGTCACTGGCTACAAGACCCCCAACCCTCTGTCTCATTTTCTGGCCAAACGGGCCCTTGAGGTGCAGACCGCCCAGATTCTTGATTTGATTCTGCCGGAACACAGCCTGGTC
>CAYZFJ010000124.1:0-5872 GCA_964477705.1 uncultured Myxococcia bacterium | reverse complement strand
GGCGATGATGGCGATGGTTTGAACATGAACCTGAACCCGTTCCGACGCAAGCAGGATGCCCCGGTTGCCTGGTGGTCTGGCATCATCAGGGTTGAAAAAGGGCAGGGCGCTGGCGAGCGTGGTGGTGGTGGTGGCGGTGGTGGCGGTGGCGGTGGTGGTGGTGGTGGACGACAGACTCTCAAGTACCGTGTCCCCGATTACTTTACTGGGACTGTCCGTGTCATGGCTGTGGCCTCATCTGCAGGTGCTGTGGGTAGTACGGACCAGCGCACGATGGTGCGTGGGCCTCTGGTGCTCAACCCCAACGTACCCCTGTTTGTGGCGCCCGATGATGAGTTCCAGGTGAGCGTGAACATCGCTAACCTGATTGAGGGATCAGGGGAGAGTGCGACACTCAAGGCGACCTTGTCAGTTGAGGAGGGGGGGCTGGAGGTTGTTGGTAGTGAGCAGAGCGTGGACCTGCCTGTCCCTGAGGGGCAGCAGGGGGTGGCCTCGTTCAGGCTCAGGGCGACCCATAACCCTGGCAATGCCACCATCGCCTTTACTGTGCGGCATGGCAAGATTTCGGCGACAAGGCGGGTGTCACTCAGCGTGAGACCGCTCAATCCCTATGAAACTACTTATGTAAGCGGCGAGTTGAAGAAGGCAGGCCGTGTGGAGATCCCTATTGAGCGCCACCTGTATCCCCAGTACCGGCGGCTGAGCGTCAGCGTGTCTCCAGTTCCGCTGGGGCTCGCCAGGGGCTTGTCATCCTGGCTTGAGCAGTACCCCCACCTGTGCACTGAGCAGCTCACCAGCAGGGCTGTGCCCGCCCTGCTGCTGCGCAAGTATCCAGCTTCACTGGGGCTGGGTGCGTCAAAGTCAGGGGAGATTGTTGCTGACACCCTGAAAATTCTCTATGTGCGCCAGAATCAGGCAGGGGCGTTCGGTTTCTGGGCTGCCGATGGGGTCGGGGATGATCACCTCAGCGCCTATGTTATGCACTTCCTTACTGAGGTGAGGGAGGCTGGTATTCAGGTGAAGGAGAGCTCATTCGCCCGGGGGCTCGGTTATCTGGAAGGGTTGAGCAGCGGAGCAGTGGTCGGTGCGGATGGGCAGCGGATGCGGCGTGGCGCAGATGAGACCCCTGCTGCCACTCTGGAGCAGGCCCGGACTCGGGCTTATGCAATGTATGTCCTGGCACGGAATGGCCGATTGGTGACCAATGACCTGGCCGATCTGCGTGCAGGTCTGGAGCAGAACTTCCCTGACCGGTGGAAGCTCGATATCGCAGCAGTGTATATGGCCTCCACCATGCAGATTGTGCAGGACTCTGCCAATGCCAGGAAGCTGCTCAATCAGACCGACATCAGAGGTAGCCTGAAGAATGCGACTGGCCCTGAGGATGGATTCTTCTACAACGACCAGACGTATCTGGGTCAGTATCTGTATCTGGTTGCCCACCACTTCCCGGGTGAGCTGTCCAGGGTGGGTACTACCTTGCTTGATGGGCTGGTCGCTGGCGTCAATAGGGGCGGCTTGAACACCACCTCTTCTGCCTACTCGATTTACGGGCTGGAGGCGTATGCGTCAGTGATGCTGGGGCAGGGGGCGGCAGGGCAGGGAGCAGGGCAGGGGCAAGATGCCACCCAGTCTGTGCTTGACAAGGTGACCGTCTCTGAGGTTCTGAAAGATGGAAAGAGCAGGAAACTGGAGCTTGCCGGGGAGAAGGCAGATTCCCTGTTCCCGGAGGTCCAGTTCAGTGGTGAGGCGACCAAGATTGCGGTTGTATCGGGTGCTCCCAGTCCCCTGTTTTACCAGGTGGTCATGTCCGGGTTCGATTCGGTTGAGACCGGTTTGGTGAAGGAGAACCTGGAGGTGTACAGGGAGATCCGCAACCTTGATGGCAAGGTGGTCAAGGAGGTCGGTTTGGGAGAGGAGTTGGAGGTGCATCTGAAGATTCGCAGTCTGGGTACTCGTGGTACTGGTGCCGGAGATGTGGCCATTGTAGACCTGCTGCCGGGTGGTTTTGAGCTGGTAATGGACCGGAAGAGTGGAGAGGATGAAGGAGACAGTGGAGTGGGGCCTGGTCGCATCGGTCTGGTCCAGTCCGGATGGTCTTACGACTACGTGGATGCCAGAGAGGACCGGGTAAATTTCTACGGGTGGGTCAGTGAGGACCTGCAAGAATCCAGCTATCGAATTAAAGCTACAGCTCCAGGGGAATACAGAGTCCCGCCAGTCAAAGCCCAGGCCATGTACCAACTGGGGGTTAAAGCTGCCTCCAGCGGTGGGAGCAGTATCAGCGTCAAGGACACGCCGCCAGGGGAACAATCAGGCCTCTCTCCTGCTCCTGGCGGTGGTGGCACTGGCAGCAGCGGCATGCAGAACTTTGAGTGATTCTTCAGCGATGCAGGACGGCAAGTTGTCTGAGATTAAACCACATGTTCGCCTACCTGTCCTGGAGGGGTTGAAGGAGGAGAAGAAGGAAGGAAAGAGAGAGGGAGAGGACTGGTTTAATGGGGACATCGGGGTGGGGCAGGATGGGCAGGATAGGCAGAGTGTTGTCCGTGGGGGGCGGCCTCACCGCAACTGGCTCTCATGGTTGCGAGCCCATCCAGTGTGCTCGTTGGCGGTCGCCTTCTTGCTCGCCGCGGCAGCGATAACAGGGCTCATCTATTCCCGGCCCCTATTGCTGGAGCCATATCCGTTCAGCACCGCAGTCTATGATACCAAAGGCCGGCTGCTCCGCATGAGCCTGGCAGGCGATGAACGGTACCGGCTCTTTGTGCCATTGGATAAAATTCACCCTCACCTGGTAGAGGCCACCCTGCTCTACGAGGATCGTCATTATTATAAGCACCCTGGCATCAACCCTGTAGCCTTGGCAAAGGCTGGAGTTCAGACTCTCTCAGGTGGCTCCCGTAGGGGTGGGTCCACTATCACCATGCAGTTGGCCCGGCTCCGCTTCGGTCTGAAAACAGACCATCCTGGGGGCAAGCTCATGCAGATGCTGAGGGCAGCTCAGCTTGAGCTCCATTATTCGAAGAATGAGCTTCTCCAGGCCTATCTTAATTTGGCACCCTATGGGGGGAACATTGAGGGTGTGGGGGCTGCCAGCATCATCTACTTCGGCAAAGAGCCCTCACAGCTTGGATTGGCTGAGGCGCTGTCCCTGTGTGTGATCCCACAGAGCCCTGCGGTGAGAGGTCCGGACCTGACCGGTAGAGAGTCGCCCCTGCAGCAGCAGGCCCGTAACCGGTTGAGCCAACTCTGGTGTTTAGAGCACCCTGATGCTGAAGTCGCTGAGCTCATGCTGGATACACCACTGCGCATGATGACCAGGGCGGATCTGCCCTTTTATGCCCCGCACCTGGTGGATTCCATACTGAGCCCTGATGGGCGGCTCAGACTGGCTAAACATGCCTGTGGCGTAGGTCAAGGTTGTGATTGGAGTGGGAGTGGGAGTGGGAGTGGGAGTGGGAGTGGGAGTGGGAGTGGGAGCGCAGGCGGCCATTACCCGGCTGGTAATGCTGGTGATACACGTGTGGCCTCGGTTGTTGGCCTGCCGCCTGCCTTGCTACAGGGAGAACAGGATAGCCCCGATTCATATGCCCATAGGATCAGCAGGGTAGTCACAACCATAGATCTGGACCTGCAGAGGCTGCTTGAGGAGCATATGGCTACCCATATCAGGGAACGCCAGGCTGAGGGCATCTCCAATGGGGCAGTGCTCTTGCTCGATTATCACTCTATGAAGGTGAGGGCGCTGGTGGGCTCCGCAGATTTCAATGATTGGTCAATCTCAGGGCAGGTTAATGGAGTCAGCGCGCCCAGATCGCCCGGGTCCACTCTCAAGCCGTTCATATACGGTCTTGCTATTGAGCAGGGCTTGATTCATCCCTTGACCCTCCTCAAGGATGTCCCCCAACGATACGGTGCGTACAGCCCTGAAAACTTCGATGGTCAGTGTGTGGGGCCTCTGTCTGTAACCGAGGCATTGAATCGGAGCAGGAATGTGCCCGCCGTGTACCTTGCCGGCCTTCTGAAACAGCGGCATGAGGAGTGGCTGCGAGGGGTGTTGGGCGATGGTGCTCCCAGCGCTGTTGGTGGGGTAGGGGGCGGGACTGGGCGTGGAAGTGGATGTGGAAGCGGATGTGGGGTGGGGGGGATTGGCAGAACCGGTGGACTGCATGAGCTGCTTAAGCAGGCAGGCGTCAGCGGTCTCCGTGATGCTGACTATTACGGGTTGGCTATCGCCCTCGGTGGCCTGGAGGTTACCGCCGAGGAACTGGCCGGGTTGTATGCGATGCTTGCCAATGGCGGCTTGCATAAGCCGTTGCGGAAGGTGGAGGAGTTTACCTCTCTGGATATGGTCGATGGCGGTAGTATTACCTGGCGATCAGATGAGAACAGATCTTTTAAATCGGTAGGACCCGGGGACGGTAGTGAGACTGGGGGCGGTGTAATGGGGAAGAGGCTCCTTGGGGAAGAGGCGAGTTACCTGGTGCTGAATATGCTCGCCCAGTCGCAGATCCCCCGAGATGTGTCTCCCGTGGTCTCCCAAATGGTGGGGAGCTTACCCACTGTTGCGTGGAAAACTGGGACCTCCTATGGGTTCAGGGATGCGTGGACTGTGGGTGTGTCTGGTCAGTGGGTGCTGGTGGTCTGGACTGGCAACTTTGATGGGCGGGGGAACCCAGCTCTGGTCGGTTCCCAGGCTGCGGCACCTCTCTTCTTTCGGATAATACGAGCCCTCTCCCAGGAGAGGCCATCTTCATTCTCGCCCCACCTGACCAGTGGGTGGGGTAGAGGGATTGGTCATGCCGCTGGCGGAAGTCCAGTCCCGTCTGATCTTAACCTGGTGGAGACAGAGGTCTGTGCCCTGTCTGGTGCATTACCAGGCCCAGATTGTCCCCATAAGAAAAAGACCTTGTTCATACCAGGAGTGTCGCCAATTGAGCGATGTCAGATCCATCGGAAGGTGCTGATTGATGCCAGGAGCGGTTTGCGTACCTGTGAGCCATGGGCATCCATTGATCAGGTGTATGAAAAGGTTTATCAGTTCTGGCCTACCGATCTGGCACAGGTGTTCGAGCAGGTTGGGCTGGGAAGGATCAAACCGCCTCCCTTCATTGATAAGTGCTCTCCAGAGCGGCGCCCAGCAGGTGGAATGGCACCCAGGATTACCTCACCCCAGGCCGGGGTGATTTATCATGTGAGGTCTGATGGGAGAGATGACCAGATCCCTCTGGAAGCTAATACGGATGCAGATGTGGAGGAGTTGTACTGGTTTGTGGATGATCAGTTTACGGGCAAGACCAGCCGAACGAAGACCCTGTTCTGGGAAGGAAAGCCCGGCAGTTATACGGTTCGTGTAGTTGATGATAGCGGCCGTTCCAATTCGGTCACCATAAGAGTGACCCTGGCTATTTAAGTTACAAGTTTAAAGAGGAAAGTTGAAAGTGGGTGGGGTAAGGTACAAGGGGGGCGGTAATCACCCCTGCCAGGACAGAACTTCCGGGGTAACGGCTAACCTGCCCGGTTCGGTCACCACTCCCACTCATTCCCCACATCTCCCCCCCAAAGTCTGTAGGGGCACGGCATGCCGTATGTGTGTTCTGTTAAGCTTCAATTCCATACCACCAAGCCCCCAAGCGCCCCATTACATCTAGGTCTGGCGCCACACCTCTCACCCACGCCACATAGCCCTCCCAACGCCTGTAGGGGCACGGCATGCCGTATGTGTGTTCTGTTAAGCTTCAATTCCATATCACCAAGCCCTTAAACACCCTAGTACATCTGTTGTGGTTTGGGTCTGGTGCTATACGTCCTTCCCCAACGTCTCGTAGTTGGCGGATCGAGGTGGTATTGCTTCGGTCAACGGTCTCGC
>CAYZFJ010000123.1:0-10159 GCA_964477705.1 uncultured Myxococcia bacterium | reverse complement strand
AGAGAAGGGTAGCCCAGAGGTACGTTCCGGGGTAAGTCGAAGGTTGATTTCGCCGCCCCCGCCCCCACCCCCGCCTCCGCTACTGTAACCGCCCCCCTCCATTGAGGCTGAGGCCGCAAACACTGCATCGTCAGCATCTGAAGCTGTGCCCCCCATGTCTATAACCCAGGACTCGATACTGTCGAACGTGGATTTGAGGAGCCCATCGCACTCGCCCACCTTCTTAACCAGCTCATTGCCCAGTTGCTGTGCAAGAATGGGATTGTTGGGGCAGAATGCGGCGGCAGAAGCCAGCAAACCACCGCTCCTTCGGCTATTGTCGTTACTGCGGCTGGAGGCTCCTTGCTCCCCATCACCACGATCGCTTCCTCCCTCAACCGATACTGATCCACCTCTGGCCAAACGGCGCAGGGTAATAAGGACTCCCAGTCTGGATACATCCAGGCCGAGAAAGGAGCTTGCCGATTCTTCTAGGTTATGGGCCTCGTCAATCACCAGCCGGTGAAAACGGGGCATCACTGCCGCACCCTTGTAATTGTTCGTGTTACGTCGCAGAGCAAGGTCAGCCATGAGCAGGTGGTGATTGGCCACGAGCAGTCTGGCTGATGCGGCCTTTCGCCGGTGGTTGAAGAAGGGGCACTGTTCATTGAATGGGCAGTCGAAGCGGGAGCAGTAATCCCCATCAGAGCAGATGTCGTTCCAGATGTCGTGGGGAACCTGGATGCTCAGGTCTTGGCGTGTCTGCCCGCCCCCCTCAGCCCATCTGTGGATGCACTCAATGATGTTGGTGCGCTCTCCGGGAATAAGCTCCTGCTGCTGGTTGATGGCCCGGATGGTGGAGAGACGGCGCAGGCAGATGTAGTTGGACCTGCCCTTCATCATACAGACCTGAAAGTCCGCTCCCAGAGCTTTCATGGCCATAGGGATATCCCGCTCAATCAGTTGTTCCTGCAGGTTTATGGTCTCGGTGGATATGAGAACACGCTCGTTTTCGTTCAGGAGCAACCACAGGATGGCCGGGGTGAGATAGGCCATGCTTTTGCCGGTTCCGGTTCCAGCTTCTACGCAGCGGATTCCATCGGTGTTAAGGCTGTTGCACACTTCCCTGGCCATGATCACCTGGGAAGTCCTGTTCTCAAAGCCACTCAGGTTGGCTGCCAAAGCCCCGTCCGGACCCAGGGCTTTCTCCACAATGGCCAGGTCCAGCGGCAGAGTCCGGTCCGCCGGAGATGGGGGTTCCACCACGCAGTAGGCCTGGGTTGCTTCGTTGTTCACAATGAGGATTGCCAGCCCCTCATCCCCCAGTCTGGAGGCTATTGTCAGGTCTGCATCCGAGGGCTTCAGGTTGCCGGAAGGATGGTTGTGGATCAAGCAGTCCCCGAACCGGGCAGACTTGCCAATGGCAGGGACAGCTTTTTCATGCCCTCTGGCGATAACCCTGATCTCCGTATATGGTCCTGACTCGTTCTGACGTCGCCCCAGAAAGAAGACCTCCTGTCCGGAGGCTTCACTGATAGCAGCCCGGATTGTGCTGCATGCGTCGCTGGACAGGTATTTTGCTGTCGAATGTGCCAATTGCTTTCCAGATAAACAGCATACCCTATACCGTGGCTCTGCCCTTGGGTGTGATGGCAGGTGATCGGGCTGGGTAATTATTAAGTTAAGTGGTTTCCCGGTTCATACCTTTTAACCATTGACTAGTTAAAAGAGAATCACCGAGAACATGATAAAGCATGGATTATGCGTAATTGGAAGGTATCTTTCCAGATAATGTGTGGCGGCCTTGCCCCTATATTGGCGGTTATCACTGATTTGATGCCTCACAAGGCGCCCGAAGACGCGAAGGTACGAAGATGCGAAGAGGCGAAGAGGATGGGGGGCTCGGTTCGGGTTGGGTAAGCTGGGTGGGTGTTGGTGGTGATCTTGATAATGTGGCGGTCGGGTGTGGGGAAATGACCAATGGAAACTCGAACCAACCCACTGCGGTCATCGTCAAATCGTGTAGGGGCTAGCGGCGCTCGCCCTCCAATCAGGTGCAAGTCCATAGATATGAGGGGCGGGATAACCATCGCCTTCATCCGGTTGTGGGATTTTACCAACTAATATATGATGTATGGTTCCGGATAGTACACCCTTGGAAAACGGGGTAATGGTGTGTGGGGCGGTTGGGCGACCGGGTGCGCAGGCCAGGCAAAAGTAGAGCCTGGGGTCTGATGTGACGCCGGTCTCCTGTAGTTGTTGCAGCCAGAGTACGGGCCGAGTCCGTATCTGTGACCGTGTCGACCAGCGCTGATGAGGAAGCATCTGACAGTTCATGAGAGCTATTCGTGCCATATTGGTTGTTTTGATTCTTGCTTTATCCATAGTTGCTGAATACGGGGCTTTCTCCATTTTTATGAACTCCCGGTATTCTCCTGCGGTGGTGGCAGATCTGCTCAGCTCCATATTCGATGGCACATTCCAGGTGGAGAAGATCGACTGGGGCGCAGGCTGGGGCAGGGTAGAACTTTATGGCGTTCGGATCTTGGACCGGAACGGCAGGCTGATCATCTCAAGCGAGAGAGCCAGGGTACGTCTTGCCAGCTTTCTCCCCTCCATTGTGCTAGGCAGACTCTCTTTGGACGATGTGGAGGTAGATAACGGCTATGTGCTGCTCTCCTTCGACCAGGATAACAATCTCTCCCTTGTGAATATCTTCTCGCCTGAAACAGAAACTGACCAGGGGCCTGATGGTATCGATGGCGCTGCTGGAGAAGTCACTGCTGCTGATGAGTCATCATTCCGTGTGACCCTCTCCAATATCAAAGCGACTAATTGCCAGGTTGTGCTTGATTTTACGGATCTCCGCCTGGAGCTGTTCGGGGTTAATGCGGGCGGATTGGTGGAAGTTAAGAGCAGCACCGATTTGAATATTGATGCATGGGCTAAAGTGGCCCATGGAAGTCTGGACCTTCTCGCTGAAGGTCTGCCTGAATCCCTGAAGAGCCTGCCATTCCAGAATATAGATGTGGGTGGCTTCCGCTGGAAGGGGTATGCCTTTGAGACAGGCAGTGTGACGGGCATGGTGGATGGGGCAGCGCTGGACGTGACCGGGGGGATGAACCTGGTTTCAGTTCCGGAGGGCTTCCATGGGAAGGTCCTCCTTGGTGTTCCTCCAGATGCAGGCCTTGTGGCAAGGATACCTGGTGTTACCTCGTTGGGCGACTTGAAACTGGAAGGCTCGTTTACAGGCCACATTGAAGGCCCCGAGGGCGTGGTGCAGATCACCGCTGATGGGCTGGATATGGCCGAGCTCCATCCCAGCTTGCCTATTCTGCAGCAGGTTGAGTTGGTCTTGAAGCTGGAGAATGAGGGGCGCCTGGTATCATTGACCAAGGGGCAGGTCAATTTGGGTCAAGGTCAGATTAGCCTCAGTGCGGACCTGGATTGGAAGAAAGGGCAGGCTGCGGCCCGGGTTGATATGACTGGGGTAACCCTGCGTAATCTGTTGGATCCTGCTTCTACCTCCAATCTTCAAACGATGGCCAGTGGGTCCAGAGGCGGCGGAGAGTGGATGGTGGATGGTCTCCTCGACGCTGGCCTGGAGCTATCTGTTCATGGGTTGACAGATATTGAGCAGTCCCTGGTGGTGGAAGCTGAGTTGCAGGGAATGCTCAAGTCCCCACCCAGGAGTCGCAACCAGATTTTGCCCATTGATGCAGTCAAACTGCAGAGCAATCTGCTCTATACCCATAGCGATCAGGTGCTTACTGTTGGCAATCTGGAAGCCAGTGCTGGCAAAATGCTCAATTTCAGTACGGGTGGGAACCTGAACTTTCAAAAGTCATCCATCGACATGGACCTTACGCTTACCTCATCAAGGGTGAGCGGGCTGCTGGCGTCACTTGTGGGGGGCGATGGGGCTGGACCTGACCTGAAGGCTGGCAGAGGCAGCCTCAAGGGGCGAGTGTGGGGTAACCTGGAGAACCCCTCCGCTGATCTCCGGCTCACTCTGGCAGATGCCGGCCTGGGAGATACCCTGCTTCATACCGTTTCCACCAGAATCTCCCTCATTGATGGCACTGTGCACATCCCGGACCTGGAGGGAAAGGCGGAGTGGGGCGGTCTGTCCGCTTCGGGTTCCATGGTCCTGTGGGATGGCTCCCTTACCAGCATAACCAGTGATCCGGCCTTTATTGTGGAGGTCAGGGGCAGGGGCATCCCTGTGGGGCCCCTGTTTCCCGCTGAGTTCGGGTTGAATCTGTCTGCAGATGTGGCAGCCACTGTGGAAGGGACTGTATCCAACCCGTCAGGTACAGCTCATGTGGCCACCTCCCGTGCAGGCATGATGGGCTATTCCCTGGACAGCATCATTGCTGATGTTGAGTTGAAGAATCAGGATCTGCTTATTGAGAGGCTGGTGATTGGACTTGGTGACTACCGGACCGTAAGGGTCAATGGCAAGCTGGGCATGGATGGTCGGTTCAAAGGGGCGGTTGCTGCCCAGAGGATACCCCTTGAAATGGTAGAGGCAGCTCTGGCGCTGAACATGCCTATGGGCGGGGATATCTCGCTGGATGTGGCGCTGTGGGGTGATTTTAGTTCAATTCCATACCTTGAAGGGCGGGTGGAGGTTCGGGATCTGGAGGTAGATGAGGTGGTCTTGGGGTCGGCGGTGCTCCTGTTCGAAGGCGATGGAGAGAAGCTGGAGATTACCGGGACCGACGTTTTTTCACACTTCGCAGTCAAGGGGCAGATGGTGATGGATGGCTCGCCCATTCAACTGGCGGTGGCTGCGCCCAATCTGCCCCTCTCAGCAGTTCCCGCAGGTCTGCTTCCTGAGGGAGTAGACGGAGATGTGGGGTTTGCCCTGGATCTGCTCCTCCCCGTTACTGGGAGCGATAAACCTACTGTGACTGTCACCATGGAGAAGATTGACCTGCGGCTTTTGGACGAGATGGTACGGAACAGTCCCGGTACCGGTCCCCTCTTCCGAAAGAGCGATGCAGCCATTTCCCGTATAAGCTATCAGGAGCCACAAATAAA
The DNA here is from genome assembly GCA_964477705.1 of uncultured Myxococcia bacterium. GTDB lineage: Bacteria > Myxococcota_A > JAVEVO01 > JAVEVO01 > CAYZFJ01 > CAYZFJ01. Next base: position 5,134 of record CAYZFJ010000123.1, on the reverse strand, counting down.
AATCGAAGGCTTCAAGGTGTGGAACAGGGGGCGGCAGGTAGCGGTGGATGGCACTGTGGATACCAGTGGCGGCATGGACCTGGCTGTGGTGGGAGAGCTGAATCTGGCCCTGTTGCGAGTGGCCGACGATGTGATCGCCCGCTCAAGCGGAGATCTGTCACTGCAGATTCAGCTTCAGGGTAATGTGGACCATCCGGTGGCAATCGGCGAGATTCAGTTCAGGGACGCTGTTGTGGTACCTAGAAGTATCCAAAAAGAGATTGCCCTGCGAGAAGGAGTGGTGCTGCTCCAGCCTGGCAGCATTGCCATTGATAGATCCCGTCCCCTGGTGGGTGGCCTGGACGAGGGGATCTTCAGGATTTACGGTCAGATGGGTGTGGATGGCCTTACTCCCGTCAGCGCCAGGGGTTCCCTGTGGGGGCACCAGCTCTCCTATGCCATCCCCGGAGAGCTGCGGGTCACTGTAGATACGGATCTGGATATGGTAGCTGAAAACCTGATTGATCCAGAGCGGCGCCATGTGGTGGTGTCTGGACAGGTGGATATCCTGGATGCCCGATATACCAAGAACTACCCCCTGGACGTGGTGCAGCTTGGTACCAGTTTGATTGAGAACCTGAACAGGAGGGCAAGTACTGGCGGCGGAGGAGGAGGCGGCGGCGGAGGTCGGACCATCTCTCAGCAAGATCAGCTCCTGTCTCAGATCAACCTGCGTAATGTGAGTATTCATGCTAAGGATAATGTATTTGTAGAGAGCAAGATCCTGAACATGAGGCTCGATCTGGAACTGCGCATGGATCTACAGCTCGATGGGCCTGTGGATCAGCTTCGACCAATGGGACAGGTAGAGATTATTGCCGGTGAATACTGTCGGCATTGCTCTCTCCATTTCAGCAACAGGGAGTTTATCATGGAGCATGGGACTGTCACCTTTGACGGCACCTTTCTGCCCGTGGTGGATATAGCTGCTGAGAGGGAGTTCCAGTGTATGGGGCTGAGCGCTACACGTAATACCCTCAGCGCCTCCATGATCAATACTACCGGGCCTCTGTCAGCAAACCGGGGCGATGATTTTTACCTGATGCAGATCGAGCTGTCTGGTCCTCTGGATAATCTTCAGTATTCTCTGATGAGCACTCCCGAATCGGATCAGCGTAACCTGTATTCTATGCTTACTACTGGAAGCTGCCTGGAGGACCTCACCGCTGAATCTCAGAGTCAGCCTGCTCTGGAGCTTTTTCTGGGCCCTTATATTGAGAAGATCGAGGATAAGGTTCTGGAGCGGCTCCCGCTGGTTGACACCCTTCACCTGATCCCTGAGATGGACAGGGGGGTGACTGTCTGGGTGGAATCCAAGTATTACAAGGGCAGGTTGGGTGTCCATGGTTCGGGGACTTTTACAGGCGAGCAGAATACCCATCGGGCCGGTGCTGAGCTGAGGCTTCTGGATAATCTAAGCTTCCAAGTGGCCGAGGAGAAGGGGAAAGAGGACCTGGAGGCTACTGTAGGAAGCAGCATTAAACTGACGGTGCCACTTGACTGAATGCAAACACATCAACCTGCTGCCCCAATCGGGGGAAACTGCTGGCTATGGGCCGTACAGGCTGCGGGGGGAGGGGACAGGAGTGGTCTGCTCTGTAGCAGGGAGAGTGGCTGGATTTTTAGCCATGGTTGGTCCACTGCCTCCTGCCAGGTGTCTGTGGTTGCTGTTAATGATGCTGGGGCTGATTTTTGCCCAGATGGTTCTCTGCCCGGCGGAAGGGGGGGCTATCGAGCTCGCCGAGCCTGCCATCAACGCTGAGCCCGCTGTCCCACCCGATGACAATCTGGATAGCCAGGAACCAGTGGAATGGTCCTTGAGCAGAACAACAGACGAGCAGGCCGCTGCCTATCGCCTGCCAGTGGAGGCAGAAGGAACCAGACTAGCCCTGGTTGAGTTGCAGTGCGATTTCCCTCGTTGCCGGGAGCCGGATACCTACGAATCCCTCCTCAGCCTTACCGACCTGTGGCCCGGGAGCAAACTGAGTTCAAAAACAGTGAGCAGTGCTATTCACAATTTGAATCGCACCGGGTTGTTCAAGAGCATCACTCCCGAAGTCACCGTCTATTCCATGGGTACTGTTCTCGTATTCCATGCGGTGGGTGCCACCATAGTTCGAGAGGTTACCATTTCTGGCAATTACCCCCTCCTTGAAACAGAGGTGCGCAAGCGTCTCTTCTACAGGGTGGGCCGACACCTGGATGATTCCGCTGAGATGGTGCGTAGGCAGGAAGAGAGCGTCAGCCGCCTCTTCCAGCAGGAAGGTTACTTCGAATCCAAGGTGAAGATCGTAATGGAGCCCATGGGCCCCGTAGAGGCCAGAGAGGTGAGGGTGAAGGTGGTAATAAACAAGGGGGCCAGGTATTACATAGGTAATATCCACGTGCGGGGTGCCCGCCACTACACCAATTATCAGGCTGCCCGCCACTTTACCCAGTTTTTGAATCTTGGCCATTTTACCCCGGGGACGGTGCGCAAGGGGAAAGAATCCCTTACTGCCAGGTATCATGATGATGGCTTTTTTGGAGCTCGGGTGCGCACTTCCTATCAGAACACGGGCAAGGAGCGAAAGGTTGATGTCTATGTTGATATAGATGAGGGGATCCGCCACGAGGTGATCTTTAAGGGCAATAAGGCCCTTGATGTGGATGAGCTTAAGGAGCGGCTCACTTTTAGAGAGACTATGGATGTGGATGCAGGTGAGATTGAACGCTCCGCCCAGTCTATCCGCTCCCTGTATGTGGATAATGGGTTTTATTGGTGCCAGGTTAAGACTGGTGTCGTGGAGATGGGGCCCAAAGGCCGTCGTGTCCTCTTCATCATCGAAGAAGGGGTACGGGCAAGGGTGAAGCAGATCCTCTTCCACGGGAATCTGTCCTTTCCTGATAATGTACTCAAGTCCAAGATGGTCACCACCGAAAAAGGTTTTGTGTCTCCGCCGGGTTACCTCTCCGATGATGTGCTGGCAGAGGACATGGAGGCTTTGGCCTCCTTTTATCAGTCGCAAGGGTTCCTCCACGCCAGGATTGGCAAGCCTGATGTGGAGGTCCTCTCCAATGGATCGCAGCTTCTGGTTAATGTGCATGTAGAAGAAGGTACCCAGACTCTGGTGGGCAAAGTTACGTTTAAGGGCAACCAGGTGGTCAATCGGAAGAAGCTACTCGAGGTTTCAGGGGTTGGTGAGGGAATGCCTTTTAGCCCCTATTTTCTGACCGAGGGCTTGGGCCGTATTCAGGCACACTATCGGCAGACTGGTTATCCCTATACCCGCCTCGCCGGAGTGTGCAGCATTCCGCCTGACAACCGTGAAGTGGACTGTAATATGGAGGGAATCCATAGCAGGACTGTCCATCTGGAAGTCAGAGTTGTGGAGCGGGTACGGGTGGTGGCTGGGGAGTTTCTGGTAAAGGGTAACTTCAAGACCTCCGAAAAGGTGATCAGGCGGGCATTCCAGTTCGATACTGGTGATCCCTTCGACTTTCACAAGCTGTTGGAAGGCCAGACTCGTCTGCGCCGACTGGGTCTCTTCGAATCGGTTAATACATCTCTGATTGGTTTTAGCGAAGTTGAGAGGCGTGACAAGGTGGGGATTATGGTCAACGTGGAGGAGCATGATTTTAAGTTCCTGGAGTTTGCCACCGGTGCCCAGACTGTGACCATGAAGGAGAAGGACGACAGCGATTTGCTTACCCTGGCTTACTGGGCCGATGCCCGATATATAGACAAGAACCTGTTCGGCTGGGGTAAGGAGTTTCTGTTTGATGTGCTGGTGGGCACACTAGAGTCTCAAGTGGCAACCGGGTATCGGGATGCCCAGTTTCTGGGGCGGGATCTTACCTTCATGCTGCAGGCCCATGCCCTGCTCAAAAATGATCTCACAGAGCAGGGTAGAATATTCGTTAATCCCCGTTACTTCTTTGATGCGGAAGAGCTGGAAGACAACTATAACCATTTTGAGTTGGCTGGTATTACTACTGTGTCAAAGGAGTTTCGCCGGGGCCTGCTGGGGCAGATCAGCTACAAGCTTGAGCAGGTATATCGCCGGGATTCGGTTGATATGGGTGTATTCCAGGCTGAGCCCCAGCTACTCTCCCACCTTATCCCTGCTGCTACCCTGGATTTCAGGGATTCCCCTATTCATCCCACCAGGGGCTTTTACCTTTGGGGTCAATTGGACTATTCCTCTTCGTTCCTTGGGTCCCAGAGTGACTCGGAGTTCCTGCGCATAATGCTTGATGCCCAGTACTACTTCCCCATGTTCAAGCAGAAGCTGATCTCAGCCTCCTCCGTCCGGTTCAGGTGGGCGATACCATTCGATGATTCTACTATCGGGCTTGAGAACAGGTTCTTTCTCGGTGGTGACGGGAGCGTGCGTGGCTTTCCTGCCCGTTCTATCGGCCCCACAGATGGGGAGCGGTTCCTGGGCGACAATGTGGCACTTATTTTTAACAAGGAGTTCAGGCATCCACTCAAGTGGGGGTTCTGGGGTGCGTGGTTGTATGATGCAGGTATCCTGATCAATACACCTGCTGATTTTACGTTTAAGCAGGTGCGCCACAGCACAGGTCTGGGTTTGCGCTACCTGATCGCAGACCAGATCCCTTTGCGCCTGGATGTGGCCAGGATCATCGCCCCTAGAGCAGATGAATCGTCCTGGGGGTGGAATGCTGCCCTTGGCTATGCGTTCTGAAGATGCGAGGGGCCAGGAGTGGGAGGGCAGGGTTTTTCCAATGAGCTGCAACACCAACCGCCAGTAGGGCGAGCGGCGCTCGCCCTACAGAGCTCCGTGTCGCCATCATATTCAGAGTCAGAGAGTACCGGCAGAGGGGATCGGGAGTGTAAGGGCCAATCGGCTGTAGGGGCACGGCACACCGAATCCGTGTTCTTTTAAGGTAGTGAGTTCAACATATTGTTCGGACGGGTTGGGTGCATTGCTAACGAAGGGCACGGCATGCCGTGCCCCTACAGGGGTTGGGGGGGATGGGGAATTAGTGGTAGTGACCCACATTGTTCCTTGCACCTGATGGCCTCACACGAAGACACGAAGACACGAAGTTAGGGAAGTGATGGCGGGAGAGGTGGTTGTTGCGGAGG
>CAYZFJ010000122.1:0-10208 GCA_964477705.1 uncultured Myxococcia bacterium | reverse complement strand
CTCCCCACTCCCCACTCCCCACTCCCCACTCCCCACTCCCCACTCCCCACTCACTACTCACTACTCACTACTCCCTGCTACCTGCTTTCAACCCACTATCCGGCCTACCAGGTCATAGGGGTGTGCTTCGGTAATCTCCACCATAACCATATCTCCCGCCACCGGCATGGTGCCCCCCTCTCCAAGATCATTGATCAGCACCACTCCATCAACTTCAGGAGCCTGCTGGGCAATGCGCCCCTGGATGAGCAGATCCGACTCAGGATGGGGCCCTTCCACCAACACCCGCTGGGTTGTGCCGACCAGCTTCTGATTCCGCTTCTCGCTGACCCGTTGCTGAATGCGAAGCAGTTTGTTCTTGCGCCTCACAGCCACTGACCTGGGCACCTGACCATCCATTGTGGCAGCAGGAGTTCCGTCCTCTGGAGAGAATACAAAAACACCCACATTATCAAAGGTTCCATTGCGCACCACTGCTTCAAGTTGAGCAAAGTCTTCTTCTGTCTCTCCGGGGAAACCCACCAACAAAGAAGTACGAACTGCAATGTCAGGAATACGTGCACGCAGCTCAGCAATCCGCTCAACAGAATCCCTGCCCGTATGGCCCCGACCCATAGCCTTGACGACCCGCTCTGAAACATGCTGAACAGGCATATCCACATAAGGACAGATCTTAGGGTTGCTGGCCATCACATCTACCAGTCCAGCCGGAAAAGGACGTGGGTACAAGTACAACAGCCTGATCCATGCCACCTCAGGAATCTGGACTAATCGTGTAAGCAGGGAGGTCAGATTAACCCCTGAACCAGCAGGCAGGTCGCTCCCATAGGCGGTGAGATCCTGAGCCACCAAGTTGAATTCCCTGACTCCAGAGCGGGCGAGCCTGGTCATCTCAGCAGCTATATCTTCCACTCCCCGGCTGCGCTGCTTTCCCTTGATGGATGGAATGGTACAGAAGGTGCACCCTCTGTCACACCCATCGGCAACCTTGATAAAAACCGTGTGCGACCGGGTGAGCAGGCGGGTCATAGTGTAATCGTAAAGAAAAACCGAAGCATCACCCTGTTCCTGCCCCCTCTCACCATCCACGTCCACCCCATGACCAGTCCCAACCACCCCATGACCGTCTCCCCCCAACGCCCCAGCACGCCCCAGCTCAGCCACAATCATACCAACCAACTCCCCAGTCTCCGATGGCGCCAGAAACCGATCCACCTCCGGGAGCAGGGACTGAAGAGTTTTCCCATCGTATCGACCAGGCAGACAACCGATCACATAGAGCAACTGACAATTCCCCCCGCTGGCCACCTTGTGCTGCCCCAATTCCAGGACTGTATCCACGGTCTCCTGCACCGCCTCATTGATGAAGGCACAGGTATTTACGACGATAACCTTGGCCTGCTCCGGCTCTGCCGTAGGTACTAAACCAGTCTGCTCCACCAGCATCCCTAAAAAGACCTCGCTATCCGCATAATTCTTGGCACAGCCCAGGCTCGCCATATGAATCATGCCCATACCCGCCTTCTGAGGATCCCGAGCAGTCTTACCTGGAGCGGTAGCAACAGCCGACGATGGCTCAGACCGTATTTGACAGCAATCGGAAGAGTACGACACGCAGGTGGTGTGAGCAGCACATTGTGATGCCGATGAGTTTTTCCCTGTATTTTTGTTCATGATGATTTGTTATTCGATTGCGACTAAATCAATTAATTAATTGAATTTGAATTTGATGAGGATGCCGTGCCACCGGGAGAGGGCGCTGACCAATTCCCATATCAGTTCAGGTTGCTGGAATCCACAATTTTAACGCCCTTGGGGATTGGATTCTTAAAACCATCCTTGGGCAAACCCACATTCACCTTCAGGTTCCTGAAGACAATCTTGTTAAGGTTACCAGCAGGGTCCTCCACAACGGATGCAACCACATGACTGGACTTGGCATCCACCTCCAGAACCACCCTCCGGTAGTGCCCCTCATCATTAAGGGGCGTGAGAATCAGCTTATGATTCCCCCCCTTATCAGGTGCATCCAGGACCACATTGAAGGAACCAAGAATATCACCCTGACCAAAGAGGAACGCCACCGAGTCAGCCAAAGCAGAGTCGGTCATGTCACTGCGCATGGCCTGCCCGGCCTTCGGTTCATAAACAAAGAGCTCCTTGCCATCAGACACGAAGTAGCGGGGTTCAGGCTGCTGATAATCCCAACGCATCATGCCTGGCATCTTGAAGAACACCTTACCCGATGACTTTCGAGCCACACCAGTAATTTTATATGTGTAAATCTGCTCAAAGTCAGCTACTAGGTCGGAGGTATTCTCATATACCTTCTGCACTCCCATGGCCACTTCTCTCGCCTTCTCACTGGTGGCAGAGGGCACTTTAGGCTCGACATCCTTTGCAGACGCAATTACAGCAGGAGCTGCCCCATCTCCACCCCCAACCCCAGCCAGATCAGCCTCCCTGGCTCCCCCAGCAGAGACTCCAGCAGCAGAAGGTACTTGATCACCTTCTCCGAGCGCAGAAGCATCGTTCAGAACCAGGCCACTGGTAATGATTCCCGCCAAAATGAGCAGCACCAGCGCTCTGGTAAGGCTGCCTGTAAACGATTTTCTCAATTCTTTCATGTGCAGTTCCCATCTTGAACGAACAAACAGAAAAAGACAAAATCACGACAAATCCCGGAAAGTCAACCAACATATTGCAGATTACAGATTATCAGATTACCAGATTACCGTCGTAGAACCAGTCCCTATTTCACCTTCCCCACTTCTCAACACTCCCTCTGAAACCCTTGCCACCCCTTACCCGGCTTAATCCACTACAGATGCCAGACGACCACACTCGCCCCATGTATAACAACCCAATCCCAGGGAATCCGGTTACACCACCCAACCTTGCTACGAAAGCCGTCCTGCCCATCCTTCCAGTTTTCAACAAAGAAAGTTCAAAAGCATGTCATGTCGAATAATCGTGGTATAACACACACATGCTTGGCTTTTTTCCCAATCTTTTTAAAACAAAACAAAAGCACTACTTCAATTAGGTTTCACCTTGACGCATGATGCAGAACAAGATACGCTTTCACGCTTTGAAAAATTGAGGAGAATGAAAAAAATGAGTATAAAAATTGCAATCAACGGTTTCGGCCGTATCGGAAGATGTATCATTAGAGCCGCCCAGGGACGTGAAGACCTGGAGATCGTGGCCATCAACGACCTGACCGACACCGCCACCCTGACCTACCTGCTGAAATACGACTCTGTCCACGGACGGTTCAAGGGAACTGCCGAAGTGGGCGACAACGCCATCATCGTGAACGGCAAGCCTGTCAAGGTTTACTCCGAGAAAGATCCCGCCCAGCTCCCCTGGAAGGAACTGGGGATTGATATGGTAATGGAGTGCACGGGCAGATTCACCAGCAGCGAGAGCGCCTCCAAGCACATCCAGGCCGGAGCCAAAAGCGTGCTCATCAGCGCCCCTGCCAAGGATGCTGAAACCCCGACCTTCGTGTATGGCGTGAACCACACTACATGGAAGCCTGAGAACACCATCTTCTCAAACGCCTCCTGCACCACCAACTGTCTGTCTCCCTTTGCCAAGGTTCTCAGCGATACCTTCGGCATCAAGAAGGGCCTGATGACCACCGTTCACGCTTATACCAACGATCAGGTCATCCTGGATCAGCCCCACAAGGATCTCCGCAGAGGCCGGGCTGCTGCCCTGTCCATGATCCCCACATCCACCGGTGCTGCCAAAGCTGTGGGTCTGGTGCTTCCCGAGCTGAAGGGCAAGCTGGACGGACTGGCAGTGAGGGTTCCCACCCCCAATGTTTCACTGGTTGATCTGGTGTGTGAATGTGAGCGTCCGACAACGAAAGAAGAGGTCAACAACGCCCTGTTCAAGGCAGCAGAAGGCCCCCTCAAGGGAATTCTCCATGTGAGCACCGAGCCCCTGGTCTCCATTGACTGGGTAAGCAGCACCTACTCTTCCATCGTGGACAGCACCCTGACCAAGGTTATCGATGGCAACCTGGTGAAGGTCATGGCCTGGTACGACAACGAGATGGGCTTCTCATACCGCATGGTTGACCTGGCTTCTTACGTGGCAGGCAAGCTGTAACAGACTGCCATAGAGGTACGGAACCAGAATCCATCCGCATACCCCTGAACAGGAAAATCGATCTATCTAGTATTTAACAGATGGAACAAATGATTGATTGGTTCATTGTTTGATGAGTAGATGGATGCGGTAGATTGGGGCATGGATAGCTTCGCCATCTGAACAGCGAAGACAGGCTCCGTCGCAGGTGAGAAAGGTATATTCAACGTGACTATTAAATCTGTCACCGATCTGGATCTGGCAGGAAAAAGAACCTTTATCCGGGTGGACTTCAATGTCCCCCTGACTGCCGATCGAAAAGTCGCCGACGATTCCCGGATCAGGGCTGCCCTGCCCACCATCCGCTATTGTCTCGAACATGACGCCAAGGTTGTGCTCGCTTCGCACCTTGGCCGACCCAAGGGCAAGAAAGTCCCAGAACTGAGCTTGGAGCCGGTAGCCGTAAGGCTGGCAGAGTTGCTTGGTATTGAAGTGTACCTGACCGACGAGCCTGTAGGCGACGGTGCCCGCAAAGTGGTAAGTGATTTGCGTGAAGGCCGGGTTGCCATGTTGGAAAACTTGCGCTGGATTCCAGGCGAGACTACCAATGACGAAACCTTTTCACGCCAACTGGCCTCGCTTACCGACGTGTATGTGAACGATGCTTTCGGCACTGCGCACCGGGCCCACGCATCCACGGAGGGGATCACTAAGTACGTGAAGGAAAAGGCCGCCGGACTCCTCATGTTTAAGGAACTGAAGAGCCTGAGCAAACTGGTTGGAGATGTGGACCGGCCTTATGTGGCCATCCTGGGTGGCGCCAAGGTGGGCGACAAAATCGGTGTTGTTGAGAGCCTTGTTGGCAAGGTTGACAAGTTGCTCATCGGGGGAGCCATGGCTTACACATTCCTGAAAGCCAATGGTACTGAAGTGGGCAACTCCCTGGTTGAGAGTGATCGAATCTCTGTGGCACGAGAGGTCATCAAGAATGCCCGGCTCCGAGGGGTGAAGCTTTTGCTCCCCGTTGACCACACGGTCGCCCCAGCCATCAATGCGCCAGAAGCTGATATCTTCACTGTTGATGATGCAATCCCTGAGGGAATGCTTGGTCTCGATATCGGGCCGAAAACTGTCGCTATGTACTCTAAAGAGATCATCGAATCCCACACGGTGTTCTGGAATGGCCCAATGGGAGTATTCGAAGTCCCAGCCTTTGCCAAAGGAACTTTCGATATAGCAAAGGCAGTGGCCGAGTCGGGTAGTTTCAGTGTTGTAGGTGGTGGAGATTCCATAGCTGCTATTCATCAGTCTGGATACGCTGACAGCATTTCGCACATTTCAACAGGAGGTGGTGCTTCACTCGAGTACATCGAAGGCACCACACTCCCGGGCCTCAAGGCTCTGGAGGTATAAATTGGCACGCAAGCCACTTATTGCCGGCAATTGGAAAATGTATAAGACCATTCCAGAAGCACTGGAACTGGTATCTGATCTTAAAAGACTGGTCTCACGGGTCCGCAATGTGGATGTGATCATTGCTCCTCCGTGCACCGCACTTCATGCGGTAGTGCATAAGCTGGATGACAGCCGGATAATGGTTTCAGCTCAAAATGTTCACCCTGCCGGAGAAGGCGCTTACACAGGCGAGGTATCTGTGGCAATGCTCAAGGATGTGGGCTGCTCACATGTTATTATCGGGCATAGTGAACGCAGACAGTTCTTCGGCGATACGGATCGGTTCGTAGCCGACAAGGTCAAAGCCACACTTAAGGGCGGGCTCATCCCCATCCTGTGTGTGGGCGAGACCCTGAGCGAGCGGGAGAACGGCAGAGCACTCGATGTGGTGCGAAATCAAATGGTGATGGGCATGGAGCCGGTTGCAAAAGAGGTTGCACATTCTGTCGTGATCGCTTATGAACCTGTCTGGGCCATTGGCACCGGTAAAACCGCTACCCCAGCTCAGGCTCAGGAGATGCATGCCTTCATCAGAGGGCTTGTGCGTGATCTTTATGGAGCCGAAGTGGCATCAGAGATCAGAATTCTGTATGGCGGCAGCGTAAAACCCGATAATATAGACAACCTTATGGCGCAAGGTGACATTGACGGAGCACTGGTAGGTGGAGCAAGCCTTCAAGCCGAATCCTTTGCCCGCATCGTCAATTTCAGCATCAACGAATAACCAATCAGGTTTACCACTGGTTGGTCAATTCATCTGACGACTGTTTTATGACGTCTGATTGATTGATAGAATTGTAACCTGGCCCGGTTGCCTCATACTGGGGCAACTCATTTATGATAGCAATGGGCCTGCAGAAAGTAGGAGCTTACCCGAATCATGTACGCTCTCCTCTTAGTAATTCATGTACTTCTTTGCCTATTCCTGATTGTGGTTATTCTTCTCCAGGCAGGAAAGGGTGCCAGCATGGGAGCAGCCTTTGGTGGCGGAAGCCAGACCGTGTTCGGTCCCAGAGGTGGTCAGACACTGCTCAGCAAGGCTACAGCCATTATCGCTGTCCTCTTCATGGTGTCGTCCATGCTGCTCGCGTGGCTCTCCAGCCGCACAGAGACAGCTATCCCCGAAGAGATTCAGCGTCGGACTCCTGCTGCCACTGAACCCGCTGCTGCTCCTGCCGATGAGACAGACCAGGGCGGCGATGGTACTGAAGGCACTGAAGGTACAGGAGTTGAAGGCGAGACTAACACTCCGCAGGGTGGCAACCCAAAAGAAGCACCTGCTGGCGAAGAGGGTACCCCAGCCCAGTAATCGGCTGTACCACAATTGTCTTCAGGCTCAAGCGTCTTATCGTCGCTCAGACCAAACCTGTGATCAACACCCCATTGCAAAAGCAAAGATCTCTCATCAGAGAACTTTGCGGGGTGGTATTACCTGCGCTCCCTCGTTTATGTCTGCTATCAGTAGATTAGATCTGCGGTTTTCGTGGCTCCCTTATGCACTTCAAATCCCGACCCCCAAATATTGTTCTAAGTGATTCTGTGGTAGTTGTGTTATCCAACTCCATTAACCGGAAGGTTTAAGGCACTATACCTGTTTCGTTATATGCCTCAAACATTCAGGCAACCTTCCGGTCAGTTGGAATCAGACCCAGTATTGATGATATGTTAAGTTGAAAACCTGCAGCAACACAGGAGACATCTGGTGGGTTTTATTGCAAGAGTAGCCAAATTTCTCGGTCTGTTGGCCCTATTAGCTGTCATTGGAGCCAGCGCAATCTGGGTGGTCAGCCTTAACCATTTCCGCAATTCGGTCACCTTAGAAGAGCAGACCGCATTCTCCATCACCATGGGGACCCCCTTCAGACAGGTGGTCAACAACCTGGCTGAGGCAGGCCTGATTGCTGAATCCCGAGTCAAATCCGTTTATTTGCATGGTCGACGCCTGGGATACCAGGACCGTATTAAAGCCGGGGATTTTATGTTTGAGGCGGGCACCCACTCCCCTGAACAAATATTGGACAGCCTCACTATCCCCCCGCAACGCCTGCAAAATTCGGTTACCATTCTGGAGGGATGGAACATTTGGCAAATAGCCGCCGCTCTGGACAAGGCGGGCATCTGTTCCGGCTCTGAATTTCTGAGCATCGCTACCGATAAAACAAAGGCCGAGGCAATAGTCGGTTCACCAGTCAAGGGGCTGGAGGGTTACCTCTTCCCAGACACTTACCTCTTTCACCCGAACACCAGCCCGGAGGAAGTAGCTCGGAGTCTGGTCAGCAAGCATCAGCGAGTATGGAATGAGGTTAAGTCTTCGCTGGATGGGGAATACCGAGCATTAAAGGACACCCAAAAATTTGATGAAACCGACCTGATCATCATCTCGTCACTGGTTGAGAAAGAGGCCAAGAGTGCCCGGGATAAGCGGCTGGTGTCCCGAGTAATCTACAACCGCCTCAAGGCAGGATGGACATTGGACATTGACCCTACCTGTGTATATGGCCCTGACACCTGGCACTTGATCCCCACCAGGTCAATGTGTCGCAACCCATCCAACACATGGTCAACCTATGTGAACCCAGGACTACCCCCAGGCCCTATCGGTAACCCCAGTCGGGATGCCATGATAGCTACACTGCAACCAGAGTCATCAGCAGAGGCACTAAAGTACTTCTTCTTTGTTCTCAAACCCGATGGTAGTGGCGAGCACAAATTCTCTGCTACCCGGGCAGAACACAACCGGGCTGTGCGTGAATATGTGAAGAGCCTGAACAGCAATAAATAATAATCCGCTCTGATCATCCCTTCAACCGATTAAAGGAAAACAAGGTTCCCAGGTGACTACAGACTCTCCTTGAAGCATGTGGAGAAGGGTAACCAGTTCTGCACACTGAAGCATGGGATTGGGCCCAGGGGAACCCGAAGCAGACACCCCACCAGCATCATTGGCAGCAGCGCTCCCCAAACCCGATAACCGCTCCCCAATGGCCAACGTCGTCCAATCAATATAGCCGCCGATACCTGAAAGCGCACCCGCACCCGCACCCGCACCCGCAGCCGCACCCGCAGCCGCACCCGCAGCCGCACCCCCCAGGAGCCGACCTGGTAACCCTGCCAACAGGGACTGGGGATTGAGCCTGACCACTCTGTACCCAGGCCGGGCAGGAATGCCAGCCAGCTCCGCCGCCTTATTGAATGCATCCTCCATGGTACCCAGCCCATCTACCAAACCATTCTCAACCGCCTGAGCTCCGGTCCAGACCCGCCCCTCGGCTACTGCAGCTATCTCATCCCTTGACTTACCCCGACCTTCCGCCACTCGGGCAAGAAACACCTCATATACCGATTCCAAATCCCGGCGGAGCCATGCCCTCTCGCTCTCAGTAAAAGTACGGGCCGTCGAAAAGATGGCACCTGAAGATTCTGCTTCAGGAATAATCTCCACGTTGGCTCCCAGGTGCTTTTTGAACAATCCGCCCAGCACAAGTTTGCCCGCAAATGCCCCGATAGATCCGGTGAGCGTAGCCGGAGCCGCAATAATATGGTTGGCGGCCGAAGCCACATAGTAGCCACCCGAGGCTGCTACCTCTCCCAGTACGGCCACAACCGGCTTTTTCTGACGTAGATTGTGCACCATATTCCAGATGATTTCCGAGGCAACAGCAGATCCTCCCCTGGAATCCACATGAAGGACTACTGCTCTGATGCTACGGATCTGGGTGGCCTGCTTCAGAAGTCGACTGACCATGATCGCCGATCCTGAGCTTTCAGCGCCAGGCGTGTTGGATGAGTCTTGGCGAATAATCCCGCTGATATCAATCTGGGCAATAATCGGCCTAGGCAATACAGGCTTCCAACGCGGCCCACCGGTCAATACCCCATGCTCTGCAACCGTGACCTTCCTCTGTTTATGGCTCTCTCTCCGCCTGCCTCCTGCCTGTACAGGCTGCCCAGCAGCCCCAGTCCCAGCCCCAGCCGCCTCCCCAACATCTTCCCCACCCCCCTCAGATCCTCCCCCACCATGCCCAGCCTCTGAGGCAGTAGCCCCATACAACCCATCCAGATACTTCTCAATCGTACCTGCCGAATAATACCCATCAATAAGCCTTCTTCCGATAGCCTCATCTCCAGTATAAGGGCCACCTTCAACAAGCTGTCGAACCTCCTCCACCCCCAACCCCCGCCCCACAGCAATCCGGCCGACCAGCTCTCCCTGTACTCCATGCACTATGGACATGATGGCTTCCTTGAAGTCGTCGGTTGAGCTCTCCCTGGTCAACGGCTCTACGGCCCCCTTAAACCGTCCCATTCTCTCAAAATCCGCCTCCACACCAGCCTTATCCAGCAACCCCCGCCAGAACACCGTCTCTGAAGCCAGCGGATGGAGCATCACGTTAGCCCCTCTGGCGATAGCAATCTGATGACTGGCAGAAGCCAGAAAATACGTCCGATTATTCAAAGACGGAGTATTTACCACCAGCTTCTTTCCACAGGCCGGTATTCTCTCAAGCTGACTGCGGATGGCGTACAGCATAGCCCATCCCCCATGCACTTCGTCCAGGTTAACCACCAGCCCCTTTACCGCAGGTGCAGCCAAAACCTGGTCAACCAGTGCTTTCACCGCCTCCACAGAGGTTGCATTACTCCTTCTGGAG
>CAYZFJ010000121.1:0-10539 GCA_964477705.1 uncultured Myxococcia bacterium | reverse complement strand
CTAATTCCCCATCCCTCCCAACGTCTGTAGGGGCACGGCATGCCGTGCCCTTCGTTAGCGGTGCACCCAACCCGCCTTAAAAGAACACGTATACGGCATCCCATGCCCAAAGTTGCAGCAGGAACAAGAGAGACACGTACCGGCTGTGTCACCAATACATTCCCCTACACTCACTCCTCACTCCCCTTGTTACTTGCCACTTGTAACTTTCCTATTAAATGGTGTATAAGCCCGGTGCAAGATCGCAGACTTGTACCCCGAAGGGGAATGGATGCTGCATAAAAGTGTTACCGAATTCACATACGTTGTATTACAGCAAGAAATTGTAAGATACCAAGGAGATAGGGTCATGGGAAAGAACGACAATCGAAACTCTGCCAAAATGAGAGCAATCAAAGCCCGCAACGCCAAGAAGGTCCGTGAAGCCAGAAAGGTGGAAGAGGCCAGGAACAACAAAAACAAGTAACCCCGATAGGCCTGGCTTTTCAGCGGCCTGTTTCGGCTGTTGCCTGCTCCCTTCTGAAATTCCTTCCTTTGGCTACCCGCATCTTTAAGTTGGCAGGGTGGTTTCTTGAAGCAAGTGGCATGTGGCAGTACGGGCCACAAAATACTCATATAATCAAGTCAGACCCGATTGGGGTGGGCTCGCGTTTCGTGCTTCTGCCTGCGGTAATGTTAATCCAGTTAAGGTGCGACAGGACGAAGCGAAGGGTGGTGAGGAGTGGATGTGAGAATGTAAGGTGAGGCGAGGTGAAATAAGGCCCCTCCACAGATGCATGGTCATAATTCTGAGGTTGTTACATGCTGAAACGAATCATTACTGCTGCCATTCTTCTGCCACTGGTAGTAGGCCTCATTCTGGCCGGACCAGTTTGGGCAGTGCCTCTGCTGATTGTTATCATTGTACCATTGGCATTTCTTGAATTTGGCCAGCTCACCGCCCTGGGGGTTGAGAAGGGGAAGATGATGGGCCTGACCGTCATCTCTCTGCTGGCTGCAGCCTGCCTGATACGGTTCAGGCAGGAATGGGTTCTGCCCATGGTTTTGGTCGGGGCAACCATGGTGGCTTTTGTGATAGAGATGGCTAGACCCAGTCAGATTGCTGCTTCGGGCGCAGGCCTTGTAGCTGCCCTTGGTGGCTTTCTCTATACTGTTCTGCTCCCGATCCACATGGCCTGGCTCTTCATGGTCGAACCAAATCAAGCAGGCATAGGCGGCAGACACTGGCTTATGCTGGTCCTCGCTCTTACTTGGGTGGGGGATTCGGCGGCCTATTTTGTAGGCAAAGCCATAGGCAAACATAAGCTCTATCCTGCCATCAGTCCTAATAAGACCTGGGAAGGTGCTGTGGCTGGTCTGGTGGGCAGTGTGTTGACTGTCTGGATTGCCCGGCAGTTTTTTATGCCTCAGATCGGCTTGTGGGAGATCTTCCTCATCGGCATTCCAGCATCTATTTTGGGTCAGCTTGGTGATTTTTCTGAGAGCCTCCTGAAGAGGGCCGCCGGCGTCAAAGATTCGGGCAGTCTGTTCCCCGGCCATGGGGGCGCCCTGGACAGGCTGGATGCTCTGTTTTTTGCTGTCCCGTTCCTCTACTATTACTTGATTTTGATTCACCCTGCTTTTGCGGCTGGCTGAATAATTTTGGTTCTTCCTCTCGTCTTTTTTCATGGCGAAGGTGACCATTTGTGCTGCGCAAGTCTTCAAAGTGCAGCCCATGGGAAGTAGAATAATCTAAGGACTGGAGAGGTGGTGGAAGTTTAACCTGTTTCCTGCCTTGAAGTTTTGAAGCATTCCATTGCACAAAGAAGTCCGGTTGTTACATTGAAACGTTTTCTTTGCCGAAATAGCAACCGCATGGGAAGACGAGATGTCACTTATATATTTTATTATTCTCCTTGGCGCACTGGTATTTGTTCATGAACTGGGACACTTTCTGGCTGCCAAAAGCTTTAAAGTGTATGTGCAGAAATTCTCCCTTGGATTTGGGCCACGGCTGATTGGATTCCGCAAGGGCGAGACTGAGTATTTGATCTCTGCGCTGCCCCTTGGTGGTTATGTCAAGATGCTGGGGGAGACTCCTGGGACTGAGATCCCCGAGGAGATGCGGCATCGGGCTTTCAATTACAAAAAACCGTGGCAGAGGCTGATAATTATTCTGGCCGGTCCTGTTTTTAACCTGATTTTCCCTGTAGCCATCTACTTTTTCCATTTCTCTTCCCATGAAACCATTACTCCACCTGTGGTCGGTATGGTTTTGCCTGGCTCTCCTGCTGAGAAGGTTGGGCTCCAACCTGGCGATACCATTGTCCGGGTTAACGGCAAGGAAGTGGGCTACTGGGCTAATCTACAGCGAGCTGTTGAGGATAAGGCAGGCCAGTCCATCTCTTTAGATGTGGATCGTCAGGGCGAGATCCTTCAGGTGAAGCTCACTCCTGAGAGTCAGATTATTCAAGAATCGGAGGGGCTCCAGCTGCGGGGTGGTAAGATAGGCATTTCGCCCGTTTTCCTGGGCGCTGCTGTAGGGGTGCTTGATCGGGAAGGGCCAGCCTGGGAAGCAGGGCTGCGCAGTTGGGATAGAATTGTGAGCTTGGATGGGGAGGCAGTGGGGAATTGGGTTGAGCTGGAGGAGGCGCTGGTAGGGGCAGCAGGCAAGAGGGTGATACTGGTTGTGGAGAGGGGGGGAGATGATGGGGTGGTTCGAGTGGGTGCTCAGGGGGCTCAGGCTGCCGCAGCTCCTGTTGAGCCGCTGACTCTGAGCCTTGCTGTTCCGGCTGACATTGACAAGCTCGGTCCCCAGACTGCCATGACCGAGCTTGGCTTCCGGCCCAGTGAGAACTTGGTAGCCACTGTCGAAGAGGGGAGTCCTGCACAGGTGGCTGGTTTGAAGAGGGGGGACCTGATCACCTCTGTAAATGGGGAGGTGTGTGGTCCATGGTTCTACTGTGAGCAGTCCCTCTTCAAGAACCCGAACCGGGAGCAGACTATCGGATTCCTCAGAGCCCCCAACGATGACCATGGTAAGGCCGTGGAAGGTCAGGTTGCCATACAGGTTCAGGTTAAAGAGGAGATTGGCGAGCTTAAAGAGAAGGTGAAAAGGCCTGTCTTCGGAGCGGTGAATATCTCTGGACTGGTGCAGGCAGAGCAGGTGCCCAATCCCAATCGAATCACATACGCAGCATCCAACGCCTACCGGCAGAACATTGAGGTTATCGAGTTTACGGTCAAGGGACTCGGACTGCTGATCCAGGGCAAGGTGCCTGCCAGCAGCATCGGTGGACCAATCATGATCTTCGATATCGCCGGCAAGGCTGGGTCTCAGGGGCTTGCCTCTTTCCTGTGGGTGATGGCCCTGATCAGCATCAATCTGGGGATCATCAATCTGCTGCCCGTGCCTGTGCTGGACGGGGGACATGTGGCATTTATCTTCATTGAACTGGTGAGCAGGCGACCGGTCTCAGAAAATGTGCGGGCCAAGGCTTCTTATGTGGGGCTGATTCTCCTTGTGGGCCTGATGATTTTTGCTTTCAGTAATGACATTATCCGCTACTGGGATGATTTGACAGGGTATTTCCGATCATGAAGGTTGTTGCCATGGAGACCTCCACAGCCATGAGTGGGCTGGCCCTGATGGAGGATGATGTTTTGCTGGAGGAGATGGTCGCTTCGACGGGTGGCCGCCATTCCATGCGTCTGCTTGTGGAGCTGGACAGGATGTTGTCGGGCAATGACCTTGGGCCCAGAGATGTCGACCTGTATGTGGTGTCGTCTGGTCCAGGTTCGTTTACCGGGTTGAGGGTGGGCCTCTCTACTATCAAGGGGTTGGCTTATGCTGCGGGTAAAAATGCAATCGGAGTCTCTTCTCTGAAGACTCTTGCCTGGCCGTGGCGGGGTATGGATTGTCTGGTCGGTGCCTTGCTTGATGCCCGCAAGGGTGAGGTTTATGCTGCCTTGTACCGGGCCTCGGGAGGGAATCTTGAGCAGGTTCTTCCTGAGATGGTTGTGTCACCGGCGCGGTGGGGGGAGCTGATGGCCTCTGCGATTTTGAAGCAGGGGCAGATGGATGCAGGGGGTATAGGCGAGGGATGTGATTTGGCGGCATGTGATGCTGGTGGTCGGTCGTGCCTGGTTCTGATAGGCGACGGTGTGCCCCTTGTGGAACATGAGATGGAAGGGTGTATCAAGTCTGCTCTCGGAGGAGTAAGTCCCTTGGTTGCAGGGCGGGAATCCTGGGTGCCCCGGCCCTCCGTTACTGCTGCAGTGGGATTGCATGAGTATTTGACAGGCTCTTCTGCAGACTGTGTCACTCTGGATGCTAACTACATCAGGCCCCATGAGGCTGAGCTGGCACGTCAGAAGAGAGAAGCCGCCGCCGCAGCAGCCGCTGCAGCAGCGTGTGCGTCAACTTCAGCCGCCGCTGCCAGTAGTGCAACCGCTTCTTCCCAATGTGCCAACCTCCAATGTCCTGCCACTGCTGCTGAAACTGCTGCTGACACTGCCCCAACAATGATGGGTAAGGGGACTGTTCCCTGACAGCCACTTAACTGAGTGGCTGACCGGTTTACTTTTTACTGTCATCTTCTGTAAATTTAGTGAATTTTTTTGGAAAAATTTTGAGGTTTTGCCTTCTTTGCCTTTTAATGGGAAACGTGGTCATTTCTTTTTTGTTATAATGAGGTGATTCGCAATTGGTTTTTGCCAACGATCTTTTTTAAAGAACTGATTCATACCTTAGATTGAGATCTATGAATTGAAAAAGTTTGAAATCATTAATTAATTTTGGAAAGTAGACGTGAATAAACAGTGAAATTAAAGGCACAACAAGAAAAACAACCGATGAAAATTGCGATGCAGACTGTTGAACGTCTGAGTATTTATCGTCGTGCTCTCGAAGAACTTCTTAATGAATCTGTTGAATATATCTTTTCCCATGAATTAGCTCAGATTGTTGGTGTTAGCCCCACCCAATTGAGGAAGGATCTCTCCAGTTTTGGCTCTTTTGGCAGTTGTGCCAAAGGGTACAATGTGCGGGAACTCATTGGTGTTATTACCAAGCTGCTTGGAACAGATCGCCTGCAGAATGTGGCCTTGATAGGGGTGGGAAACCTTGGTAAGACCCTGTTATCATATCGTGGATTCGCCACCAGGGGATTCAGGGTGAGCGTTGTCTTTGATGTTGATCCTGTTAAAGTGGGGAGGATCTTCGCAGGCCGGCGATGCCACCACATTGATGAACTCGAGGACGTTATCGCCAAGTATCCCATTGGCATTGCCATCCTGGCTTGCGGGCCGGATCATCTTCAGGAGGTGGTGGATCGCCTCTCTAACGCGGGAGTGCGGGCAATTCTGAATTTTGTTCCTACCAGAGTCACCCCACCACCCAATGTTTACATTGAGGAGATGGATGTGTCTGCCAAGCTGGAGAAGCTGGCTTATATGGCATCCACCCGTGAGATTGCCTCTGTGGATGGTCCTGAGGCCTGAGCCTGAGGAGGCATAGGACCAGGAGCAGGACCACATTCTATCCCCATCATCCCCCTCATCCATGTCATCATCGTCGTTATCACTCCACTCCCTACTTGCTGCTCATACCTTATTAACCAATGAGACGTTACAAGTTCAGTTCTTAGCTTACATGGCTTGACGGGGGCCACTTTGCGTTCAGATTCCCAGTTGTTTCATGTAGTACCATGGCAGGAGAGGGCGATGGATTTTGATGTAAGCCTTAACCAGGACGATCTGATGCGGATGTATGATCAGATGGTCCTTATTCGGGAATTTGAAGAGCGGTCGGCTGCCATGTATGCCCAGGCCAAGATTGGGGGATTCCTCCATCTCTACTCAGGAGAGGAGGCGGTGGGTGTTGGGGCTATGCAGAGCCTCCATTGTGAGGATTATGTGGTGTCAGGCTATAGGGATCATGGATATGCTCTGCTCAGGGGGTGCCCTCCCCGGGAGGTGATGGCTGAGCTGTTTGGTAAAAGGAGCGGTCTGTGCAAGGGGAAGGGCGGCAGCATGCATTTGTTTGACTACAACCGTCGGTTCATGGGCGGATATGCCATTGTGGCAGCGGGGCTCCCCATTGCGGCGGGCCTTGCTCTTGCTATTAATTATGGGGGTGGTGATGAGGTGGTTGCCTGCTTCTTTGGCGATGGGGCAGTGAATCAGGGTAATTTTCATGAGGCCCTCAACTTGTCATCCCTCTGGCGTCTTCCTGTGGTCTGGATTTGTGAGAATAATTTTTATGGCATAGGGACTGCGGTAGGCAGAGCATCAGCGGTTCCAGAGATATGGAAGCGTGCCTGCGGGTATAACATGCCCAGTGTCAGGGTGGATGGTATGGATGCCATCGCTGTATATAAGGCGGTAGATGAGGCAACCCAAAGGGCAAGGGATGGGGGCGGTCCTTCGTTTATCGAGGCGCTCACCTACCGGTTTAGGACTCATTCCCCTGCGGATCCTGGTGGATACAGAAGTAAACGTGAGGAGCAGATTTGGCGTTCAAGAGATCCCATTAAGCGCATGGGGGCGTATCTATTGGAGAGGGGGTATGCGGAGCCTCAGGATCTGGACCGGATGAAAAGCCAGGCTGTGGCTAAGGTTGATGAGGCGGTAAAATTTGCTGAGGAGAGTGACCCTCCCGGGCAGGATGAGCTGTGGGAGGATGTCTTCAAGGATGATCACTATCCCGGCCTGAAGGAGAGAATGGAGCAGCCATGGCAAGGCTAAAATTTCGGGAGGCGATCAATATTGCCCTCCGAGAAGAGATGCGTCGGGATGAGAGGGTGTTTCTCATAGGGGAGGATGTGGGATTTGTGGGTGGCACCTACAAAGCCACAGAGAATCTGTATGCGGAATTCAGCGAAAACCGGGTGATGGATACTCCTATATGTGAGAATACCTTTGTGGGTATGGCCATCGGTGCGGCTATGGCGGGCCTGCGTCCGGTAGTAGAGATTATGAGTGCGAATTTTAGTCTGCTCGCCTTTGACCAGCTGCTGAATAATGCAGCCAAGGTGAGATATATGTTCGGCGGGCAGGTGAGTATTCCCATGGTGCTGCGCATGCCGGGTGGGGGGAGTAAGCAGTTGGCGGCTCAGCATAGCCAGGCTCTTGATGCCTATTTCTTCCATATGCCTGGGCTCAAGGTGTGTTGTCCATCTAATCCAGCAGATGCAAAGGGGTTGCTTAAGGCGGCGATAAGGGATGATGACCCGGTGGTTTTTCTGGAACATGAAGGGATTTATAGTGTCCAGGGGGATGTGCCGGATGATGAGGATTATCTGGTTCCCATGGGGGAGGCGGCTGTGGTAAGGCAGGGGAGGGATGTGACCGTGGTCTCTTGGTCAAATATGTTTAATTATGCGGCCAGGGCAGTGGAGCAACTGGAGAAGGATGAGGGTATCAAGTGTACGCTTATCGATCTGCGCACCTTGAATCCCCTTGATACTATGACTATGTTGGACGCTGCTCGGCAGACAAAGCGGGTGGTAATTGTGGAGGAGGGGTGGCAGACTGGGGGAGTGGCTGCTGAATTGGCGGCCCGAATCCATGAGGCTGCCTTCGATTTTCTTGATGCCCCGGTGTTGCGTGTGGGTGCTCATAATACCCCCACTCCATATGCCTGGAATCTGGAGCAATCCCATCGACCTGATGTTGAGCGAATTGTGAGTGAAATTAGGGGGCTGGTGCGGGGGTAGGTTGAGGTTTGGTGGTGGGGGGGGCGGAGGCCGGGGGACGAGGAACGAGGAACGAGGCGGATGGGAAGATGGGAAGATGGGAAGATGGGATAGCTGTGTGTCGGCCGTTTGATTAAACGCCGCTGTATGGAACGGCATAATGCAGCGCCTGTGATGGAAGAGAAGAGCGAAGGGACTATATACCCGCCTGAATAAACGGCAACTCTGTAGGAGGAAGTTCCCATGCCCAGGGAAGTGGTGATGCCTAAGCTGTCGGACAGCATGAAAGAGGGTGTGCTCACCAAATGGAACGTGAGAGAAGGGGACCGGATTCACAAGGGTGATCATATCGCTGAAGTAGAGACTGATAAGGCTCTGATGGATGTGGAGAGCTTTGATGAAGGGGTTGTGCTCAAGCTGACGGTGCAGGAGGGGACCACTGTTCCGGTGGGGCAGACGATTGCCCTGGTGGGGGATGAACGGGAGGCGGAGAGGGCCAGGGAGATGACGGGGGAGACGAGACGGGCAGAGCCGGCTGCTGGTGAAGGGGCTGGACGCGGTGAAGGCAGGGGCGACAGGAGGAGGGACGAAGCTGTGGTGAAGGCGATTCCCACGGCAGCACCTGGTCCCAGAAAGGTTCTTGAGACTGGGATGCAAGAGGAGCCTGCAGGAGGTGGGCAAGCTGCCGTGGAAGCAGCGACTGGGCAACAGGGACAGGAACGGCAGGCGACTGGTGTGGAACGGGGAGTTGTTTCAGGTGGTGGTGGTGCTGCTGCCAGCTCCCGGGGTGATGGGGGGCAGAGCAGGGATGATATGCCACTGCGGGCAAGTCCTGCTGCCAGAAGGCTGGCCAGGGAGCTGGGGGTTGAGCTCTCATCTGTGAATGGAACTGGACCGGGCGGGCGTATTCTGGAATCGGATGTGAGGGGAGCTGTAAAGGTCGAGAGAGAGGCGCAAGATCAGACGAGCACTAGAAAATTGGAGGCGGACAGGGAGCAGTTTCAGGCCAGAGGTGAAGCACTTCGCCGGGAGAAGCCTAAGTGGCGAGAGGCGGGTGCACCGGCCAGCGGTCAACAAGGTGAGCCTGGATTTTATCCGGCCAGTCAGATCCGAAAAGCCATTGTGAGAAGTGTCACCAAAAGCAATACAGAGGTACCTGTCTATACGGTCTCATTGCCGGTGGTGATGGATGTGGCTATGGATATGGCCCGTGAACTGAGAGAAGAAACAGGAATTAAGGTCTCTCCTACTCATCTGGTTATGCGGGCAGTAGCGCTGGCTCTTCAGGAGCATCCTCAAGTGAACGCATCGTGGGATGATGAACGCCAGGGGATAGTGGTCCATGAGCACATCAATTTGGGAATCCTGGTGGACACTGAAGATGGGTTGATGTTGCCCATAATTCATTCTACTGAGGAATTGGATCTACTCTCCCTGGCAGTCCGGACCGGTGAGGTGGTTGAACAGTTGAGGAGCGGGCAGCGCACACCGGAGATGTTCAAGGGAGGTACTTTCAGTATCACCAGCCTGGGTATGTTCGGTATTGAGAATTTTGTGCCCATCATTTACCCCCCCCAGGCCTGTATTCTGGCCATTGGCGCAGCCCAGCCTCAGCCCTGGGTTGTGGATGGAGATCGGGTGGATGTGCGCAAGATCATGCGGCTTACGCTTGCCTGTGATCACCGTTGTGTGGATGGTGCTCCTGCGGCCAGATTCGTGAATGGGATTAAGCACTACCTTGAGCGACCCGCCTTGCTGATTATGAGCTAACTTAGTTCAACTCCTCTGGCATGTCGTGCTCTCCTCCAGCGGTTCAACTAACCCACCGGTCACCCTTTGTCCTCTGAACCCACTTGCTCTACTTTCAACCTCCCCTTATATAGTATTCTGAAATCCGTTATGGAATGGCAGTTTTTTATTTACCTTGCCGTGGGTTTACTGGATGATTGCCTTTTTCCGCACATGAGGTATTAGTTGATCAGGCAGGATGTGATGGGGGAGGGGAAGCATCCTGATTTTAGAATGGATTTCAGGAAGTGATTCTTATCCGATTGATTAGAAATATTGCCGCTCTGGTATGGTTCCTCTTGAGCTTGATCTGGGCTACTATCATCAGCTTGATTTACAGACGTTCATCGGTCTCAGTACAGTTCGGGTATAATACGTGGTCTCCGGTGACCATGAAGCTTCTGGGGCTTGAGCTTGAGATTGTGCGGAACTGTCAGCCCTTGCTTGGGGAGAGAACCTGTGTGATTGTTGCTAACCATCAGGGGTATCTGGACATCCCCATCGTTGTGGGTGCTGTCAATCTTCCGGATTACAGGTTCCTGGCCAAGAGCTCACTCTTCAAGGTTCCCTTTCTGGGCTGGTATCTCAAGTCGGCAGGCTTTATTCCGGTCTATCGTAGTGAGCCTGCCAGGGCAGTGCAGGGATTGGCCAAGACTGCTCAGCCCCTTGCTGAAGGTCATTATTCGGTGGTGGGTTTCCCTGAGGGTACCAGAACCTACGATGGAGACATTCAGCCGTTTAAGAAGGGCATGTTTGTTATGGCTATGAATAGCAATGTGCCTATTCTGCCGGTGGTAATCAGTGGCAGCTATGAGGCCTGGTCCCGGAGAAGCAAGAGTCTGATTAAGCCGGGTAGAATCCGGGTAAGCATCCTGGAACCTGTAGAAACATCAGGTATGGTCTATGAAGATCGGGACCAACTGGTGGCTACGGTCAGGGATCGGATGGTGGCGGAGCTTGAGCGTCTGCGCGGGAGTGAGCAACCTGGGTAGTTGGCTACGCTTGAGTGTATGTGTGTTCTGTTAAGCTTCAATTCCATATCACCAAGCCCTTACATGCCCTATTACATCTGTTG
>CAYZFJ010000120.1:0-10561 GCA_964477705.1 uncultured Myxococcia bacterium | reverse complement strand
TATCTGAAGGATTTGAACAGGCAGTTTGGCTCTTGGGAGCTGGCTATGGCCGCTTATAATGGGGGGCCAGGCCGGGTCTCCAGGGCTGTACAACGCTACAATTCAAACGATTATTGGGAAATCTCCAGGTATCAGATTTTGCCTCGAGAGGCAAGATACTACGTCCCTAAGGTGATTGCGGCTGCCTTGATAGGTAAACATCGAGACCAGGTGGGGTTAGGCGGAGTGGTTGATGAGCGGCCTCTGGCATGGGACGAAGCAGTTGTACCTGGCGGGACTGACCTAGATGCGATCGGGAGGGCGTGCGGTGTATCTGCGGGAGTAATTGCTGAGCTTAATCCGGAGTTGAGGCGGGGAGTGGTGCCACCTGATGTGCCCGACTATAGGGTTAGAATTCCTGCTAGAACCTTGGGCAGGTTCCAGGCGGCGTTCCAGGGGTTGCAGGCTGTGCATGCGAAGGAGTACGTGCGGCACACTGTCAGATTTGGAGAGACCGTCCGTAACCTGGCCTGGAAGTACGGTGTGTCTATGGATGCTATCCGGGTCCTTAACCACATTGTGGCTCCCATGGAGCCTGAACGGGGGCAGGTGCTTGTAATTCCGGTGTCGGCAGCCCGCCTTGAGTCGATTAAACGCACTGGAGCTGGCGCTGGCGCTGGCAATGGCAGTCGTGCTGGCAGCGGGGGAGATTCGGTGGGCGAACAGATTCCTGTGGTGGTACCGGCGATTGATTTCTGGTATGAGGGTCGAAAGAGGGTGTTTTTTCAGGTTCCCCATGGGTACGATATCTACAGTATTGCAGGCCATTTCGGGGTGGATGCGGGCGATCTTGCCATGTGGAATGCTCTGGATGTTCGGGCCAGGTTGCAGCGAGGAATGGTGCTACAGTTATTCTTGGCTGAAGATTTTGCCGAAGATGGTACCTTGCTGCTACCTGCCAAATCTGTGAAGGTGGTCAAAGCTGACTCGGATGAGTTCGGTAAGGCTGTGGAAGAGCTGCGCCAGAAGAGGCTCAAGAGGGATGCAGCTAAAACCCGGCAATCTACTAACGTGGTCCATACGGTGCGAAGTGGTGAATTTCTTGGCTCCATCGCCCGCAAATACGGGGTGACGACCAATGACATTATGAAGGCCAATAAGAGGCTAAAGCCTTCAAAACTTCAGATTGGACAGAAGATCATCATTCCTCGCAGATAGGTGGGATTTGGGAAGATGTGGGGGGAGCAGGAAGCTGTTGTCTCAGTTTCGAGGGCTGTTGATTTCCAATTCTGGTCTTATATTTCGTGAGAAATGACAAATAAACATTACAAAATATATTTAATCCCTGGCCTGTTCGGATTCGGCGACCTGGGCGGGTTGTCTTACTTTCAGCATGTACAACCCACCATGGAGAAGATGCTGAAAGAGCGAGGGGTGAACTGTAAGGTTTATGTGGTAAAGACTGTTCCTACCGGTTCCATCCGTCGCCGTTCCATTCAACTGCGAAATGAAATCCTGGCTGATTTTGAAAATGACGGAGCTGGACCTATCTTCCTGGTGGGCCATTCAACAGGCGGTCTTGATGCCAGATTATTAGTCACTCCAGGGGTGTGTCTTGATGACTGCCCAATGGAGTTAAGGCTGGCTGAATGGGTGCGTGCCGTGATCACGTTGAATTGTCCTCATAGGGGCACGCCCATAGCATCGTTCTTTACTACCCTTTATGGCAAGCGGATGCTCTACCTCCTCTCTCTGATTGCTGTGGCGGTGGTGGGTGGTAAACCAGGGCATCTGGTGGCTTCGGCCTTGACAATGGTCTCCAGGTTCGATGAGTTCCTGGGGTGGGATATGCTCTCCCTGGATGCTGTTACTGAGAGGATTCTGAAGGGTTTCAACCCTGAAACCCAGAAGATAATCAGGGATTTTTTGCAGGGGATTACTAAGGATCAAGGGGCAGTTCTCCAACTCACCCCAGAGGCAATGGACCTCTTCAACGCTGCAGTCACGGATCATCCCGATGTGGAGTATCTCTCGTATGCCACTGCCGCGCCAACGCCGGGTATATCACCCTTGCTTCGCTGTCTGACCAGCCCTGGCAGCGCCGCTTATTATTTTATCTACCGTTTTATGTATGCACTGGTTGGCAGGAATTCCAGCTCTTATCCATTGCCTGAGCCTGATGATGAGATGAAGAAGATCTTCAGACGTGGGCTCGGATATGTGCCTCAATACAAGGCCAGTGATGGAGTAGTTCCCACCCTGTCCATGCCGTGGGGTAAGCTGGTGATGGCTCAACCGGCCGATCACCTGGATGTGGTTGGTCATTTTGATCCGGGTATTGAGTTCAGGAAGCGGCACTTCGATTGGCTGCCCTCCGGCTCAAACTTCAAGGTGCCTGCATTTGAGTCTCTCTGGGGCAGTATTGCCGATAATATCGCAAACCTGGCTCTGGAAGGGCAGTATAGTAGAGTCGATGTTCCCATCGATTTGTTATCGGTGGGGCAGTCTCGGCAACCAGTTCCCCAGTTGGGAGTTCAGGACGAAAACATCACATCATCCTCTATCACGGATTAATTTAATTTAGCTCACAGATTTTCCCCCGTTCGCCCGTTGTTCCTCCTACCTGATTTTGCGATACTTCCCTAATCGCAATATGCCATTGAGCTTCATGGTGATTCATGTTCACCAAGATCCCTCTTCTATTCACCTGCAAGCTGTAACATATTGATTTAGTGAGGAAAAAGAGAACTCTTCTTCCTCAGGAGAGGATTTGCATTTGGTGACAGATTGGTTTTGGGAGGTCGGGAATGAATAAAAAGGCATTGAGAGGTCCGGCGCTATTCTTGCTCAAGAACAAGAAAGCCAGGAGGACAGGCGTCAAGATTGGTAAGGGTGCCTGGCTCTTCGTCAGAACTCATCCGTTGTGGGCAGGGCTGATGGCCCTTTCGGGTCTTGCCACATGGTTTACTGTGAATCGGGTGGGGCAGAGGGCAAAGGTGAGGGCCTGATCCGGCTGGTCCTGTGAGGAGAAAAAACGGGGGGGAACAGGGAGGGGGAGTGGGGGAGTGGGGGAGGCTCCCCAGATAATTAATAGCTGACAAGGATAGGAGGTCGCATTGGGTCTATTGCTGTATATTGTGGTGGGCGCTATTATCGGAGCAGTTGCTCGGGGAGCCTTTGTTGGCCGTCGAGACATGGGTGGGTACGGAGGCAATATCATCCTTGGGGTTGCAGGGGCCGTCGTGGGCGGGTTTATCGGTAATGCTATTGTGGGAGTGACCCTTACCGCTTTCTCGGCCATTGGTCTGGTGCTGGCTTTGGTGGGTGCAGCAACGGTGCTCTGGATCTACGCCGCTTCGGTCCACAAGGTTACTCATACTACAGGGTCAGAAGTCTGATTAATTGCCCTACGCAAACACCACCCCTCCAGCTAGAGGAGTTGAAAGTAGGAGCAGAAGGTGTAGGGGCGAGCGGCGCTCGCCCTCCAGAGCTGTGAGTCGCCAATCAAACCTGGAACGAAATTCGAAGAGTCCACGCCAACGTCGCCGGTACCTCCGAACCCTGAGCCATGTTCATTCCACTTTTAACTTGAGACGGTAATTTTCTACTTCCCTCTTGTCCCTTCTCTTTGTCGGGCAGACTGGTATGAATCGAGCATTTTCAATGCTGCTGGGGGACCGTAGGCCAGCAAGAGCTGTTCCATTACATAACGGTATTGCCGCATGGTTTCAGGGATTGAACGGGGAGGTGACGTGCTGGTTGTCTCCCGCCAACTGCGCCCCTGGAGCGCTTTTGCAATCAGGAGCTCCTTGTCGCCAGTGGATATTACATTGGCGGGGTGGGGTGGGGCCGGGTCAAGGAGCCAGTAGGCGGCCAACTTGTGCATGGGGCTGACCAGCGCGTCGTGGTTCTGGGCACCGGTGCACAAGGCGGCCAGGCTATCCCACTCCCAATCATCAAGTGACAGTGGGGGATGGGGTACGGAGATCCGGCTCCTATTCTCAGTACCGGACACGGTAATCAGTACAGTTGCTGGATTCAAATCCCTGAGATGATCCCTGAGCTGGTCCATAATTATGGAGTTGAAGCGCTCTCTTGCATGAGTGACCAGTTGCTCTCCGGCTGAAGTAACTGGTCTGAGCATGATTACGCTCTTTTCGCCGCTGGTGGTTCCTCGCCTGGTCCCCAATCTTACTGGGAGAAACCCGCATTTTTTCTGCCAGAATGCACATAGCTCTGGGGTAGCTCCAAAGGCGATACCCAGGTAGTCTGCTTCCCCTCTGTATTCCATTTTTTCATTGCAGATGTGATCGACAAGCATGGTGCCCAGCCCCTGTCTTCTGAAACGGGGGTGTACCGCAAGTCGCACGATGCGCAGAGCTTTCAATGCTCCCACAGAAGGACCAAGCCTCATGTGGGAGATGAGAGTCTCAGGTAACAGGTTGCCTCGCAAGCGGGCGCTAGTCCCGTAGTGAGAGGTGTTGGCTATATGAAGGGGCAGGTTGCCTTCTTTGTCGATAAGGGCAGCTGCTACCACTTGCTCTCCCTGCACCAGACCGCGCACCTCAACTGCCGGGCTGTCCATGATGATGGAGAGGTCCGATGGCCTGGTGCGGTAGTGAGCAAGAAGGAGCAAGCCGAAGATAGCCCTGAGCGTATGTTCGTTTTTCACCAGGGCTTCTTTGTCCGGGGCCAGGTAGTGTGCAAGGGCATGATTAGCCTGCATTGGTGATATGTCATTGGGTAGTGAGGACTTAACACGATCTGTGGCCGTGACGCCAGGTCCTTGTGAGGTGTCATGGTGTTGGTCTTTGTTATAGCTTTTGTCGTCGTGGGTGGCGTCCAGCATCAGCACTTGGGTGGCCCACCTCTCTACCGGGTCATTGGCTGCCCAGCGGATGGGGTGCTCCATGTGCACCTGGGTAAGCGGGATTGATGCTTGCCGTAGCCGGTCCATGAACCGGACAGAGAAGCCCATTCCTGTTCCTTCATACCCATGGATGGTGGTGGCAAATACTGTTTTGGGAGCTCTGTTCATGAGCATTTCCAGGATCTGCACCTGGATGGTAGCCGCCTCATCCACCATGAGCATGTCGCATGTCGTGACAGCGGCTTCATGGGGGGGGAGCAGGCGAAGTCGGCCGCCATGGGGCAGGAGGATGCAGTCACCCCAGTTTGCCTGCTTGGGCGGGGCAGAATCTGAACCATGGTCGAGAGGCATGCCCGCTGTCATCTTTGCAAGCGCCAGGAGTGGACCGGTTCCTCCAGGGGTGGATGAGGTGACCACAATGTCCATGAATCGGATTGATGCCTGCTGTGCCTGGTTATCAAGCTCCATGGCCTGGCCCTCTGCATGGGAGCATTGGGCGATTTTCTCTGCTCCGTGGACTTGTTGTTGGGAAGCTTTGTTGTGACCTCTCTTCGGGGGGAGTGATAGGTTTGGTGGTGACGTGCGGTGGAGTAGCACGCCTGCCCCAAGCCCCAGGGCTCCTGATTTGCCTCTCCCCCTGTCTGCCTCGATGATCATGATGGCTGGACCTGGGCTCTGGGCCATGTAAATCAGTCTGCGTACGGTCTCTGCCTGGTCCGTAGTCAGGCATGCCTCAATGGCCTTGCGCTCCATGGCCGTGAGGTCCTTATCTGCAGGCGTGATGAGGGAGGAGGAGGCGGTTGTGGAGGTTGTGGCAGTGGTCGAGTCTCCATTGGTGTGATAGGGCGCCTCACTGGCGGAGTTATCCGGGAGTGACAGGGCATCTGCTCCCGAAAGGATTTTAATCATCAGCTCGTTGGCAGAGCGGTGGATGGTGTTTGTTATGGGCCTGGCCCCTTCTTCTGTTGATTGCTCCTTAATAGGGTCGGTTTGGCCTCTTGGTTCACAAGTAGAGAGCAGACAGTTGAGAATGCCATCTCCAGCCTGTACTTCTTGAATGAGACGATCCATGAATCTGTGGCCAGTCTGTTCTTGTGTGAACGGAGGAGGAGCCAGTCGCTGGCGGTAGAGAACGGCCTCTTCCCACCAAGCGTCGAAGGGTGGGGTGAGCAGAATGAGAAGACCTCCCCCCTTGATCGTGCCTGTCAACACGCCCAGCAGATCCGGGTTGGGGTCCAGGCTCAGGTCGCAGACGATCATGCTCCTGGTGGTCCCGAGCAGGATAGCTCTGGCATTGCCCGGGTCAGTGAAGGTTATCCCTCTGGTTTTGCTGACTTGGGCCAGTTGGGTGAGGCTGTCATTCAAGGTACCTCTGGAGCCAGGATTGGATGAATCATGTCCATAGGCTTCGATTGTCTGGCTTACCAGTACTCCATTTTCTGAAAAACCAGGGAGATCCTCAACAATTGCCCCCATGAGCGTTGCGGGGTCACTGGTGCTCTGTAAGATCAGCATTCTGCGGTGGTTAGATGCCTCTGCTGCCAGCTTAAGCTTGTGGAGAGCTTCTTTGAGGCTTATCAGGTTGTTGTGATGTTCCATGGAAAGTTGCACCAGGTGAAGAAGTTCAATTCATGTTCAGATAGCACTATTATGGGCATAATTGGGGATTTAGAAGCAAGAACCTTAAGCATGGTGAAGCGTCCCACGGAGTTGACGATTAACATTGTTTGAGGGATTACTGCCAGGCTCATGATGGTTTTCATTACCGCAGTATTTATTTTGCCCCTGCTTGATGGCCACCGATTCATCCTTTACTTTCTTTTCGGGACTGAAAATTGCATACTGCGACCGGATTCTTTTTTTAAGTACTGGAGTACACTGGAGTAATGGCACCGTTTTCTGGAGACTCTGTTGAGATCGTAATTCTAGGGGCAGGTTTGACCGGATTGACCGCAGCTACCATACTGCAGGAGGCCGGCCATGAAGCGGTGGTGCTCGAAGCCAGACATCGACCTGGTGGTGAATGTGTTACAGACAATATTGGCCAGTTCCTGTTTGACAAGACAGGGCACTGGCTCCACCTCCGTTTTCCAAAGGTGCGTGCCTTTGTGGAGGAGCGGCTTGCTGCTGCCGGCCGGAAGCTGATCTCCGTTGAACGCAAAGCGCTGATACATACCAGCGGGTGCTTTGTGGATTACCCATTCCAGAGTAATCTCCACGGTTTGCCCGCTCATGTGGTCAACGATTGTCTGTTAGGCTTCATCAAGGCTTTTTATGGGGAGAAACAGGTTTCAGCCGGTGCGGAGTCAAGTGCAAGTGCAAGCACAAGCACAAGCACAAGCGCTGGCAGCCACCAGAGCGGTCCGTTCTCCTCATTCGAAGACTTCATTCTGTCCAGACTGGGTGAAGGAATAGCTCGCCACTTTATGGTCCCATACAATGAGCGTCTCTGGGGAGTCCATCCCAGGGAGCTATCCCCAGAATGGTGCGGTAGATTTGTTCCCACTCCTACCCTGCAAGAAGTAGTCGCCGGCGCTGTAGGTCTTGTTAACGAGGGGCAAGGCTACAATGCTGTCTTCCATTACCCAGATGCAGGAGGAATCGGCACCTTGCCTCAGGTGTTAGCAGAACAGCTTGCAGAAGGCAGCGTTCTGTATGGTCGCCGTGTGGTGGCCGTGGACACTAGAGCTCATACAGTTCAGGATCAGGACGGGAGAATGGTCAGATATAAGCACCTGATCTCTACGGTCCCACTGCCTATGTTTGCGTCCATGCTCGAGCCTTGTCTTAGTGGGGAGGGTCTTGCTGCCTGTGGAAAGTTGCGCTGGACCTCTGTTCCTTACCTGAATACAGGTGTGGATAACAACCATGTAAACATGGGAGCTCACTGGATCTATTTTCCTGAGGAGAAGTTCCCCTTCTACAGGGCGGGCTCCTTCAGTAACGCTGTACCATACATGGCCCCTGATGGGTGTGGCTCATTTTATCTGGAACTGGCCCGACGGCGCCCGTTTAACCATGAGCAGGATCTGCCCGTTGTAGTTGAAAGTCTGGTCCAGGCTGGTCTGGTCCCATCGGCAAAGAGCGTGCTTTTTGCCGAACCTGATCAGGTTGATGTGGCCTATGTGGTTTTTGATCATGACTATTCAAATGCACGGTCTCTGTTGTTGGGTGAGTTGGAAAGGCGAGGAGTGCAGAGTATCGGTCGTTATGGTTCATGGGTGTATAACAGTATGGAAGATGCTTTGCTGGCAGGTATGGATTCTGCTCATAAATTGTTGTAATAAACATGGCAGATTGGAGGGTGATAACTGTTATCCCGCCCGACCAATCGAATTGAAGATAGAGACAATCATTCAAGGATATTTCGTTTATGGACTTAGCTGATTTGAAAAATGGTCATCAGGCTCCAGTTGGGGATGGTGTTGTTCCGGTTAAAGAACAGGGTTCCGCAGAGGTGGGAATGGTACCCAAAGCAGTGTCTCCATTTTCCATACGGACCACCCTTAAGGGAGATCTTTTTTCTAAAAAAGCTCCATGTGCTGGCGATGGCGATGGCGATGGAGCCGAGCTGTCGGGCAATGGTGGTGGCAATGGGGGCGCTGCTGGAGATCTTGCCAGTACCGCACTGGTGGGTAGTTCGACAATGGCCATATCGATTCCTGTGGAAGATGGCATGTTAACTGACTATGCTGTTGATGACCCTGTAGCCCCGGTTGGAGAGGCCCCTTATGTGAGCATAGTCATCCCCGTTTATAACGAATCAGCCATTCTTGAGACGGCCCTCATGGACCTGTGCCGTGATATCAGGGCTTCTTTTAAGTGGTCGTTTGAATTGCTGGTGGCTGAGAATGGCTCTACTGATGACACCTTGGCCAAAGCAAAGAAGATAGCCCAGATTCACCCTGAGATAAGGGTCCTAAGCGCTGGTGAGCCTAATTATGGCTTGGCCCTGCGTAAAGGTATCCTGCAGAGTCGGGGCCGGTACGTAATTTGTGACGAGATAGATCTCTGCGATGTGGGATTCTATCGCAGGGCCCTTGAGAAGCTTGAGTCGGGCTGTGACATGGTCGTGGGATCCAAGCTGCTGTCCGAGAGTGAGGACCGCCGTCCTTTTATCCGCCGGTTTGCCAGCAAGTTCTTCACCTTCCTGCTTCGAATTTCTGTGGGCTTCAAGGGTACTGATACCCATGGGCTTAAGGCTTTTAATCGGGCAAAGCTGGTGGAAGTGGTTAATGCATGTAAGGTTGACAAGGATGTGTTCGCAAGTGAACTGGTTGTCCGGGCTGGTCGCTCTAAGCGTAAGATTGTGGAGATTCCTCTGATGATTGAAGAGAAGCGGATGCCGTCTATCAGGTTGTTCCGCAGGGTGCCCCGTGTTCTCAAAGATCTGTTCAAGCTCACTATGGCCATCAGGTTCAACAGATGAAGCCTGCTATTGAAAGCTGTTGAAGAAGATGCATCTCGGTGGTCTCAATGAAAAGCCTGTAGCCTGTCTCAATGTGGACGTGGATTCCCTCGGTGAGTACTGTCGAATCCATGGACTTTCCCCGCAGATATCCGGAAATCAAGTCTATGATCTGGCTCTGGAGCGTTTCCTCAAGGTTTTTGATGACCATGGGGTTAAAGCCACTTTTTTTGTGGTGGGTAAAGACCTGGAGAGCAGTGAAGCCAACCGGGAGATGGTGGCCAGGTTGGCCTCCCATGGGCACGAGATTGCTAACCACACCTGGGGACATCCCTATGCTCTGCTCAAGTTGGATGAAAGAGATCGTCTGCACCAGATCCGTGAGTGTCAGCGGGTAATTGAGGAGGTGACAGGGCAGGCCCCCAGGGGATTCCGGGCTCCCGGGTACTCTGTGGATGGTCGATTGCTGCGCATGCTGGCAGGCGAGGGGCTGCTATACGATTCTTCCGCTTTTCCCTCGATTCCATATTATCTGGCCAAAGCGGGAATAATGGGTCTGATGAGGTTGGTTGGACGGCGTTCTGCGTCTATCCTGGGCGACTTGCGGGTATTGATGGTGCCCAAGATGCCTTACTGGCCGAGAGACTCCCTTGGTGGGCTGGGGCGAGGTGGGCGGCCAATGTCTGTTGCTGGCCGTTTGGCCGATCCTGGGGCTTCATCTATGAGCACCCAATTGCTGGAAGTACCCATTTCACTGTTACGGCCTCTTGGTATCCCGGTTATTGGGACAACAGTCAATATGGCAGGTGTAAAGGGTGTCAAGAGACTGTTCCCCTGGGTAAAGCGGTCTTGTCCATTTCTAAATTTAGAGTTCCATGCGGTTGATCTGCTTGGTCTCAATGAGGATGGAATTGCCCCCGTACTGAGCGTGCAGCCCGATCTGAAGATTCCCCTCGTTAACAAAATTGCCACTATAAACGAGACAGTTCGTCTGATTGCAGAGACCTACCGGGTGGTCAGACTGGATGAGCTTTCAGGTTTGTTCGCCGGGGAGTAGGGGCGAGCAGCGCTCGCCTGTTCAGTTAAACGCTCACGTCAATTTCACTGGCCAACCCCATGAACAGCTTACCCGCCCAGTTCGGTCACCCCTCCCTCCCAACACCTGTAGGGGCACGGCATGCCGTGCCCTTCGTTGAGCGGTGCACCCAACCCGCCGCCCAAACAATGCCTTAAAAAAACACCATACTTCTACATCTACAGGTCAATCCACTCGTAACCCGCAACATAAAACTCCTCAGGCATGT
>CAYZFJ010000119.1:0-10728 GCA_964477705.1 uncultured Myxococcia bacterium | reverse complement strand
GCACCGCTAACGAAGGGCACGGCATGCCGTGCCCCTACAGGCGTTGGGAGGGAGGGATTGGGTGCGTGGGAGGTATAGCCTCATGATAGGGCGCTTGATAGCTGGTGGCATGAAATTGAAGCTTAACCGAACACACATGGGACATGCCGTGGCCCACACAGGCGTTTGGTATTGGTTAGACTGTGGGGATTCGGGTTGTGGGATCAACAGTGGGGTGTTGTTGTCCGGGTGCAGGTGGGAGGAGCCTCGGGGGGATTACAATCGGGTTGACAGGACCAACTCCTCCTTTTTTGGGGATGCGGTACCGATAGCCTGCCCGGATCATGGTAGACTTCATGCCATTAGCCTTCTGAATGGCCTTCACTGACACATGGTACCGGGCTGCCATGTGACCCAGGGTCTGACCCGACTTGACCTTGTGGTACACATAGTAGGTGGGCGGCTCAATCATCTTCTTCTCTACCATCGCCTTGTATGCCCGCCGCCCTGTCTCCTGGGCTTCCGGGTTGTAGAAGCGGGCGTGAATGTGGCTTCGGTGCCCCTTTGCATGGCGGATGAGGGCGTTCCCGTTTCGGGCAGGGTATTCAAAGACGCTGTTGAGCCAGTCCACATCCTCCCCAATACCACGGGCATAGGAGTGGAGGAGAATCTGCACTGACCGGTCAATGAACATCATCTTCAGGTCAGTCTCAGTCACCAGAGCCCTCACCAGAGCCCAGGTTCTCTCCAGATCAAGGTTGTCAGCAGTAGCATGCCTGTACCAGGTGCAGTCGCTTCCCTTGTGATACCATCCCAGATCCACGTCCCTCCCCGCCTGATGGCTCAAGTGGCTCCCCAGCCTTCCGCCGGTGGGGGTGCTCAGGTTGCCAATGGTAATGGGACAGGTGGAAGGAAACTGATTATGGACTTTGTTTATGGCAGCCTTGATGTATTCTATGGTCTCGCTGGTGCCCCATGCCTTGTCTGGCCTGAGCACCATCCATTTTTCATCAGCGGGCATCTGTACCGAGTTAAAGATAGCACCCGAGTTGGTTGTACCCAGGGACATGCACCCCAAAGCAGCAGGGTTGGTGTCGAGGAGCATGCTGATCTGCTCATCGGTCCAGTTGTCGGCTGCTCGGGTTCGGGAGTCACCCTCCTGTGCCGGATTCAGGCTCGGGCTATCTTCATCATACTCAATCACCTCACCCGGCTCATCTCCAGGGGACTCTCTGTCCCACACATCAATGGCAACCGTCACCACTGCCCGCCTGCTCTCACCTCCGTCGCCGTCACCAGCGCCAACACTGGAGCTATCACCTTTGCCATCCCCACCCCCAGCCCCCATAGCCACACCCATTTTGTCTAAAGCTTCAACCGATTCCACATCAGCCGCCAATGAAGGCCCCCCGCTCCCCTCTCCGCCTCCTTCCAAGACACCAGCACCTGATCCAGCAGCAACACCTACCCCCTTCTCAGCATCTACATCATTCTGGAGCATACAGGACTCGTATTGAGTATCAGCCTGTTCATGCTGATTCGGCTTCTCTGTGGGTGGATACCCTGGCTTAGTGTGGGTGAACTGAAAGGTACAACCTGCCAAAAGCGGTAAAGCGAGAGCACATAGCACTTGTCCAAAGCGAAGCCTGCCTCTGGCATCGCCTGTTCCCTGATTCATCGAAAATCCTTACTGTCGGTTGAGAATGGACCTCTGCTCAATGAAAACCTGACGTTATCTGATCCCACCATCACCTGCAAGAACAAGCTTGAATGCATCACAATGAACAGGGGTGGAATATGGTGCCCTGCTGCCGCAAAGAGCAAGGTGTCATCCATGGGCATGCCTTATTACACAAGGTCTTTGCGAATAGTAACACCGCCAATGCTCCATACGAAAACAATTCGCACCAGAAGGCCAAGAAGAATCAGCACAAATTGCACTGACCCCGTGGACAAATAGAGATACATTGTTATAATATCGTCCTCTTAGAACTGTAATTTTTTACCAATTCTGAAGGAGCCGAAGTCATGTTAAAGGGAACTAAAACAGAGCACAACCTGTTGGCAGCATTTGCCGGTGAGAGCCAGGCCCGAAACCGGTACACCTACTACGCATCCGTAGCACGCAAGGAAGGCTACCGCCAGATTGAGGCCCTATTCCTGGAGACTGCGGACAACGAGAAAGAGCACGCCAAGCGGTTCTTCAAAGCCCTGGGAGAGGGCGCCGCAGAGATTACCGCCTCCTACCCATTCTCCCTTGGCACCACCGCCGAGAACCTGGCTGTCTCTGCAGCCGGTGAGAACGAGGAGCATTCAGAGCTGTACCCCAAATTTGCCAGGGTAGCTCGGGAAGAAGGCTTCAAGGATGTTGCAATACTGTTCGAGCAGATCGCCAAGGCTGAAATAGCGCACGAGAAGCGATTCCTGGGCCTGCTGGAGAACGTGAAGAACAACACTGTGTTCACCAAGGCTGAGCCCATTCAGTGGAAGTGCAGGGTCTGTGGGTATATTCACGAGGGGACAAGCGCCCCCAAGACCTGCCCTGCATGCGCCCACCCCCAGGAGTACTACGAGCCAGCTGCATTCAACTGGTGATCTAGTCATCTCTGCTACTTACCATTGACCATCTCTCTATATCTGCCTGCCATTTCGCAAACATCAAGAGCTGATTAACCACCTCATCCAGCCAGCCTGAACATCAATCCTTTAGCCTTAGCAATCAGTTTTCCTTTCCTCATCGCTGATTTTTAGGTAGAACAAACAGGTTCACTACATTGAAACCTGTTGCAGGCTGAAAACAATTACTTGCCAGACCAGACTGGACTAGACTGGACCAGACCAAACCAGTCTAGTCCCGATTCACCTGCTGCCACGGAGACGTCACTAAGGACAATACCCGATTACAATTCCCCAACCACATGTTATGGAGATCACAGAATGCACAAGAACGACCAGACGGGAAAAGCCATGAACCGGGAGACAATCACCATCCACGCCGCAGAGCACCCAGATGAACTGTATGGTGCAGTTACCCCTCCCATTTACCAATCATCTACATTTGCATTCGTTGACACCGCCCAGGGCGCAGCACGTTTTGCCGGAAAAGAGGCCGGGTATATCTATACCAGACTTGGCAATCCCACCATCAAGGTCCTGGAGGAGAAGATCGCCATACTGGAGGAGGGAGCAGGGGCAGTGGCCACAGCCAGCGGCATGGCAGCAATCACCACTACCCTCCTCGCCCTGATGAGCAGCGGAGACCACATGGTAGCCACCGATGCCGTGTATGGGGCAACCAGGGTTACCATTGAGAAGCACTTCAGCCGGTTTGGGATTGGGTGCGACTTTGTGGACACATCGGATCTAAACCGGGTGGAGGAGGCTATCAGACCTGGCACCACCAAGGTGCTGTTTATTGAGACGCCTGCCAACCCCACCATGAAGATTACCGACATAGCCGGATGCGCCGACCTGGCCAGAAAGCACAACATGCTCCTGGTGGTGGACAACACCTTCATGAGCCCATACCTGCAGCAGCCCCTCACCATGGGCGCCCATGTGGTGGTCCACAGCATGACCAAGTTCATCAACGGCCACACGGATGTGGTGGCGGGGGTAGTGGTCGCCTCATCAGCCCAGATTTTGGCACAGATTCGATCGATGCTCCACGGAATGGGTGGCATCATGGACCCCCATCAGGCCTGGCTGGTGCTGCGTGGCGTAAAAACACTGGCTCTGCGCATGGAGGCGTCCCAGAACAATGCGATGAAACTGGCCCGGTTCCTGGAAAATCACCCTGCCATCGCTTCGGTTTCCTATCCGGGTTTAGAGAGCCATCCCCAATTCGCTCTGGCTGCCCGACAGTCCAAGGGACCGGGAGCTTTGATGGCTTTTGAGGTGAAAGGTGGAATCGAGGCAGGGAAAACCTTGATGGAGAATGTAGAATTGGCTACTCTCGCCGTTTCGCTTGGAGGTATTGAAACATTGATTCAACATCCAGCCAGCATGACCCATGCTGGCATGTCAGCTGAGAGCAGGCGCAAGGCGGGCATTACCGACGGTATGGTGCGCCTGTCCGTGGGATGTGAGGGCTATGAGGACCTGGAAGCAGACTTTGCCAGGGCACTGGACAAGATAAAGTACTGAGCCCCTGCCCAAACACAGCTTGGCCGGGGCAGAAGATGGGGGATGGAGGAAAGGACGGAGGAAGGAAGGATGGGAGGAGAGACCTGCGAATCAGCGAAGTTGGTGGCTCCCCCAATTACTCCGGCCACGGCTGACGGCTCAGGCTGACCAGGATGATTAAGAAGAAAACAGGATTGATGAACCGATTAGCCACCCTTTTCCCTAAAGTATTAGCAGTCCGTGGGCTGATAACGCTGCTAGTGACCATGATGCTTACTGGTGGCATTGGTGGCATCGGTGGCATTATCGGCCTCATACCTGTAAAGATCAGCGAAGCATCTGTCGCTGCGGTAGCAACAACACCGCCATCACCAGAAGCCGAAAACCCACCAGAATCGAGTACTGCCGCCCCTGCCATCCCCGCTGTGGCTGAAGAAGCCAGCGCTGA
This sequence comes from uncultured Myxococcia bacterium, assembly GCA_964477705.1. Classification (GTDB taxonomy): domain Bacteria; phylum Myxococcota_A; class JAVEVO01; order JAVEVO01; family CAYZFJ01; genus CAYZFJ01. The sequence continues at coordinate 6,176 of CAYZFJ010000119.1, read as the reverse complement.
CCCGCAAGAGGTTCCCCTTGACCAGGTAACACCGCCACAGCTCCTCCATTTTGAGAACGCCCCATACCCGCCAGAAGCCAGGGAGCAGGGACTCACCGCAGCGGTAGTAATGGCGCTGCGCATTGAAGAAGACGGCAGCGTGGGGGCAGCCCAGGTGCTGGAGGGGGCAGGGCATGGATTCGACGAGGCGGCGCTGGCGGCTGTGAATCTGTTTCGATTTGAGCCAGCCAGACTGGGTGAGCAGGCAATACCGGTAGTCATCCGTTTCACCTACCGGTTTGCCCTTGAAGAGGTGCTGCAACCTGTTGAAGGTGAACAGGTCCCGGTCCCAGCCTCAGCCTCAGCAGCATCAGAAACATTGCCACCTGGCGATGGTATGGACAGTGGCGGAACGGCTGGGGATGGGGATAGGACAGGCCTGACGGAATTGGAGGAGCCACAAATACCTGCTTCACCAGTACATGGTCGGGTGCTCCTGCGTGGGCATCGCACCCCCCTTGGCGGGATCGGCGTCCTGATAAGAAGCAACCTGCCCACAGCGGACAAGGCAGGCAACGGAGACCAGGCTGATGACCAGACCGACCAGACCGACCAGACCGACCAGGCCGACCAGGCCGAGCACAACGCTAAAACCGCCGGAGCCGACCAGGTTTACGCAACTGTAGAAACCGACGTAGATGGTCGGTTTCAGCTAAAATTGCCACCGGGAGAGTGGGTGTTCCAGGTCATCCATCCCGATTACGAACTATTCGAGACAGAAGAGAGTGTGGCTGCCAGAGAGAAGCTGGAGGTCACCTACTACCTGGAGCGGAAATCGGGAGCCCGGTACCGCTCGGTGGTCACTGCACGACAGGCCCGCAAATCGGTCACCCGCACCACACTGGAGACCATGGAGTTGATCCAGGTGCCGGGAACATTCGGTGAACCGTTCCGGGTGGTGCAGGCCCTGCCTGGCGTAGCCCGCACACCATTTGGCCTGGGATTTGTGGTGGTCCGTGGAGCAGCCCCCGAGGACACCGGTTTTTACATAGACGGCTTTGAGATACCGCTGCTCTACCACTTTCTCTCGGGACCAGCAGTGTTTCAGGCGGATCTTATTGAGAGTCTGGACTTCTATCCGGGCAGCTTCCCTGTAGAGTACGGCCGCAAAATGGCGGGCATTATCACTTCAACGACTAAAAACACAAGCAACAGCGGCAGCGCCTCAGAAGATCATGCTGATGATTCCACCAGATCTATCCATGGAAAGTTATCAGTGGATTTGATTGATATTGAGAGCCTCATCACCGTCCCCTTTGGCAAAGACTCCCACATCTCCGCAGCGTTCCGACGAAGTCACCTGGATTTGCTGGTTCGGGCAGCTTTCCCTGACACGATCTTGCCCTACTACTGGGACTACCAGTTGGCTGGCAATTTTGCCGTGGGCAGGGGCTGGCGAGGCAAGCTGACCGTCTTCGGCTCATCGGACACCCTGGAGTTTCCGTCGGACCCAGGAGGTATGGAGGAAGATCCATCCGCTGAATCCATGGATTCAGCTATGGGGATCTCCTTCCATCAGGCCCAGTTCAGCCTCTTCCGCCCCATACTCAACGGGGGCAGGTTCCAGGTGAGCGCAATGGGCGGCTACCGACTTATGGTATTTGGCGCAGGCGAAGAAGAGCTGGAGGCCTCCTCTCTGGTAGGAGGAGTAAAGACCCTGCTACAAGCTCCTCTAATACAGGACCACCTCTCCCTGGATGTGGGGTTCGATGTGGCATTAAACCGAGATCGCTCCAGCTTGAACCTGGGTAATTTCGGCAACTTTACCATGGACTTTCCAGCACCAGGAGGGCTCAATAGCCCCATGATGGACCCCGAAGGTCCCCGCATGCAGCTCAGTCAGACCATAAGCGGGTGGCAGCCTGCCGCTTTCATCAGCCTCAACGCCATTTACGGGGCACTGACCCTCATCCCCGGTGTTCGAATGGACTGGATGCAGTATGGCGCTTTCCAGGACTTCACAATTGACCCCAGGCTTGTTGCCAGGGTGCGGCTGGCCGAATACGCCTCTCTGAAAGGCGGTGTGGGCGTGTTTCACCAGCCACCGGGCGGAGCAGTTGGTGTGGATACTGACGGCACAAGCGACATCACAGCCCCCTGGGCTGCCCAATATACAGTCGGAGCAGAGCTCACACCCCTTGAGTATGTGGACCTGGACCTGACCCTGTTCTACAACGACTATCGGGATCTGGTGGTCTATGATGATGGTGCCGGCAATGGTGCTACCGATGACACTGGTGGCCCCGATAGCGGCGGCGGAGATAATAATGGAACAGATGACGGAACATCCCACGGCAGCGAGCAGGCAGCCGCCGGATATGTAAACAGCGGAATGGGGAGGGCCTACGGCCTTGAGATGCTTATCCGACATCGCCCCCATGGTCCCTTCTTTGGCTGGATAGGATACACCCTCTCCCGCAGTGAACGTCGAGATCATGCCAGCAATGACTGGGAGCTGTTCAGTCTGGATCAGACCCACATCCTCTCAGTGGTAGGCTCTTACAGGCTGGGCAAGAGCTGGACCGTGGGGCTCAAATTCCAGCTGGTCTCCGGCAACCCGACCACTCCAGTCATCGGCAGCAGCTATGACGTGGACACTAACAGTTGGGTACCAGTGCAAGGTGTACCTGGTTCAGTGCGCACACCTGCATTCCATCAGTTGGATCTTCGTGTGGACAAGGTCTGGACCTTCAACAGGTGGCGGCTGACCGGCTACCTGGATATCATTAATGTTTATAACGCGAAGAACACAGAATTTCTCTATTACAACTATGACTACTCGCAGTCTGCCCCCCTTTCTGGCATTCCATTCTTGCCATCATTGGGTGTGAAAGGGGAATTCTGATATGATGTCATCCTTTAGTTTATCATTTGTCCAAAGGCGACTGGCTAGCAGTAAGACAGTGGGATTTGAAGCAAACAACTCTATTACTCATTACCATTCTCACTCCCAAGGTGGCGGCAACAGCAAGGGCGACAGCAATGGTAAAGCCGAGGGTAATGTCAACCCAAGGCTGCGGCACCGGCTGTTCAGGGCAGCAACAAGCAGCACCATTATGCGCCTGCTGGCAGCATTGCTGCTGCTTTTGTCAATGGCTTGGGGCTGCGATGAATTCAGCGAGCCAAGCCAGTTGGACAGCCTCAGAATCATGGCTGTACAAGCTGAGCCCCCAGAAGCAGCTCCTGGAGAGACCGTCACCCTGGACGCCCTCACCTTCAGCCCACCCGGAAGCGGCCCAATTAACGTGGAGTGGCGGGCATGTCTGCTACAGGATGCCTTACTGTTCACCGAGTTGTTGGCCGGAACCCAACTAGCAGGCAGCGAAAACGAGAGCGGCGATGGTGGAGATGGTGGTGGTAGTGGTGATGGTGTCGCCTCAGAGCCACCCAAGACCTGCTTCGACATGGCAAACGTACTGGATCCGTCTGATGACAGCGCAACCCTTGAAGCTGCTCTTGATCTGACCGACACTGCCATCCTTCTTGGCACCCAGATGCAGGCTCAACTGGAGATCCCCCTGCTCCCGGCATTCCCTGCCCTTCCCTCGCTCTGCACCTATCTCTCCATAGAAGAACGGCTGGAGCAAGGTGGACGGGAACAGTGGATCAGGGGGATGTGGCTCACTGTCAGTCTAAAAATACAGAACGGCTCCGATACGGAGATCGCCAACAAGAGGGTGGTTGTGCGTCCCCCCCATGACCAGATCTCTGATCAACTGCAAGGGATGCCGTTTCGTACTCCCAACCTGTGTGGAGAGGACCATAGCCTGGCGCTTTCGCAAGCGCTGGCAAAAGCGCAAGAGGAAGAACAGACTCAGGTGCAGAAGCAGGACGAGGGGGAGCAATCCCTGTGCCAGAGAAACATCAACCCGGAGATGCCCACCCTGGCTGCACCCCAATGGCCAGAGGGAGGGGCTCCCCTGCAAGTACATGCGGGCAGAGCGCTTCAGCTTACACCCACAACGCCAGAACCAGGAGCGCTCCAACCTTTTGTGGCCATGGCGTCATGCATCCTGCAGGAGAGTAATGAGCAGATAGGGGCCATGGGCGGGGAATACGCCAGGGTCGAGGGGAGGGGTTGGGCATGGTACGCAGACGCAGGCAGTTTTGATATCAATGAGACTTACTTGGACTCTTCTTACGCCAATGCAACCGATGATAGCCTGGAAAATGGCTTAGAGGGTGGTCAAGATGCTGCTGGCGAAGAAGGCGAAACAGCAGCGAACTGGGATGCCAGCGTGGCATCTGTGAAATGGACGGCACCCAAGAAGATAACCAGACCTGCTGAGGTCACGCTCTATATGGTGATGCGAGATGGCAGGGGGGGCATCTCCTGGGCCAGCTTCCCGGTGGAAGTGCTCCCATGAGTGGTCGAGGAGAGATGCCGGAGGATAGGCACATTGAGAGGGAGTTCGTCCATCCCATGGACCGGTGGGTGATGCCCGCCATGCTCACCTTGTCGATTATTGCGCACGGGGTCTTCATGTTGCTGCTCCCTGAGCCCATTGACGCTGACATGGACTGGAAGCGGGTCCAGCTTGAGGACAGGTTTGTTAAACTGCTCATAGACTCAAACGCCAATAAGAACAAGATTGAGGCCCCCAAGCCGCAGGCAGTGGTCGAGCCAGAACCTGAACCAGAGCCGGAGCCGGAGCCGGAGCCGCCCCCCGAACCGGCGCCCAAGCCGAAACCGAAGCCCAAACCTAAGCGAGAAATGAAGAAGGAGCAGGAGCTCGTCAAAGCTGAAGATGTGGCTCCCCCACCGCCCGGTCCAGAACCTGAGACTACCCTGGCACCACCCCCAGCGCCACCCATGATGCCTGTGCTGTCAGACAGTCTGGTGGGCGACGCCCTGGTACTCAACCTGGATATTACCACCCCAGGTTCAGGAGCCTTGGGACAAGTCGGTGCCATCGGCGGTGTTCCTGGCGGGACAGGGGGTGTAGGGGGCGGCGGCAGCGGTGCCGGCGGAAGTGGTCGTGGCAGAGGTAATCAGCCCAGATCTGCCAGAGCGTTTGAGGTTGACCGGATGCCCCAATGCCCTATGTTGAAACCAGTGTACCCACAGGTGGCCAGGGATCACGTGATTGAGGGTGATGTGATCTTGAGGATTCAAATTGGAGCAGATGGACGTGTGGCAAAACTGGAATTCAAACAGCGGGCCGGGTATGGATTTGATGAGGCTGCTGAAGCGGCAGCTCGCCGCATGGTATGCAAGCCCGCTCGCCTCGATGACCAGTCGGTGAGTGTCTGGATAGACTACCAAATCGCCTTCCGCCTTGTGGACTAGCTGTCCAACAAGTAAATTCGCGAGCGACAGCATAACCTCCTGAAGACAGACCACCCATCCCGGGTGCCAATTATTTCAACCCAGATTTCAACAGCTTACCTGCACGCACCACAACCGGATCTGGACGGGTCTGGTCAACGGAACAACAAGTATTGTATAGATTGACGACGATTAATTCGCACCAATAGGGAGAGGTGGTTATTCAAGATGATGAATATTGGTAATAGATCCGTTATGAAATATGGCATTCAGGATGCGTCCGGAGATACCTGTCTCACAAGCCTGCCTGGTGAGCAGACAAGGCTTGGGCGGCAATACACCACAGGGTGGCCCATGCTGACAGCTCCCCTGGCTGGGCTACTTCCGCCACTCATGCTACTCATGGCGCTCATGGCGCTCATGACGTTCCTCTTCACCCCTTCACCTGCCCAAGGGCAACCGCCTCTCTCCCCAAGCCTGAGCATGCCCATCCCGGCCCGCACCGTGGTAACCGGCGAAGACCCATTCTCAGTGGCAGAGAATCCGGCCATGACCGGCTTTATCCCATCCCCCGCCCTCAGTTATCAATTTGTCACTGAAGATAATGGAGGGAGCGACTACGTGACCGGGCACGGCATCTTTGCCGGCGGGCGCCTCATCCCCGGGCTGGGACTAGCACTGGGGCTCCAGTTCCTCGACTCCCCGATCGTAAACAATGACTATCGCAAATGGACGGTGGGCGGCACCATTGGGGATGGCCGAAGTATCAGCCTAGGCGCCACCTATAACATGCTGGTGGCAGACGACGACCCTGCAGTGGATGATTTTACCTCATGCAGGGCGAAGCTCCCATCCTCCCAGGGATACA
>CAYZFJ010000118.1:0-10884 GCA_964477705.1 uncultured Myxococcia bacterium | reverse complement strand
CTCGATCCGCCACCTACGAGACATTGGGGAAGGACGTATAGCACCAGACCCAAATTGTAATAGACAAGATAGGGCGCTTGATGGCTTGGTGGCATAGCATTGAAGCTTAACCGCACACACATACGGCATGCTGTGCCCCTACGTCAGCAGGGGTAAACCCACTTTCCTCTTTCAACTTACCCCTTGTCCCTACCCGAATAGTTACATAAGTGATATATTACCGGTCGAGCGGTATGAGAACCTTGCCAGATATTTTTTCTCGGTCTGGAATACAGCGAAAGTATATGAATGAAGACCATCCTCATAGTGGATGATGAGCCGAACCTGCGAAAAATCCTCTCCGCCTTCCTGAGCAGGGATGGCCACCATGTGGTTGTCACCTCAGACGGGCAGCAGGCTCTGAACTTGCTGGCAGCAGGTAATAATGAAGTACACCTGGTCATTACGGATCTGCGCATGCCGGTAATGGACGGGATTGCCTTGCTCGGCGCAGTACAGGAGAACTGGCCATGGCTGCCGGTGGTGATCCTGACAGCCCACGGCACCGTGGACCGGGCTGTGGAAGCCATGAAGCTGGGAGCATTCGACTTCATAACCAAGCCCTTTGAGCAGTCCGAGCTGAAGATGATAGTGGACAAAGCACTCAAAGCGGGGGAGATTGCCGCCACAGAGCCCACTACCGACGGGTACCAGGGCAACGGCTCCATTGTAGGGGATGATGATGAGCAGAGTGAAGACTCAGTCACAGGGAGCCTCCTCCGGACAGGAGTGAGGGAAAAAGCACAGGCAGGGACAGGGGCCGAGGCTGAAGCCAAGACCATTGAGATGGCAGACGGTGCTGGTGCTGCTGGTGATAGTCACCCACAACCCCACTCTCAATCCAGACAAGTCACAAGGCGCACAGGCAAGAAAGTCCCCACCAGATTTGGTCTTATCGGGTCATCCACGCCCATGCTGGGCATATATAATATCATCGACCGGGTGGCTAACACCCCCTCCACTGTGCTGATCACCGGCGAGAGCGGAACTGGCAAGGAGCTGGTAGCCAGGGCTCTCCACGAAAACTCCTCCAGGTCTGGACGCCCCTTCATCAAGGTACACTGTGCGGCCATACCCAAGAACCTCATGGAGAGCGAGCTGTTTGGGTATGAGAAGGGAGCCTTCACGGGTGCGGTCACCTCCAAGCCCGGACGGTTTGAACTTGCTGACACAGGCACTCTGTTTCTGGATGAGATTGGTGAAATTCCGGTGGAGATGCAGGTCAAGCTCCTGCGTGCTCTCCAGGAGTCCGAGTTCGAGAGGGTGGGCGGCATTAAGACTATCAAGGTTAACGTGCGGATCATCAGCGCCACCAATCGGGACCTGGCCGCAGAAGTGGAGAAGGGTAACTTCAGGGATGACCTGTTTTATCGTCTTAACGTGGTTCCCATCGGATTGCCGCCACTCCGTGAACGGCCCGGCGACATACCTGATCTGGTCAGTTCTTCCATCATTCGCTTCAACAAACGGCTGGGACGCTCAATCAAGGGGATCTCTCCCCAGGCTCTCTCGGCCATGGTGAAATACCACTGGCCTGGCAATGTGCGTGAGCTTGAGAATGTGATTGAGCGGACCATCCTGTTCTCCGATGGGGAGGAGCTCCAGTTTGCTGACTTGCCCGAAGTGTTCCGTAAGCCGCTGGGAGAGGATGGCGAAGGAAGAGGAAGAGGAGGAGGAGGAGGCAGTGACAGCCTCGTCGAGAGTACCATCTCTCAGGTGGAGAGGGTGCTTACCCAACGGAGCCAGCAAGCTATGGATAGTGGCCTGGGCAAGGGCGGACTCAAAGATTTTGTTCGGGAGACCACCAACAAGCTGGAGCGGGAGCTGATACTGAAAGCCCTTGACCAGACTGGATGGAACGTGACCAGGGCTGCCCAGAATCTGAAACTGAGTCGAAAGGGCCTACAGAACAAGATGAAGGAGTTGGGACTGAGAGATGGGGGAGAAGAATAGAGGTCTGATGAGAACAAGAAAATGCCCGGGCATCTTGACCGGATCTTTCTGTGCTGGTAGCTTCAAGGCTTAATGGACCGGGTGTTGACCCCATGCCCGGAATGGTGCCTTACCTGTGCGGCGGATATATGCTGGTGCCTGGTTTGCTTCCAGTGCGGAACTACCGCTGCGAGGGCATAGATGTTGATTCCACCCATAGGCATCGGTCTTGAGGAGGCTCTTCATTGCATTCTAATTATAAAAACACCCTTCTCAATAACGCCATCACTACCATGAACGGAGGGATGATCATGCCTTCCTCTGTTGGTTGGATATTGGCCCACATCCGGACATTGGCCGTGGCTGTGGCTCTGGTTCTGACCGTGGCGCTGGTGCTCTTCCCTACCTTCTGCCCGACCAGCGTCCACGCCGCCCAGATCACCGACGTACTCAGTCTGGACACCAAGCGGAAAATTCCCACCTTCAAGCTGGATGTGCAGACAGCGCAAACATGGACCTCCGGGCAGATACAGCGAGAATACCACTGCACCAACCGCAAGCCAGACGGCTCCGTGATTCGGCCAGGCATGGACGGATATGACCCCAACTGCCCATTCGAACCCCGAATCCTGAGCGCCAATGAACTGGATTACAAGCGTTCCTCCACCACCATGGACATAACCGCCCGCTTAGGCGTCTGGAAGAATCTGGAGCTGGGCATTCTGGTACCACTGGTTCTCCATGATACAGAGAGTATGGATTTCTTCAGTCAAGGCAGCGGCTCGAACAATCTGGTGCAGGTGAAACCCTACTGCAGACCGGGTGACCGCAACTGTAGCCTCTCATCCATCTATCGAGAGGATGCGGAGGGGAATCCAAGTGTTGACTACTCTCTCTTCGCCCTGCCAGCAACAGGCCCAACCCGTGCAGGCTTTGGCGACATGATCTTCAGTCTGGCATGGACACCATACAACCAGAAGAGTGATGCCACTGCAGCCACATGGCTCCTGAAAGTGGACTGGCTTGCACCCACCGGCAAGCTTATGAAGCCAGACAACTCGCACGTGGGCAAGGGGCTCCATGAGCTGACCCTGTGGACGGTGATGAGCAGGCGGTTCGCCTCCACTGATCCTTATCTGGGGATGTTCTACACCAGGGTGATCCCATCGGAAGACTCACCTTTTCAGAGGTATGCAGAGGGCCAGACCCTGGTGAAACCTGGAGACAGGTTCGGCCTCCTTTTCGGTTCTGAGCTGATTCCGTGGGAAGACACAGCCAACCATAGAAAACTGGCTATCGACCTTGGGGGCAAGTTCGTCTACCAGTTCGAAGGCCGGGACTACTCTCCCCTCTGGGCATTTCTGGGCAACTCCCCTTGCTCACAGAGTGACACCTGTGCTCTCACCCGAATCGGTGAGCTGCGCTCCCCTGATCTACCCAACGCTCCACTGCGCAGTGACGGGATTACCGACATGGAACAATACGGGATCGTATCCGCATGGCTGGGGGTGGTGATGCACGCCAGCCGATACTTCAAGTTGGACATCCATGGGCAAACCGACTACAGCTTCGACCACTTTCTCACCAACGCCAGCGCTGGCATCGACAATGGGCTGGTGATCACCCATATCAACCCAGACACCCAGCTTGAAGAGTATGAATACCGACCGGGCCGGATTGACCCCTACACTGAAGAGGTAAACCCAGTCTTTAACAGTAACCTGGACCCGATCGGCAAGCGCCTGAGGATCGTCCAGAACTGGAACATCTCCCTCTGGCTCACCGCCACCGTCAACTTCTGAGCATCGCCCCCTGCGCCCTCCACCATTCCTTCCATGACACATAGCCCCTGCAGAGTGAACCACAATCGTCTGCGTTCTCTGCACACAGCGCAACTGATCGATGATTTCCACACCAGATACTTTTAGCTTCCCTTTATTATTCTTTTCGGTTAGTATGTGCACCGCTCGATTTGGAACAGTCTGCTGCACAGCAACTGGAGCATATCAATTTCCCATGACACCCTGTTTCGGTGTACTACCCCGCAACAGGTATCATTTGCAGCCACATCCCTGCATCTGGAAACAAATCTTCCATAATCCAACATGAACCGACGGCAATACACTTGTGTCTTGCCGGTTTGTTTGCTCATGCTGGCAAAAAATATCAGGTATGGGAATTGCAAGGGGTTGCCCCTGCTGGTCTGAGGATCACAATCACACGGCCACATCACCATAACGCCATGAGCTTATGGCCCCATCAAGTGCTTCGATTCCACTGGGATTCCTCAAAGACACAGGAAAAAAGCCCATCTCCGGAAGATTTCCAGTAAACTGGGGCGGTGTGAAGAATCGAAACATTCTGATTTGCTGAATTTTGTAGAACCATTATTAACCATTGCTGCAGGGCCACAGCAGAGATGATGCTTGCAGGGGACTGAGTGGCCGCAACTGCAACAACGGGCCGATAGGGCCCTCGATTCTGGAGGCACAGATATCACCATGTATAACGACCTGAACATTATTATTACTGGAGGCACCCTGGTCACCCCTACGGGTGTCTTCAAGGCCGAGATTGGGATTACGGATGGCAAAATCAGGGCCATTGGTACCCACCTGCTTACCGAAAGAACTCCGGCTACCACCAAACTGATTGACGCTGGGGGAAAGTTCATCCTGCCCGGAATGATCGACGCCCACGTCCACTTTCAGATGCCAGTTACCGGTACCATCACCGCAGACGACTTCGAGACTGGGACCAGGGCGGCAGCCAGAGGCGGCGTGACCACGGTAATCGATTATGCCAATCAGAACTCCCTGGATGGCAGCCTGCTCGATGGAATCAAGGAGCGGAGGGAACAGGCGGACCCAAAGGTAGGCATCGACTACGGTCTCCACTGCGTGATCACCGACTGGAACGAGCGCACAGCCGTAGAGATGGACAAAGCGGTTGCTGCCGGGGTCACATCATTCAAGTTCTTTACCATTTATAAAGAGCGGGGGCTGATGAGTGATGACGGTGCCATATTTAGAGCCCTGGAGAGAACCCGCCATAACGGTGCCCGGGTCTGCGTGCACGCTGAAAACGAATCACTGATCACCCAGTTCATGGGTGATATGATTGGTAACAAAGTAGCCCCTGAGCACAACCCCGGTGCCTATGCCCTGGCCATGAGCAGGCCCAACGTGGTTGAGTATGAGGCGGTGAACCGGATGGTGACCCTGGCTGAGGCATCACAGGGGAGGCTTTATCTGGTACATCTCTCGGCTGGGCGATCTGCAGATATAGTCGGTCAGGCCCGCAAGCGTGGGGTGGATGTGGTGGGCGAGACCTGCCCCCAGTACCTGCTCCTTACCGACCAGGTGCTTAAGGACCCGGTGCGTGGCCACCTGTACGCTTCCTGCCCCCAGGTTAAATCGGAACAGGATTGCGAGCTGCTCTGGCAGGGGTTGCAGACCGGTGATCTGTCCATCGTAGCCACAGACCACTGCTCATTCAGCCGGGCTCAGAAGAATATGTGGAATGGGGATTTCAGGATGATTCCATACGGGATGCCCGGCGTGGAGACCATGCTGCCGCTCTTGTGGACATTCGGCTACAGAACCGGGAGGCTCTCCCTTGAAAAATTGGTGGAGCTGATGGCCCTCAATCCGGCCAAAATACACGGTCTATACCCACAAAAGGGCGTGCTGCAGGTCGGCTCAGATGCGGATTTAGTAATTGTGGATCCCCAGTACAGCAAGGTGGTTGATCCCAATGAGCTGGCAACCAACAGCGATTACAACCCTTATGAGGGTTGGCGTTTGTGGGGATTCCCCGGTATGGTACTCTCCCGGGGCGAGGTGATAGTCCAGGATGGCCAGTTTATCGGCAAGCCTGGCAGGGGCAAGTTCATCAAGAGACAACCCGCCTGAGTAAGCTGACAGTAGAGAGGGGAAAGAGGAAGGGAGAAGGTCCTTGCCCCCCCCTGAATCATTAAAGAACCCCACCATCGCCCATCCCATCCAATCCAATACTTCCATCCCAACACCTGTACGGGCACGGCATACCATATGTGTTTGGTTAAGCTACAATTCCATGCCACCAAGCCATCGAGCACCCTATAACATATGTTGCGATTTGGGCCTGGTGTCACACCTTCCCCCCCCCCCCCCCCCACCCCCCCCCCCCCCCCCTGGGGCCCGCCCGCCCGCCCCCCTCAACCCCTGTAGGGGCACGGCATGCCGTGCCCTTCGCCAGCGGTGCACCCAGCTCGCCTGTACCCTCTAAGCCCAGAACCATGCTCCCTCTACTTTAGACTTTCCACTCTAAATGTCATGGCAACACAGAGCCATGGAGGGCGAGCGCACTGCTCGCTCCCGCACCGATTGGCGGTAGATCTCATAGGACAGACAAATCTGTCCTGTCAAACCTTTAAGGGATGGTATTGAAGAATAAAAATGATAACCGGAGGAGGTTAGTCGGAGCCCTTCCAACCTACACCAACAGGGCAACCACTCAGGCCTGGGACTCTACCGCATAGAGGGCCTTAGCCAGCCTAGAGACCTTACGATCTGCGGTGCGCTTGTGGATGGCACCCCTGGTGGCTGCATGACGGATCGACTTCTCAGCCATGTGGAAATTAGCCTTGGCCAAATTGACCAAGAATCCCTTGTAATTATCGGGATTGTAATTTCCCAGCAGACCTTTGGCCTGCTCAATCACATCAGCATGCCCACCCTGAACATAATCGGCAGCCTTGCCCTCAACCAGGTTGCGGAGATACTTTTCCACATCCTGGGGGTGCAGTGCCTTGCCGACTGCCAGAGTATTAAATGAATCAAGGGCATAACGGACGCTCTTGATCTTGGTCCGCATGGTTGTCTTGTAGTGCATATTACGGACACGACGGGTCTCTGCCTGCCTTGCCCTCTTCGCTGCCTGCTTTGTATTAGCCAAGGTATTTACTCCCTAACACCAAATATCCAGTACCGTAAAATCGGAACGCCATCCTTTATCACCAGGACAGCAGAGTGTCAAGCCTTACTTGAACAGCCCACACAGATAATCGGCGATAATCTGATCACGCTCCCACCAAAAAACAGCCCAAACCAGGCGCTACCCCAACACCAACCCACCATGCCACACCTGCATCTGGCTTAACTGCCGCATATTTACACTAATTCTCTAAAAAATTCTCCACTTATTTTGAGGTATCTCCCATATTCCCACATGAGTAACCCACTTGGAGCAGATCAAGAGGGTGATAGACGGGCAGACCGGTCATAGTAGCCAGTTGTGCGCGGCAGGTCATACATGAAGACACCAGCAGATCGGCTCCCCCCATCTTCTCCAATGCACCAATCCTGTTCTGCCCCATAGCCACTGCTGAATCATACCCATCTCTCCTCAGCCCAAGGACACCGCCCGCACCTCCACCCCCGCAGCACCCCCGGGGCAGCTCCACAAACTGGACCCATGGAAGCCGCCCCACCGTGTCAGCAACTGCCTCAGCCACACCCATACCCCTGCCGTGGCAAGGGACATGGTGGGCCACCCTTACTCTGCCATCATCATTCCCCCCTGATTGGGCAATCAAACTCCTGATCAACTTGCTCAGCTCGAATCCGCCGGCGCTCCCTATGGAGGCCCCCACAACCTGCGAACCCTCCCCCACTCCCCCGCCTACCCCACCACCACTAGCAACCGCCACAGGCCTCTCGGGTAATCTCAGGACACCTTCTCCTGTCATGCTCAGGAATTGGTGGATATCGAAGTGACGGCCATCCAGGAAGCGGACCCAATCCTCACCCAACAGGTCCCTGTAATTATTTACAACCATGTACCTGCATGATGGGCAACCGAAAACCGCCACCATGTTCCTGGAAACATACCGTTCCAATTCCCTGAGCACCTTGCGGGCAGGCTTGTGCGGATTCAGGCCCTGATTCCAGGCGGGCATACCACAACACGGGACCTGAGCAACGGCAACCGGCAAAGGAGCGATGGCTCTGGTGAGGGCAGAGACTGCCGCAACTCCGCCGCCACCGGAGAGCAGCCTCCCCTGACATCCAGGGAAAAATACCACACCATCTATGGCCATGGTCTCTTCCGGGTGAGCCCTCACCAGCTCGACATCACGACCCGAGTCCTCTTTTGATGAATCATAAGTGCAGCTAGCCTCTCCGTCACTGCCACACCTACAAGCTGCCAGCGCTGGATTTGATACCCGGGCTGGTGCAGCCATCATGGCAACTGTCCCACAGCTTGGAGCACTTACATCAAGCCCTACGCTGGCCAGTTGGGGAAGAACAGCCCGGCGTTCCAGGCCGAAGAGCACCTCAAGGACCTTTCGGACCATAGCTGAAGAGAGCAGCCCATTGGTCAATCTGGGCACCCGGGCACCGAGCTCTGCGAGCGCTGGCAGGTTGTGCAGGAGAAGCTCCTGCACGGTGGGAAGCCTGCCCTCAAGTGCGGCAGAGCGGGCAGCCCTGGCAATGTGCGGAATCTCCACCCCGCTCGGGCAGTCATGGAGGCACCCCATACACCCCACGCACAGGTCCATGATGGCCTGAAACTCCTTATGGTGCACACTGAGCAGACGGCAGTCAATGTGGGGCAGAAATCTCAACTCTCTGCCAGTACCAAGCGCAGCAGCCGATAGCAGCTCCCGAAGCATATCGGCCCGATTACGAGAAGAGGCTGTCTCTACTCCCAATCCCCGGAAAGCCGGGCAATAATCCCTGCACTCTCCACACCCGTGACAAGACTCAACCTCCCTCACATCGTCATCTTTGAAACATGGCACAAGCTGAGTCGCCGTCCCAGACTTGCGCTCCATCTCCTTATTGGCCAAGGCCGCAGGCATGCGCACTGGATAGTCAGCCCCATAGCGCAGGTTCACCAGCACTCCACGGGTGGCCAACCCGTCACTCCCCCCAAAGCCGGCCCCACCATCCTCCTCCAACTGACCCAACTGGCCGAATGCCCCAAGTCCCATCTCCCCTCTGCTCACCTTCTGCTCTGGATTGAGAATCCCTGCCGGATCAAGCAGCTTCTTCAGGGGTACATGGACAAGCCCATGGAGATCGCCAGACGCCTCAGCCAAGAACGGGGTACGCAACCGGCCATCTCCATGCTCGCCTGACATGACACCCCCCAAGCTGCCGATCAGCTCATGGCCCAATTTCAGAAGCTGGCGCCCCTTCTCCACATCCAACGCCGATGAAAGGTCGAGCATGGTATTCACATGGATATTTCCGTCGCCAGCATGACCATGATAATGGAGACCACCGATCCCCAACTCCTTCCAGATCCGGCCCAGCCCCTCCACATATGTGACAAGGCCGCCCACCCCCACGGACCCATCCTCCAGGAGCGGATACGCTCTCTGCCGGCCCTTCATGCGGTTCAGGTATCCCACAGATTTGCTGCGTATGGTCCAGATGCGCCGCTCTTCCTCCCGATTCATCAGCCGAATCTTCCCCACACCGCCCAACACGCCCCGCTCCATGAAGTCGAGGATGGCGAGCACCTCATCCCGCTTCTCCTCCCACACCTCCACCATGAGCAGAAAGTTGAACTTATGCTCCAGAAAAAGCTCCAGCCCCTGTACTGCCCGGGATGCCTTGACGAGCAGCTCTCTATCAAGGAGCTCCAGCTTACTGGGACCATAAGGGATCAGAGCCTGAACAGTATTGGCCACCTGGGGCAGTGAATCGAGGAATACCATCAGGCTGGCCGACTCCTTTGGTCGTTTCAGCAATCCTAGTCTGATTTGGGTAATGATGCCAATGGTGCCCTCGCTCCCCACAAACAGGGTGGCCGGGTTCCAGATGACCGGAGCCTGCCTGAGTTCAGCCCCAGCCCCCGACCCAGCCCCAGACCCGACAAATGGTATCCCCTTGAAATTGTAACCTGATGAATTCTTTCGCAAATGCCAGGGGTACAGCTCTCGAATCACATCCTGGCGAGTAGAGATAAGCTGGGCAACAGGTGCAAGCAATCCTGGTAATCCCTGCCACCCTTCAGCGGGAAAAGCGGACAGTCCCCCACCCACTCCCCCACCAGCCCCAACCACAGAATCTCCCTGTAGTTGCACAGGCCCAATCTCCACAATGGAACCATCCCACAGCACCACCTGGAGCGACTGCACATAATCCCTGGTAGCGCCGAACTTGACAGTCCTGGCGCCGCTTGCATTGTTGGCGACCATCCCACCAATAGTGCAGATCCTGCTGCTCGATGGATCTGGCGGAAAAAACAACCCCACCTCACAAAGCCTGGCCTCCAGGTCCGCTGCCACCACTCCCGGCTCAACAAGAACACTCTGCTGCTCCTCATCGACGGAGAGGATGGCGTTCATGTGTACACTCATGTCCAGGATCATCCCCTGCCCCAGATCCTGACCGGCCCTGCTGGTTCCTGCTCCCCGGGCTGTGACTGGCACGTCATATCTGGTGCCAATCTTTACCGCAGCAGACACATCCTCAGCGTCGAGAGGGTACACTACCACTATGGGCACTTGCCTGAAGATGGAGGAGTCAGAGGCATAGGCGAGCAGGGTCAGGGCATCATCCCGCACCTGGCCTCGGAGAGCGCTGCGCAGCTCTTTAATCAATTTTCCGTGATCAACAGTTTTTCCAGACATGGACAAGGTTCTTCATACTGTGAATATGGACAAAGTCAGGTGACGATTGGCTCCCAAAGTCGGGATCATACATTACCTTCACAGGAAAGTAATGCCAGCATTATTTATTCCCTGATCCTCTTCGTTCAAGGTCCCAGGTGCAAGGTTCAAGGTGCAAGTTGATAGAGGAAAGCAGGAGGGGGTATGAGTAGATGGCCGCTCGGTCAAGGTGGGGGGTGACAGAGGTCGGGGGTTAGGTGCACCGCTAACGAAGGGCACGGCATGCCGTGCCCCTACAGGCGTTG
>CAYZFJ010000117.1:0-11115 GCA_964477705.1 uncultured Myxococcia bacterium | reverse complement strand
GAAACCTGAATGTGGTGGCGATCCGGGCGATCTGCTCCTCGTCCACATTGATCAGTGGCCTGATTATGGTTATGCGTCCATTGAACATCACCTGTCGGGGCAGCATGGTCTCGTGCCTACCCAGCCAGAACAGGTTCATGAGCAGGGTCTGGGCAGCGTCATCCTTGTGATGGCCAAAAGCGACCAGATTACACCTCAGCCTGTCGGCCTCAGTGAATAATGCTTTACGCCTGTGCCAGGCACACACAAAGCAGGGAGACTTGCCATTTCTGATCTGCTCAGGAGAGAGAGGGTCGCACTCCACAATACTCAAGGGCACATCTAGTTGCCTGCAGACCTGCTCCAGGGCACTGGTACTCTCACCATTACCTACCCTCATAGAGGCATCAGCCCCTCCTGCACCATCGCCACCGCCACCACCACAATGCCTATCGCCACCCCTTGAACCCTCAGCCAGAGATGCAGACTCATCGTTCCCATCAGGGCCCCAACTGCCAAGATCCCCCACCACATGGCAGGCATACAGATCATACTTCTCGGGGCGCCATTTTCGGCGCATAGCCAGCAGGTGCAGGAGCACCAGACTATCCTTGCCGCCTGACAGGCCCACCAACACCCGATCCCCACGCCCCACCAGACCTCTCTCGCAGATAGTCTTAGTAACCTTCCGATCCATGAGCCGGATAGAATACTCAAGCGCAGCAAGCTCCTCACCAGCAGGAGGACAATAACCGTGAGTAGAAAACAACACAAAACCTCTTACACAGAAAAGCCCAAATATACCACGCCCCAGGCCACCCTGTACACCCTATGCCGCTTATGAATGAGTGCGAAGGTCAGAACCGGCGCCCAATAGGGGTAGAAAGTGGCCATCTAGTTTATGACACAATAGATTTCATCTTCATTAATCGGAACATGAGGAAACAACGCTTTCCATAAGAGGATGAACGATTGTGCATGATAACGGAGAGGACCAATAGCCACAGGCAGCAATCTTAGAAAACGTGAATGGAATGCATCTCTGTCAAAGGTAGGAAGTTGTGCCAATAGTTTGATGTCTTCTACGTCTTTGCTGTGGTATCTGAACAACTTAGATATAGCAAGGTCTTCAGGGCAAGGCGTAAAGATGCTAACCATCTCAGAGGAAAAGATGTCTGACTTTACGATTCTATTCTCCCAATCTTCTGGCAAACAGGTTTCAAAAGCCTGAACTCTCGAATTGATATCTAGCTCTGGGATTTCGTCTAGTATAACAGCCTTCATTATTGCTTGTGCAAGTATACTTGAATCAGTAGTACTGATAACATCAATATCTTTGGTAATCTCGACAATAGTAGTACTACAAAGTACAATTACTGCGGCACCTCCTACTAAAACAATTTCAATAGGACTTTCAAGGTGTTTATCCAACCCCAAAATGAATGTATGAAGAATGTTGCTATCGATTAGGTGAAAGGTCATCGGAAGTGCCTGAGGAAGGACTCTTGGTCACATGCACAGAATACATTATGTGATCGCAACACGGGAGTGGTGCTTGCAACTAATCTCTCCCAAGGGAAAAGGTTGCCAGAAAAGGCAAATATATCTTCACTCTTTCTCTCAGAAAGTATGCTTAGCAGTTGTACCAGTGCTTTTGAAGGCTGGACTTCATTAGCCAAGTCAGCTGCAGCTGCTAAAAGCTGCTGTTCGACAGGTGAGAGTTTTTTCACTGTTTCGGGTAATGGCACTCCATCTCTTGCAAGCACTGCCGGAAGCACCTCAAATGCTCTGGCTTGGCCAGCCGCTGCAAGTGAGACCAAACGCACAACCGAGCTATTACTCCCTGTTGTGAATTGTTTAATGCTATGCTTATGGTTCCTCATTTTTATTCCTCTATAGCACTTTAATTTTTCTACCACTTCTGTCAAGTCTTGATCCTTTGGTCAAGGACAACGGATAAGGTGAAGTTACTGTTAGCAAAAATAGCTACATGAAGAACTGCCTCCACCACGGTGCTGGTGTGATCATCAATACCAGTTGGTTATTCCTCAATTGAGCAGATTATGTTCCCACCCCGTTCCCACCCCATTGACAAAGGTCATGGTTTGTCCTCAAACTAGGCGAGTTGTTCGAGCGACAGCATGTTTGCTTACCCGAACCACCCATATGAGCAGGTTCATTGAGACATTCAGATGGATAGAACACACAGGTCAGGCTGGTCGCAAGTCTGCTAAACATTTAATAAGGAGTTGAAGCTCATGGCTGACAACAGCATTAAAAGGGCGATTATGGCCGTGCAACTGGATAACAGGATTGTTGAGGCTGCACAGGTACAGAAGACATTTACTGAACATGGTTGCATCATCCGTATGCGGCTTGGTATGCATCCTGGTGTGCAGAGCGAATGTTCGGTAGAAGGTCTGATCATCCTGGATCTGTCTGGAACATCCACTGAGATCGGCAAACTTGAGGCGGATCTGAATGGTATCAAGGGGGTTCAGTCATCACACATGCTGGTTCCTGCCATGGTGACATCCACCAAAGCATAACAGCCCACCCGGCGCCGACACCACACCAAGCCACTTGATGGGAACACCAACACCCAAACCATCACCATCACCATCACCATCACCACTGTCAAGTCCTCCATCCACCCCCCTCTCGCCCCCCACATCATTAACCGTATCGGCGGGGCATCGTCCCGTCCCTGTGTATTCTGGAGCACAAGGATTTAGTGGAACAAAATCGTGAACTACCGTACAGGAGACTAAAGAGATGATGGAAAGTAACGACAACAACAATAATAATCGTAACGAAAAATCAGTTGTCGAAATAGATCTGGGTGAAGCTCGCATAATGCACCAATCCACCCCCTGCGCGATATTTTGATAAAAACGCAACAGCAACATTACCCCACCACCAGATTAATTCAACCCACAATCGCCATGGGCCCCTTGATCGGCACGCATGGGGAACCACACATTAGAGCTGTCTGATCCTTCACAGGAATTCACCGGGGGGCCAATTCAATTACCAGGAGCACTAACCGTGTCCTACATGACCATTGTCAACATAGCAGCAGGCCCAGAGTGGCTGCTGGAATATCAAGAATACTCGTCTCTCCTTGAGCCTCTACTCCTGAGCCTAGCCCAGCGCCTTGGCATGGGAGTGGTTTCCCTGATCCCCGATTGGGATGAAGCCATCTATCCGTCCCACGCAGAATGGCTATCAAGAGCTGGTTCTCTGTATGGTTTGTCCGACAATGACAAAATCGCCAGTCAACTGAGCGAAACTGGCACCCATCACCCTATGTGGCTTGCTGGCAGTAGCCTCGGCACTGAAACCAGCAGCGCAACTGAGATCACGCGGTGGCAGTACCTGGACAAAATTCCCTACACATCAGATAACCCTGCACTGGTCGAGGGGATCGTGCTCCACTCCCGGTTGACATTCCTCGCCTATTGGGGTGCTGATATTGATTATGGCGTTGAGACAAGACCAAGGGCTGGGGCTAATGCTGGTGCCGGTGTTGGGGCTGGTGCCGGTGCCGGCGCTTCTCTTGAGAGAGGAGCATGGACGACCATGGGCGGTAACAGTGGCAACAACCCAGGCCAACTGTTCCCCCACGAAACAGGATCCTCCCCGTATTCCACACCACTCACCCTGGAATGGTTCAGGTGGGTTGCTGAGCAAGACCGACGTAATCTCATATTCATACCTGTTACTGCCCGCTCCCTGGGCAACTTCTACCGCACCTCTGATGCTGATAAGGCAGGCTCCACCAACAAGTATCAGACAAAAAATAATACCAGAATTCCCGCCACCCTCTGCATTGGCACAACCGCCCCCACGCCCCTGACCACCCAGCCCCTGTTTGGTGAAGTGAGCCTGGGGCCCAGCAAGTTGCCAGTTTGCTGGATTCCCCCTAGTGCGGCTAGGGAGCTTTTTGCCTGTTCCAACGCCTCCGTCCCTGAACGAGCCAAGCAGTTTGATGTGCTCTTTCTGCAGCGAACTATGGAGCTCGGGCCGATTCTTAAGGCGGCTGCTCAGTTGTGCGACCTGGACGACACTATCAGGATTGGCATTTTGGGTAGTACTGTCCCTCGCCATATGGGCAAGCTGCCCGATCAGGTAACCCTGCTGTTTCTAACCACCGCCGAATCACGGGCCACAGCCTACCAGGCCAGCTCTTTGATAGTGGACCTCCACGGCGACAATTGCAGAGGCGTTTCACCACGCCTCCTTGAAGCAGAATGGTGCGGCCGAGACACAGCCATCATCTGTTCAGGTGAGTGCTGCTCCTCTGACTACTTCGGCTGGAGCATTCCCAAGAGAACGAAGCTGGTATCTAACGCCAGGGAAGTACTCGACCTTCTGCTGCGCCAGGGCATTGGGCGAGGAGAAGATTCTGATCAGAGCGGCCACAACAACCTGATAACAACCCATGGCAGCATGTTTCCCCTCTCAGCACAGGCCCCCCCCACAGGCACCACACACATTGCCCACCCTTCCTGCTTGAGCGAAAAATGCTCTCCCCAATGGGAACTAAAGAGAGAAATCGGTCGCAGAAACCTGTCACCCCAGTTCAATTCATCGGTTGACAGATTGTTTTCATTCTTGCAAACAGATCTTCCATTGCTAGAATTGCCCTTGGAAGGCAGCAAGAAAAATAGTTCCCTCCTGCATTCCACTTTCTGAGCACCCATTTTCTTGCGGGGGCTTGGGTTTGAGCCTGAAAATTATCAAGGCTCTGGATGAACTATCTGACCTGGCAGCACTCACTTCCAGTCAAGTCAAGAGCTATTGTGCCCATCATCCTGCCCTGTACCCAACGGACGAATGAGACATAACACGAACACATATGCATATCCGAAGAGAAGAAGATAAAAGAAATAGCAAAGAAGAGAAAAGAAGACACACCATGAACCACGACAATTGCATCACTCCACCTGATACCTCCATCACAAACTCAGCCAAGCCCAAAGCCATAGTACTGCTGAGCGGCGGGCTCGACTCTGCCACCATCCTGGCCGTAGCAAACCAGGAAGGGTTCGACACTTACGCTCTCTCCTTTGATTATGGGCAGAGGCACCATGAAGAGCTGGAGGCTTGCGTCAGGGTTGCCAACACACTGGGCGTTGTGGAGCACAAGGTGCTCACACTGGATTTACGTGCGTTTGGGGGGTCGGCTCTCACCGCAGACATCCCAGTGCCCCGTTGCGAGCACGCAGAAGAAGTAGGCAGAGGAGCAATTCCTATTACCTATGTGCCTGCCCGCAACACCATCTTTCTCTCATATGCGCTGGCCTGGGCTGAGGTGATTGGAGCTGGCCATATCTTTATCGGGGTTAATGCGGTGGATTACTCGGGTTATCCAGATTGCAGGCCTTCATTCGTAGAGTCATTTCAGGCCATGGCAAACACCGCCACAAGGAGGGGAGTGGAAGGGGATGGTTATGTAATCAAGGCTCCTCTTCTTAACCTGTCTAAGGCTGAGATTGTCAAGCTGGGCACCTCCTTAGGAGTTGATTACGGTCTCACTGTTACATGTTATAGTCCAGTGGACGGTCTGGCTTGTGGCACCTGCGAGAGCTGTATCCTGCGCCACCAGGGCTTTGTGGGCGCCGGCGTCGCAGACCCTACCCCATATGTTCAAGGCGTACATTTTTCATGTGAATAATCTGAGCTGGTAAGGAGTGAAAATGGCCTCATCATCTGACACCGGAAACAGAGACAACTCACCAATCGCTGCCAATATCAACGCCAACGGCAACGCCACCATCTCCGGTCACAACCCCGCAGGAACAGGCGGGGGTGCGCCTCCCACCATACGGGCACCAAGAGGCCTTGTGCTTAACTGCAAAGGTTGGCCCCAGGAAGCAGCCATGCGCATGCTCATGAACAATCTTGACCCGGAGGTGGCCGAGGACCCGGCAAACCTGATTGTTTACGGAGGCTCAGGTAAAGCAGCCCGAAACTGGGAGTCGTACCACAAAATTGTCAGATGCCTTACCGATTTGGAAGACAACGAGACCCTGCTTGTGCAGTCGGGAAAGCCGGTGGGCATATTCCGAACTCACAAGGAGGCGCCCCGGGTACTCATCTCCAACAGCATGCTGGTGCCCGCATGGGCTAACTGGGACAACTTCTGGAAGCTGGAGAGACAGGGGCTGACCATGTATGGCCAGATGACTGCCGGCTCCTGGATTTACATCGGTACCCAAGGGATCCTCCAGGGTACATTTGAAACATTAGCTGCTGCAGCGCGCACCCACTTTGGCGAGAACAACCTGGCCGGAAGGCTGGTTCTCTCCGGGGGCCTGGGCGGCATGGGCGGTGCACAGCCCCTGGCAGCCACCATGAATGGGGCGGCTTTTCTGGGCGTAGAGGTTGATCCAGCCCGCATCCAGCGGCGACTCCAGACCGGCTACCTGGATCGGGCCACTGCCAATCTGGATGAGGCTCTGGGCTGGCTCCAGCAGGCGAAGCAAGAGCGGACAGCCCTCAGCGTGGCCGTGGAGGCCAATGCGGCCGACCTGTACCCGGAGTTGGTGCGGCGCAATGTGATCCCCGACTTGACCACCGATCAGACTAGCGCCCATGATCCGATTAATGGATATATTCCCAACCGGATGAGCCTGCATGAGGCCCTCCAACTGCGGTACAGCAACCCGGACCACTACCGGAGGGAGGCATACAGGGCCATGGGCGAACAGGTGGCTGCCATGCTCCAGATGCAGAAGCTGGGCAGCCATGTTTTTGATTATGGAAATAACATCCGTGAGGGCGCCCGCCTAGGTGGTGGGGTGGCGGAGGATCCCTATTCAATTCCGGGATTTGTCCCTGCTTACATTCGCCCGCTCTTCTGCAAAGGGAGCGGACCGTTCCGCTGGGTGGCCCTCTCAGGAGACCCGGAGGATATTCTGGTCACAGACCGGGCGCTCATGGACGCTTTTAGACATAAGAAAGAGCTGGTGCGCTGGCTTGAGCTGGCTGGTGAGAGGGTGCAGTTCCAGGGGTTGCCGGCCAGGATCTGCTGGCTCGGTTATGGGGAACGGGCTGAGGCAGGCAGGATTTTCAACGGGTTGGTGAGAGATGGCCGTGTGAGCGCTCCCATCGCTATCGGCAGGGATCATCTGGACTGTGGCAGTGTGGCTAGTCCCAACCGCGAGACAGAGGGCATGCTGGACGGTAGTGATGCCATCGCAGACTGGCCAGTGCTCAATGCGCTGCTCAATACCGCTGCCGGGGCTACCTGGGTCAGCTTTCACCATGGAGGTGGGGTTGGAATCGGCTACAGTCTTCACGCCGGAATGGTGGTGGTGGCAGATGGGACTGATGAGGCGGAGGGCCGCCTTGAACGGGTGCTTACCGCAGATCCGGGAACTGGGGTAATGCGCCATGCGGATGCGGGCTATGAGTCTGCTGCCCGGTTTGCACGGGAACAGGGCATTAAACTACCATGACTACTCAAACAGAAATTTCTGGTGGGCCCATGAGCATCACTGGCACCAACACCACCACTGCACCTCCCGTTACCTATACATCCCCCGCTGCACCACCAGCTTCACCCACGCCAACCACACCTGCCACGCCAACCGTGCCAACCACGCCTGCCACCGCCACGTTCCACTACCCTACACCTGTTGGGCAGGTAGATTTCATCTTGCGCAACTGCCATCAGGTTCTCACCATGCCTCAAAACAGAGGCCCGGTCCGCAGCCAACCTGAAGATGTTGGGTTTATGGGCTTGGGGCGTGCGAATCCAGGTGTGGGCAGTGTGGAAGGGGACACCAAGGCCAATCAGCCCCCCGTGGCCAAGGCCACAGCCCAGTCTCAACCCCCGCCGGCCACAGGCTCTGAAGCCATCACCATCGCAGCCTGCAATGGCCTCATCACCTGGATTGGCCCCGCCAGCCAGGAGACAGCAGCCGGCATAGTGCCTGCCCCCCACGCTGTGGAACTTGATGGTTCCGGTTTGGTTGTCCTCCCCGGCCTGGTAGATTGCCACACCCACATGATCTTTGCCGGGGATCGCTCTCACGAATACCATCAGCGCAACATGGGCATCACCTACCAGGAGATTGCCGCCAGCGGCGGTGGAATTCAGGCCACAGTCGACGCCACCCGAAGCACAGACAAAGAGGAGCTGTTTCGCCTTGCGTTCCAGCGCCTCAACCGCAGCATGAGCTATGGTGTGACCAGCATCGAGATCAAGAGTGGCTATGGCCTGGACACCGAGTCGGAGCTGAAAATCCTGGAGGTGGCAAAAAGGCTGGGAGAAGAGCACCCGCTCACTGTAGTGCCCACATTTCTGGGTGCCCATGCCGTGCCCGCCCCATACCGGGCGGAAGGTCGGCGGCACATGTATGTGGATATGGTGGTCAACCACATGCTCCCAGCCGTAGCCGCCCGCAACCTGGCCCAGTACTGCGATGTATTTGTCGAAGAAGGGGCTGGCGCATTTTCTGTGGATGAGGCCCGACGCATCTTTCAGCGAGCGGCCCAACTGGGCATGACCGCCCGGCTCCATGCGGACCAGTTCACGAACAGCGGTGGGGCCAGGCTTGCGGCTGAGTTGGGGGCCGCCAGTGCCGACCACCTTGAGTCCGCACCACCGGACGACGTGATTGACGGGCTGCGTGAGAATGGGGTCACTGCGGTTCTGCTGCCGGGGGTAACGGTATTCATGGGACTCAATAGCTGGCCGTCTGCCCGGCGCCTGCTTGATGGCGGGGTGCGGGTGGCACTGGCCACTGACTGCAACCCGGGCTCCTGCCATAGTGAAAATCTGCTCCTGATGACCACCCTGGCCTGCTCTTATATGAAGATGACTGCGGAGGAGGCATTGGCAGGAATCACCGTTGAGGGGGCTCGCAGCCTCGGCCTTCTGGGCCAACATGGGGGCGGTAGCGCAAGGGGAACACTGCTCCCAGGGGCATGGTGTGACCTAGCTTGCTACAGGGTGGAAGACTACGCACACATACCCTACCGCTTCGGCACACTGGGAGCAGAGATTGTGGTCAAGGAAGGCCAGGTGGTAATCATGGATGGCCACCCCTGCCCAGCGGTAGTGCCTGAGTTACAGCAGCCGCCCCAGCCTCACCAGCAGCCGTTCCTTCCCTCCCACCACGGAGAGTGCCCCAGATGAGCAGACCAGCCCAGCCTACCACGACCAGTTTACCCATAGAGACACCGCCCCCCATCGACAGACTTGTACCAATTCAGGTCTCCACCTTCTTCGCACGCCCCACAGTGGAGGTGGCCAGGGCTCTGCTCGGCAAAATTCTCATCTGCAGGGCAAACTCCCCACACGAACCTGCCACAGGCGGCAGAATCGTAGAAGTGGAGGCTTACCTGGGGCGAGACGATCCCGGCTCCCACGCCTCCCGCGGCAAAAACGGAGGCATGACACCCCGAAATGCCATCATGTTCGGCCCCCCAGGGCTGGTGTATGTGTATTTCGTCTACGGCAACCACCACATGCTCAACTTCGTTACAGAAGATGAACCTAATGCTGGTGCTGTGTTGATCAGAGCCATCGAACCGTGGTACGGCCTGGACCAGATGGCCATCAGGCGGTCCGTTGGTGCCAGTGCCAACGCCAGAGCCAGTGCTGATGCAAGTGCCGAAGCCAAAGCCAGTACCGAAACTGTGGGAACCAGGGTCGGGATCGCCTCCCAAAGGGAATTGACCCCCTCTATAGCCGTTGCCAAGGGTCTCACTAACGGTCCAGGTAAGGTCAGCCAGGCCCTGGGCGTAACCATGACCTTAAATGGGGTCCCTGTGACACCACACACCATGATGGTTTACAGCTTGCCTGCGGCAAAAACAGACAACAAACACTCTCAGAGTGGTCTGATTACTGGTCACACTGCTCCACATGATGATAATACTCAATTAGAGATTTCGGTTTCTGGCCGGATTGGTCTTGCTCAAGGAGGTGACTTACCCTTGAGATTTTTCCTGGCAAACAACCCCTTTGTTTCAAAAGGACGTTATGTTTCCATTCCATAGAAAGCTGAAGGTGAAAGATGAAGCTCGGTGATATCTACAAGGCAGCAGTTGAAAAGGGAAAATCACAGGATGCCAGAGGGCTCGTAGAACTACAGAGGCTTCTGGACAATGCCCGTAAGGCATTTGACAAACTTGATGAGCAAGAGAAACAATTCTTCGAGGCGGAGAAGCTCACTAACCCTTTTGCTGATACACGCATATTGCATGGCGATCCAAACACTGAAGTGAAAACCATCCTGTGCGGCATCGACATGGAGATCGGCGAGCTGCTCCTGGCTGACCGCCTGCGAGAGAAAGGCACCCCCATCGATCTGGTGCTTGCCCATCACCCAGAGGGGCGTGGCTATGTGAACTTATCCGAGGTGATGAGTATGCAGGCTGATCTGTGGGCCCACCAGGGAGTGGCCATCGGTGCTGCCGACTGGCTCATCAGTCCCAGAGTCCAGGAAGTGCGTCGCGGCCTTATGCCTGCCAACCACTACCGGGCCGTAGATGCAGCCAGGCTCCTCAACCTGCCCATGATGTGCTGCCATACAGTAGCAGACAACTGTGTCAACTCTTTCCTCGACAGATACTTGAAGGAAAAAGCCCCGGCCAACGTGGGTGAGCTGGTGAAGGTGCTTCGGGAGATCCCTGAATACGCAGATTCCGCCAAGAAGGGAGTCCCGCCCACCCAAATCACCGGCAGTGAAACCAACCGGGTCGGCAAGGTGTTCGTTGACATGACCGGCGGCACCTCTGGTCCCGTTGACTCCCTGAACAAGCTGGCCCAGGCCGGAGTGGACACCATTGTGGGAATGCACATGAAGGAAGAACACCGCAAGCGGGCCGAAGAGCTGAACATCAATGTGGTCATTGCAGGGCACATGGCATCTGACACCGTGGGTATGAATCTGATCCTGGATGAGATTACTACTCATGGGGTTAAGGTGATCTGCACATCGGGCATGGTCCGCGTGGATCGGACCAACAGCAGCAAGAGCTGATCTCTCAGCTTTTCTCGACTGACCTCCATTCCCCACACCTCCCCTCCCCCCCCCAACACATCACCCCCAACACCTGTGGGGGCACGGCATGCCGTATGTATGTTCGGTTAAGCTTCAACTCCATGCCATTAAG
>CAYZFJ010000116.1:5465-11124 GCA_964477705.1 uncultured Myxococcia bacterium | reverse complement strand
GGCTAGGCGAAGGCAATAAACTGGTGGTAATGTTCAGTGAAGTGGGCTTACAGGATCCGGCAGAGAATCGACTTCAGGTAACGCCCTTCAAAGCAAGGCAGGAGCACTGGATGGTCAGGGGCTGCACCATTCACCTGCAGAATCTGGACTGACCGCCCCACCTCTCTGGCTGCCTCTGCAATAACCCTCAACAGATCATCTTCAGAGATGGAGCCTGAACAGGAGTTGGTGACCATCACTCCCCCCCTCTCTACCACAGCAATTCCAGCAGCGTTGAGCCTGCGGTAGGTTGGAATGGCCCGGTTCACATCACCCCGCTTGTGGGCAAACTTAGGCGGGTCAAGCACCACCACGTCCCAGCGGGTACCCTCATCGGCATGATCCCTGAGAAACCGGAGTACATCGGCCTGTACCCACTCTGTCTTATCCTGGAACCCGTTCAACTCTGCATTAGCCTTGGCGCTTGCCAGAGCAGGAGCACTCGAATCCACACCCGTCACCATAGAGGCACCAGCAGCGGCCGCTCTGATCCCGAATCCCCCCACGAAGCAGAACCCATCAAGCACCCTCTTCCCATTGCAGAGGGAAGCAACCATGGTGCGATTTTCCCTCTGATCCAGATAAAAACCTGTCTTCTGCCCACCAGGCAGAGAGATCCCAAACCTGGTCCCACCCTCAAGAAACTGGGTAGCCACAAGATCAGAATCTCCACGCACAATTTTAGGTTCAGCAATCAGTCCCTCTATTGCCACTGACGGGCCGAAACCTGCCACTTCAACCACAGCTGCAGGGTTGAGGATCTCATCTAATGCGGCAAACACCTGCTCCTGCCACACCCTCATCCCCAAAGTGGTAAACTGAACCGCCGCAGTATCACCAAACACATCAACAACCAGACCCGGCAGACCATCACCCTCGCTGTTCACCAAGCGATACCCGGTAGTATGCTCAGAAGGCAGTCCCAATATGTCTTTACGCATGGCGGATGCCTGAAGAATTTTGGCATTGAAGAACGCACCGTCCACAGGCAAATCCGGGTCTCTGGTGAGAATTCGAACCGGAATGGCAGAGCGGGAGTTGAAATAGCCTTTACCGAGCCTGTTCCCCTGTGGATCAATCACCTCAACCAGGTCACCCTCCTCAGGATTACCATCAACCGATTCAACCGCTTCAGCAAATACCCATGGATGCCCCAGCCAGATCGGTTTAACCCTGCCCTTTTTCAGATAAACAATAGGTAATTTTTTCATTATATTCTTACTTTATTTACGTTGCATTTATTAAATGAGACATACTATTGATTACATTACACCATAGTCCACGAATGCCAGGGCAATAACTACCAGTACTCCTAAAGCAACCGCTACCAGCTTCAACTCTCTGAGTCGAACCAGTGCGGCCACATTGGTAATCACGCGAGCAGCAGGCAGGAGGGCCAGCACCCACAAGCCCGCCTTAATTACCAGGCTGGAGACTCCCTGTTGACCGTCAGCATCAGGGACGCCTTTTGCCAATGTGGCAAGGGCGAAGGCGATCAATCCAAAGACCAAAAGGGCCTGGATAAGAACCACGCCCCCTACCAGCACCCTGATAGACCACCTCTCGAGTTCCCCATCATGCATCCCTGAGCCTGCTTTCATATCGTTCTCCAGAGCCAAACGCCTGTAAGGGTGATTACCTTGTTTCTTGCCCCGGCCGGTACGCTCTGAACCCTGAACAACCGACAGACCACTCTCAACTCTAAACTCTCAACTTCCCACTTGTCATCAGAAGAGCACCTCGACAAGCATCCTGATTGAGAGAATAAGGAGGACAATAACCAGTGCTGCCTGAATATACCAGCTATGAATCCGGAGCATTACCTTGGGCCCAATCCATGCACCTATCAGAATGCCCAGGGCACTTGAGCCTGCAATCATTGGGTCCATAGCTCCTCCAAGCATGAATACTATAGCTCCACCTGTAGCGGTAACACCCAGCATCAGAGTAGCTGTGCCGATTGACGCTCTCAAGGGGAGGCCAAGCACCGCATCCATCACCACCACCCTCAAAGCACCCACCCCAATACCAAGCATGCCCGAAATCACGCTGGTCAGGCCCAGCAGCCCCATGCCAGCGCCCAGATTGCGAGGAACATATTTATGCTCCCGGCCGGATACTGGATCAATAAAACTCCCCTCCAACTGGCTCAGCAGAATTTTTTGACGGCTGCTCCCCCCTTCCAGATCTTCTATCTGCTCACCCTCCTCACCCTCCTCACCCTCCTCACCCTCACCCACCCCAACCCTTATCAAACCAGCCTCTGCAGACATTCCAACAGGCATAACGTCCCTCTTCCCCACCACGTCTTTATCATGCCGCTTCCGCAACAAGTCCTTAATCTCAAAGAAAGCTGAGATGAGCAGAGCAACGGCGAACAATATTTTGAGTAGCTCAGGCCTGACAATTCCCACCATCAGGGCACCCAGCATGGTTCCGACGGTAGCGGGCAGTTCCAGCAGCAGAGACAGGCGTACATTGGCCATCCCTCTGCTCAAATAATTAGGTGAGGCTGCACAGGAAGTGGCCACAATAGAGATCATGCTTGCAGCAATGGCATTTTTTATTGGGACCCCCACCATAATAAGGCCGGGAATGAGGAACATACCTCCCCCCAGGCCAAGAATCGAGCCAAACAGCCCACTGAGCACAGCAATCACGAAGTAGAGAATCACAACATCCATCGGGCTACCATCTGAAGTCGAAAAAATCCGCTAAAGGTAGACGATATCACATTGGCACAACGGGATGAAGCCTTAGATTACACCTGCCCTATCCATTTGATAGGGCTTAAAGCGGTTACAAGATGGACACACCCCAATGGCTCCCCCCCAAGGTAAGGGAGAATGTAAAAACACCCCACTTCAGTCTCTTGTGTGTATATACTCTATGAACTGACCAACGTGTTCTGTGTGTGTGTCTTGATAACAAGAGCAGGGAGAAGTGCGATGACGGGCCAGAGCCGTAAAGCGAAAAAGGGAGAGGGCAAAGTGGGCATAGAGGGCAAAGAGAACAGAGACAAGAAAACGGTTAGGGAAACAGGAAACAAGGATGAGAGCAGGCAACAGGATCTGTCTGCCCTGTTGACCAATAAGAATACTGATAACGAAGCTGATAGGCTTGAGGAAGAGATCCGCCTGCACAACCGCCTGTATTGGGTTGAAAACCACCCTGCTATCTCCGATGAGGCTTTTGACCGTATGGTTGAACGGCTCCAGGCCCTCAGACCTGATTCTCCTGTACTTGAGCAGATCGGCTCTGGTGGGGCTGCGGCTGGGGCCGGCGAACATCCTGGAGGGGGCGCTGGAATCGGGGGGACCCCCGCAGTCGTTGTCGGCACCATGGGTGCCGGGGAACAGCGAGGTGTGGAGCAACAGAGTGGGTTGGTGAATACGGGAGAATGGATCCACAGACGGCCCATGCTCTCTCTTGACAAATGTTATGACCAGGGTGGGTTCTTCAAGTGGCTCGACAGGCTTGACAGGAACAGCAATGTTATTGTCACCCCTAAGATAGATGGTCTGGCGTGCTCTATTATTTATGGTCATGATGGCACCATCACCACGGCAGCAACCAGGGGCGACGGCACCAAGGGAGAGGTAATCACAGCCCAGGCCATGACAGTGGCAGGTATCTCACACAAGCTCCCGGTGGGTGATATTGAAGTAAGGGGTGAAGTCTATATGCCTCTGGCTGTTTTCACCGGATTCAGTGACAGGTTCGCCAACCCACGCAACCTGGCTGCAGGTGCCCTTAAACAGAAAAACCCGGAGAAGACCGCAGAGTACCGCCTGTCGTTCATGGCCTATGATCTGGTGCTTACCCCTGAAGATGGCCAGGTTGACGCCCGATGGCAGGCGCTTGTATCGACCACGGCGGACGATCCTGAAAAAGCGGGGGCAGCTCCCGATGCCAACAAAAAACAGGAGCTCCCCC
This sequence comes from uncultured Myxococcia bacterium, assembly GCA_964477705.1. Classification (GTDB taxonomy): domain Bacteria; phylum Myxococcota_A; class JAVEVO01; order JAVEVO01; family CAYZFJ01; genus CAYZFJ01. The sequence continues at coordinate 7,149 of CAYZFJ010000116.1, read as the reverse complement.
CCCTGCCAGAGAGCAACCCCAAGCAGTATGGGCTTTTCTCCCAATTAGACCACAATGAGCCCGAACAACCTGCTGTGCAGGCTAAGACTAACCAGACTAACCAGACTAACCAGACTAACACAGCCATCCCGGCAGCACCTGCTGGCATAGCAGACCTGACAGCAACGCAAGCATTTGAGAGCGACGCACTACCTGCCAGTGAGCACCAGAAGCTGACCATCCTCAAGCAGCTAGGCTTTTCCGTGGTGCCTCACCGCCTGATCCCTATCTCTGCCCGAACTGAACAGGAGGGCATCCATCAGGTCTTTCAGGAGGCTTACAGTGAGTGGTCTGACAGCCGTGAACAACTGGAATATGAGATAGACGGTGTAGTCTTCAAGGCAGACAACCTGGCCCTGCAGGAGCAGATGGGCTATACAGCCCACCACCCACGCTACGCGATCGCCTGGAAGCTGGCCACAGAGAGCGGCCTCACCCCCCTTGTGGATGTGCTGTGGAGCGTCTCCCGCACGGGCACTGTCACGCCAGTGGCCATCACCGAACCAGTAGAGTTATCAGGCGCCACCATCACCAGGGCCACCCTGCACAACACAACCATCTTCAGACAACTGGGGCTGAGCCGGGGCTGCATCCTGCGCATAGTCCGCCGGGGCGGCGTGATTCCCTATGTGGAGGCAGTAGAGCAGCCTGGCGGTGAGCCATTTGTTCCCCCGGAAGTCTGCCCATCCTGCGGTGTTTCCCTTCTGGAAGAAGGAGATTTTCTCCGTTGCCCCAACAACACTGGGTGCCCAGAGCAGGCCATTGGCCGAATGGAGCACTACCTGAAAAGCGTCGATGTGGATGGGTTCGGCAGGGCCATTTTGGAGCAACTGTTCAAATCGGGTCTAGCCAGAGACATTCCCGATCTTTATAAGCTCAAGGCTGAGGACCTGATGCCTCTTGAGAGAATGGGTGAAATCTCTGCCAATAAACTTGTGAATGCCTTGAATGAGAGAAATAGTTTAGAGCTGTCCGTTTTTCTACAGTCCTTGGGTATTGGAAACCTGGGACCTTTTGTGGCAGGCATCCTACAGCGGGAATACGGCAGTCTTGACTCTCTCCGCAGCCAGACCAGTGAAGATCTGGCCAACCATTTCGGGATCGGTAAAGTAACTGCTGAACAGATTGTATCTGGACTGGAATCTAATAAAGTACTTATTGAAGCTCTTCTTGAATACATTACCATTCAGGTACCTTCCTCACCGGAGACCGGAGCTGATGGTGCGTCTCTCCCTTTGGCAGGAAAGAGTTTTGTTTTCACTGGCAAACTGGAGGAGATGACCCGGGCAGAGGCCCAGCGACTGGTGAAGGCTGCTGGCGGCAGTTGCCCCTCTGATGTGGTCAAGGACCTGGACTATCTGGTGGTGGGCGGAGATGAGCTGGCCGAGAACGCCCGCCAGGGGAATAAGCTAAAGAAGGCGAACAAGTATAATGGAGAAGGGGCCAGCATCTCCATCATCAGCGAGGGTGCGTTTATGGCCATGATCGGGGCTGGGGCACAGGCCAAGTCCACCGAGCCCGCCGAGTCCGCAGCAACATCTGATACCACTGAATCTGTCTCTTGAGCTCCCGAACCGGGACAGAACTCCCGAGGTAACAGCTTACCCTCCGACCTCTGTCTCTAAACCGGGACAGAACTCCCGAG
>CAYZFJ010000116.1:0-5365 GCA_964477705.1 uncultured Myxococcia bacterium | reverse complement strand
GACTTCTGTCTCTGAACCGGGACAGAACTCCCGAGGTAACAGCTTACCCTCCGACCTCTGTCTCTAAACCGGGACAGAACTCCCGAGATAACAGCTTACCCCCCTGACTCTGTCACCTCACCATGCCATCGTACACCGCCTGGTGCAGTATGGGTCTGGTGCCCCGTGCCCCCCCACTCCTTGTTTCTGGTCGCAAATTACGCCCACGCACTCAATACTATTAACATTCCTCAAATGTTGCTGTATGCTGTGCCGGTGTTGCAGCTCTAATTACAGGAGAATTTAAACATGAAGAAGCTACTCTCTATTGGCATCGCACTGACCACAGCCGTGGCTCTGCTCCTGGGCGCAGGAGAGGCCTCGGCAACACAAGCACGGCGCACCTCTCTTGGTGCGAACCAGCTCATCCTCGACTCCACTGACGTATTCAACTTTCCCCAGTTGACAGTCGACTACTCCCAGCATGTGATGATTGACTACGGCGTAGGCGTTGGCAACAACACTCCCGGAGCCTGGGACAACGGCTCCGCCCTGCTACTGCTTGGCTCTGAGAACCTGGCATACGGTGTGGGCATCTTCCACGGCGACCTGTTCAACAGCACAACCAACATTGCAGCCGGTCACACCCTGCGCAACTCCTTCCCCCACAACCTGACCAGCCTCAACCTGGGCAATGTGGCGAACCCGTGGGCATTTGGTCCTGTGGAGGTTTTCTCCCAGCCGCACACCATTCTGGATCTGTTTGGAGCGATGAAGTCCGGCAACATGAAGCTTGGTGCCAGACTGGCATTCGGCCATGGTGGCCAGTCAGCATATGATGCGGCAGCTGACGAGACAAACTCCGTAGGCAACAACTTCATCAATCTGGATGCTGGTGTTTCAATCGATTCCGGGTTCCGTCTTGATACTGGGTTAAAGATCCTGGTAGATTTCGCCAGCCAGAAGGAAGGCGACCTCACCTCTCTGAGCGGGTTCCTCTTCGGTGCTGATCTCTTCGGACGAGCCTATATGCCCATGACCAACAGGATGGAGCTGGGCGTCCTTGGCAACTTGGCTTTCACTTCATTGAGTCTGGACAATAAGCCAGACGATGCCACCCCTACAACTACCAGCAGCAATACTAGCCTGGGCGTTTTGGCTGGGGTTGGCCCTGTATACCGGATCGCCGACAACAGCACCATCGCCGGTTACGGAATTGTGGGCTACACCAACCTGAATAATGACCCCAACACTGACAACAATGATGATGCGGATTCGGCTGGCTTCTGGTATCTGCCCGGCATGCAGCTTGCAGCAGATATTCAGATCGTAGACTGGCTCTTTTTCCGTACCGGCCTCCAGTATAGCTATGTAGTAGCAACCGGCTCAGAAGAAACCCCTGATGGTGACGACAAGACTACAGCAACTACCAGCCTCTTCGGTTGGAGAGCCGGTCTGGGCGTGACTAAGGGCAACTTCACCCTGGACGGTGTGCTGCAGAACAACTTCCTCACCGATGGTCCATTCATCGTAGGTGGTGTAGGCAACGGCCTGTTCACCACCCTCTCGGCCGGATATCGCTTCTAATCTCAGGTTAATCAACCTGCTTGGTTAGCTCAGCATCATCTCCTCCCCTCCTCCCTTATCCATCACCAAGCCCCTGGCTCCAAGCCCCCAAGCCACCAACCACTAGTCTGCATCCCTACGCCAACCCTAATGGGGGAAGGCGAGACCTGACCAATCTTCAGCCTTGAGTTGATTGATTCATAAGAGATATGCAAAAGGCCACCTACAACGCATACGTGTTCTGTTAAGACAGCTATTTTATAAAAATTGTTTGGGCGGGTTGAGTGCACCGCTAACTAAGGACACGGCATGCCGTGCCCCTACCGGTGTTGGAAGGGAGTTCTTGGGTAGGTGGGTGGTGTGGCGCAAGACCCAAATCGCAACAGACGTGATAGGTCGCTTGAGACCTTGGTGGTATAAAACTGAAACTTAACCGAGCACACATACCGTATAACGATGTCTACGCGGGGTTGAGGGTGCTAGTACCATAAAAGGTTATTATTCATGGAAGAATCAGCGTAGCGAGTGATGTCGACAATGTCTGGCGAAAAACAAATAAAAAAAGCCGATGAGACAAATCCCTGAGGAAATATCCCACCGGCTCAATTGACTATTTAACGTAAGGTTAAACGGTCCGGACTAGATGCAGAACGCTATAGAATTAATAGCGATCCCTGCCACCGCGACCGCCGCCGTATCCACCACGGCTGCCGCCCCTACCGCCGCCGCCACCATCACGCTCCTTATCCTGGGCTTCATTAACCTTGATAGTACGACCATCCAGGGTTGAACCGTCCAGTGATGCAATGGCTGCAGTTGCCTCCTCATCGTTGGCAAATGTAACGAAACCGAATCCTCTGGACCTGCCAGTTTCCCGGTCACGAATCACCTTGGCCTCGACTACTTCGCCGAATTGGGAAAAAACATCCCTCATTCCCTCGTCGTCGGTTCCCCAGCTAAGTCCACCCACAAAAAGCTTCTTTGACATACGTCACTCTCTCACATGTGGCATTTCAATTGAAACGCCGATTCATAAAAATGCGGGCAATTACTGCCCGCGCCCAACCGGTGATATCAAAAGACATCACCAAAAACCGATGCTAACCATATCGGCTAACGTACAAAAACGTCAGAACCAACTATCTCGAGGGCTGCACACGGTCGATGATTCGGAGCAATGGTGAAGGTTGGTTATCTCCAATCCATCCATTACTTTACAGAAATCATTGACCGAAAATAGCAACCATTCAACTCCCTGTCAATCATTAAAAGAACAATACAAGTCATTTTCTTTTTCCGAGACACAATATTCCAATAAAGTCAAAACATTACAGCACATTAGCCTCATCAGGCCGTCGCAATTCTGGCTTAGCCTGGGACCAGGCACTCCCCACAGATACGCCCATGCGCTTGACCTTGCCCTCCTGGAGCAGACGCCATCTAAGGCGGGCCGGGGGGCGGCGGCTGCAACTCTGCCGCCCTTGGGAACAACGGGCATCTGCCATCTCCCCAGTTGACATGGGCCACTTTGAATACCTTATTAGCAAACTGGTGACACAGTTCCAATAGATGGGACCATGCATGCATTTAGCTGAGCAAGGTCTGAAGAGGAGCACAGATAATGGCTAGAAATCTTGAAGAACAAGTGGTGATTATCACGGGTGGCGGAGCTGGTATCGGGCGGGCATCTGCTCTGGCTGTAGCAGACAGGGGAGCAAAGGTGGCTGTATTGGATATGGATGAAAAAGGGGGCGATGCCACCAGGGGGATGATTGTTGACAGGGGCGGTGCAGCAATCTTCATCAGGACTGATGTGAGCGATGAGGAGAGCGTGAAAAAGGCGATTCAGGGCACGGTTGACAGGCTAGGCAGGATTGACGGGGCGTTCAACAATGCTGGGATTGAGGGAGAGCAATGCCCAGCCCATCTCTGCTCGGCACATACCTTTGACAAGATCATGAATATCAACCTGAGGGGTGTCTGGCTGTGCATGAAGTATGAGATCGAACAGATGCTCAACAACGGAGGTGGCTCCATCATCAACAACGCCTCCATCGCCGGGCTAAAAGCATTCCCCAAGCTCACGGCCTATGTAGCAAGCAAACACGGTGTGATTGGCCTGACCCGCAGCGCGGCTATGGACTATGCTGAACAAGGCATCAGGGTAAACACCATCTGCCCAGGCGTTATTCGTACCGCCATGGTGGAACGGGTGGTGCACGGGAATCTCCAGGTGGAGGCCTTGTATAACAACCTGGCTGCCATGAAGCGGATGGGAAAACCGGAGGAGATCGCTGATACGGTTTGCTGGCTCCTCTCCAATGAATCTTCATTCGTGACCGGAGCAAACATTGTGGTAGATGGAGGTGTTGCCATATGATTTTCGCTTCCAATGAGTGTCTGAGCGGCAAATCAGTGCCTGTATTGGCCTCATTTTTGGCAGAGTGATACAAAGGAATATTGGGCCTGAGTGCTGTGATCAAACTGCAAACGGGCAGACCTTTTCATGAAGGGAGCGATAACAGATCATCGGGCATTGAAGAGGGATGCTTGTAGAAGTAACAGAGAGAGGGGCGGGCGATGGTGGAAACACCGAATCGGGAGATGATATGACTGACGAAAATGGTGCTGGCTTGGTATTGGCGATTATGACCACAGACATCGGAGAAGGGGGGCTGGCGGCTTGGGATCAGAGACTGCTCCTGGTTACTCCGCTGCTTGCCCAGGATATGGCTTCTGGCGGTTCGCCAGGCGATGATGATGTCCAGTCTGATTCTCCGTACCTGCGGGCAATGTCCGCTGTTGCACCACAGAACATAATCACCCTGCCCATTGACAAGGGCTCAGTCACTGCCTTGACTCTCGCTGCATTTTTGGCACGTCATAGAGATCCGGATGGGTCGATTATTGTTATGGCTGGGGATGAGTGGGCGCACATGGGGGATGAGGAGCTGAGAGCTGCCATGCACGGGTTGGAACAGCAGGAGGATGGGGGCTTGGGTAGTAGTCTGGTCACCAGAACAGCGAGGCCTGGGGCTTACCTGATTGCCGGCAAGGTGGAGACCCTGTGCGACAGACTTACAGAGATAGTGCCCGACCATGTGCGAGAGATGATGCCAGTAAGCGAGTTCGATCAATCACCAGCCTGGCCATTCCTCCTGCAGGCAGCGCTGAAACAGGTAGAGCACCTCCAGGTGGACGAGCAACTGATCCAGCGCCTGACCTGATGAGATTCAAGGTGCAAGGAAAAATGGTTGCACCCTATGAGCCATACCACCAGCGCCAATCCCCTACATCGGCGGTGCACCCAACCTATACCGCTCCCCTGATTTGCCGGTAGGAACGCCGGCTTCCAGCCGGCATCTTCAGAACAAACGGTGTAGTGCGCTACACTGGGCGGAGGGGGTGGAGGTAACGGGAGTCCCTACCGCGCCCCCTTCGTCAGCGGTGCACCCAACCCGCCCAAGCAATTAATATAATTAACCTACCTTAAACGAACACGTATTCGCCCCCTACTTCGTCCAGTAGGCCCTAGTGTACATTTCCTTCATATGTCTTGTGATAGCAATAGCGCAAAGGGAATTCGGCAAGTAAACAAAGCTGATTATTCTATAAGATCGTTAGGTACCTTATAAATATTGATAAATCCTTTTGCACTTGGACCCATTCCCCAAGTTGAAGGATTTCTAACAGTTAAAGTGGCTGCATCAGCTACATTGCAACGGATTTGGTGATATCGTTTTTCGCTTTGATTAGGACAATTGGTCTGAGCCATCCCCTCATTTTATTTGGCGCTCAATAACACTCTGAATAGTTCAGT
>CAYZFJ010000115.1:0-11130 GCA_964477705.1 uncultured Myxococcia bacterium | reverse complement strand
ACCAGTTGAGAGTTGCAAGGTGAAAATGGAGGATGGATACCAAGTCGCCTGTAGGGGCACGGCATGCCGTGCCCTTTGTTAGCGGTATGCCCAACCCGCCCAAATAATTGTTTGAAGCTAAACTGCCTTAAAAGAACACGTATGCGGCATGCCGTGCCCAAAGCTGCAATAGGAACGAGAGAAATACCACATGCTTATCCTATCTGCCAATGTTTATGCTGCCAGAGGGAGCCTATCAAGGTACAAGAGAGAAGTTGAATACGCTATCTATTCTCGCTAGTGAGCACTCAGGTATTCTTGCGCAGCAGTTCCATTGTTTCCAACAGTGGCTTTGACAAGCTCTTAAACTCCAGCTCCACAAAGAGAGCGCCGGCCTCCTGTTCCATCACCTCAGGCTTGATAACCAGGGCTTCCCTGGTAAGGTCCAAGGGTAAATTCATGTGGAGAAGGGCCGTCTTTCGATAAAGAAACACCGACTCCATGTTCTCAGCAAGCGCCTCTCGCAGTGCAGGTTCAGGAATCGCATCGATATGGGTTATAAGATTCTCCAGAGAACCGTATTGGGCAAGCAAGGTTGATGCAGTACGTGGTCCAACCCCAGGAACGCCAGGGATATTGTCTGAAGGATCTCCCGCCAGCGCCCTCCAATCAGCAAGCAGCTCAGGTTTGATCCCGTAACGTTCGATGACTCCGTTCAGATCGTACCGGCTGCTTCGGGTGACCCTTCTGTTTTTTGATGGATTGTTTGTAGCCTCCGGGCTTCTGGCAGGATTGGCCTGGTGGGTGGCAGGGGAGGTGGCAGGGGAGGTGGCTGGGGTGGTGGCAGGGGAAGCGGCTTGTACTGGAGGGGAGCCTTTACTGGCGGTTGAAATACTGGCAATGGTGCTCCGCCCCGTAGTGACAATCAGTACTTCCACACCGACCCGAACCGCCTGGAGTAGATCCAGATCACCAGTCACAATAAGCACACTGAATCCCCCTTCGGCCAGCATGTGCCCAGCACTCGCCAGCACATCATCCGCCTCCTCACCAGCAACTGCCCTGGTCTCAATGCCGAAGCTGTGAATCAAGTGGGGAAGCATTCCCATCTGCATCTGGAGCATGGTAGGAGGTCTGACTCTAGTTCCCTTATAGCTGGGGAGCTCTTTACGGCGAGCCTGGGTGCCGCCTCCCTCGAAGGCAGCCATTGCACCCCATGGCATCTCCTCACGAAGGAGCTTAAGCAAAAGGCGGGAAAACCCATAGAGCCCCGATGTGGGGACACCCTTCGACGATCTCATGTTGTCGGGCAGAGCAAAGAACGATCGGTAGAAAAGAGACGGTACATCAAGGAGCAACACCTTCTCGGCACCAGTCCCCACCAGTTGCCCTCTGTTCATCGTCTCACCCCCGCCGCCACACCCTCCCGCATCCTTCCACTCCTAACTTTCCCAACTTCCCAAACGTCCCCAACTCCTTCACCCTTTCCGGCTCCTCCTGGTCCACCGGCTTCTTTTCTCAGCAACCATCTATAGATTTCCACACCGATGATTACCGTAATGGTTCGGTGCCAGAGCATCTTATTGAGGATGCTCTCCGTCGCAGGGCGGTACGGAAACTTACCCATTTCCTTCAGGAATACCGGTAATCTGACTATAGTTATAGTCACAGAACACCGCCAAGGCCACCACCGTAGTCCATTTGCCGGTCAGATCCCCAGTCCCGGCGCTGGTAATGTTCTCTGACTTAATAATCTTGCCGCTCATCCTATAAACAGCCTCCCGCTCGCTCCAGGCCGTGTCCGGGTCGAAAGGAATTCCCAGGGTGGTGGCCAGCATGGTCGCCGCCAGGTCCTCCGCATAGTCTCCCGAAACTTGGGCCAACTCTCCGAACGGGTGGTGCTCAGACAGATAGCCGTGGTGGCTGCGGTCCATGGGCAGAGCGACTCCGATAGACGAGGAGAGCAGTCTGCCAGGCTCATTGGTAGCCTGTCTGGCAATCACGGCAAAAGTGATCTGTCCTGGTCGCAGCATCTTCAGACCATCCTCTCTGGGGATAATCTCGCAGTGGGGCGGCAGAATGGAAGACACATTAACCAGGTTGCAGCTCTCCACGCCCGCATCTCTGAGGGCCAATTCGAATGACTGGAGGTAATCCTTATGAATCCCGATGCCTTTGGTCAAAAATAGCTTGGTTGGAACAAGGGGGTTACTAAACATCCAGTGATCCTTTCTCGTGGAGAGGGTGTGGAGGGGAAGGGAGGACCTCACCACCATTGTGCCCTGATGGGCTTGGCAGGTGCGGTCACTCCCTGTCCACCACAATGAAATCAACGGATCTTGCGTGCCTGCCCTTCCTTATGGAGCCATTCGTTCTCCACGCCGGCGATATCGCCGAACCGGGTCAACTTTGCTTTAGCCTTGGTAGCCATCAACTTGTCATACTCAGCGTCATCCACGAATGCTACGATTCTGCAGATGCAGGACTCTCCATCAACCAGTCTCCACGGGAATGCTGCAATGGTAGCTCTCCGGTTCAGCAGCAGGTCGATATCCCCACCCATGCACTCAGCATGAATGATCCCATGGTTGAACAACTCAAGGTGCATTAGCTGATATTTGTCATCGGAGAAAACTTCGTCCAGACCTTTTCCGTATTTGGACTTCATATGGACGTCGGCTTCCTTGGCCTGCCTCGGCATCCAGTTGCGAATGATGGTGTTCATGGGGTGGTCCGCACTTCCGCAGTCCACGCCGATCCATCGCAGCTTCTTGGCCCGTGCCCATTCGGCAAACTCCCGGTCCGGCCCAGGGTGCTTGACCATGTACCGGATCTCATCGGCAGCAGGCTGATCCCACCCATAGTGGTGAAAACCGGTGTGAATAATGAGAATATCTCCTTCCTTCACCTCGACCCGATCTTCAACCATTTTAGATGTGTACAGGTCGTACTCTCCGGCAACATCAGAGAGATCAACAATCACACCGTCGTGCATGAGGAAATCGAGCTGTAATGAGGCGATATCCTTGCCAGGGGAGTAGAAGTGGATCTCTCCGTCCAGGTGGGTACCCACGTGGTTGGAGTGGGTAAGAAGCTGTCCATTAGCGCCATTGGGGGCCAAACGCTTGAAGTATTTCATCTGCAGGGGTTCATATGTTGGCCATGCAGGGGTCCCAATCCCCAGAGGAATAGAGAGGTCAATCGCTTTCATCTGGTTTCTCCTTTCAGAAAGAAAAAAATTATTGGAGGGAAAATAACACACTAGGGCTAATGGTCAAAGGTTCTTTGCTGCCAGAGGAGTTGAAAGTGAAAAGTAGAAAGTTGAAAGTGGGGGAGAGGAGGCAAGGGGCAAGAAAGTTAAAAGTTAAAAGTTGAAAGAGGATAGTTGAAAGCAGGAGCATGGTGTTTAGAGGTGGGTGCCTGCAATGGGGAAGGTGTAAGGGGGATTATTGCTTACATTTATCTTTAAATTTTAAACTTTCTACTTCATGACGTGTTCATTCAACCCGGTCAGACAATTCTTTATGCACTCCCATGGGAGCAACTTCAAGGAGGGTTGCCACATCAACTGTTCAGTCTTTTGCTGCGGTGGAGAACCGGTACTCGTTCTGCTGGTGGTGGGGAGCCTGCATCCCCTGCCGGCAATTTGATTCCCCGGATACAGGAGGCGGGGAATCAGATTAAGTTCGGCCACCTTCACAATGTCTATCCCCGTTGGAACCCCCTTCATCCCGCCCATACCATGAATTGGCCAGCGCCCGTGGGTTCCACAGGTGATTCTCTCCATCTCTTCAATAAGGGTTTCTGGCTCGTACTCATGTAATTTTATCACTTCTGCCATAACGGGGGCGGCAGTGATAGCAAATGCTCCCAGCCCCACCGCTTCAAGAAGAAAATCATCACCAGCCATGGGGAAATCATCGGTGGTGACAGTAAACCATTTGTTGGGCATGGCCCCCACTTGTATTCCAAACTCTCTGCCGTTGCTGCCCATGGCAGACAGCAAGGTGGAGCTGGGTGTATCTGCAGTGGCTCCCATCAACATGCATTTGGCCATGGCCGTGGCCAGACCGATAAAGTAGCCATTATCAGCGCTAAGAAACGAGAGGGTCTGAAACAACTGGTTTCTGTTCGACCAGGATTGGATCAGAGATGGGGCAACAGTTTTGAGAAAGAGGAGATTGGCAGCGGTCTGCCTACAATGTATATCATCGCCCATGACGAGTGCCTGGGCTGTGATCCTGGCCAGATTGATGGGCCCATTATCTTCTGTATATCTCTCCAACCCTTTGCTCATCACTGGCAGGATGATCTCCCCAATAAAATCAAGCCGATTTAAGACTTTAGGATCAATTTGGGGATTAGCAGTCTCTCTAACTGTACTCCAGTTGACATTAATATTTTCCATGCAACACACCGGAGTAAATGCCACTAACGGAGCATGAGCATCACCTGCACCTGTACTTGCACCTGTACTTGTACGGGTGTGAGCATAGCCCTCTTCTACTATCCAGACCGGCATATTAGGGGTAATTATGGTAAATATGGGACAGGCAGCCTGGTGACTCTGGGCTGGCTCGAAACGGATTGCCCCCTTCTGCAGCTTTGTTATTGCCTCCTTCACTGTTGAAGCCAGACCCTCATAAATTGCCCCGGCAATGGCGGCTCCCCTCATGGGGGCTTCCATCTGGTCCCACTCTATTGGTGGACCACTATGAAGAAACAGATTGCTCTCCATATCGGGGACCACATCTCGAGCCTTCTTCATCCCGGTAAGGCATGGCTTTGAATTTACTATCCACTGAAGAGCAAGTTGATTGTCGGCGAGAATCTGTTTTCTTGTGTTCGGTCGCATAAGCTTGGCCAAGGCCACAACCATATCCGAATCACCCCGGGCCGGAGGAATGAAGCTGCTTATCCGACAATGACCATTCAGATTGGTCTGGGATAGCATCCCTTCCACCAAGTTTCCTATACCCAGATGGAGTACGTTAACCGAGTTGCTCAGTAATTCCTGAGCCGGTCCTATCTTCATCCTTCACCTCCTTGTGCCCTGACGTGAACTGGTTAACCTGTTTTGTCTGTCTTCGGAATTTAGCTGACCTGTCTATTAAGTAGCTCGGCAGCAATGTGAGCAGCCTGAGCAGAGGAGTTGGTCACACGGAAACCTGCATCCAGGAGGCAATCCCGCTGTTTATTCAAACCTTGTGGAGCGCCCATGGAACCGATCAGATTGAACACTACTTCAAGGGGAGGGCCTGATCGCTTGCCTGTGCCCCGTTTGATAGCTGCCACCAGTACCGGCGCAGGATTGTGATGGGTTCCGTATCCAAGCACCAGATCCAGGAGAAGAACCTGCACCTGAGGATCGGATGCAGCCATTTCTGCCAAATCTGCTCTCAATTGCAGGTCGATCATTGGGTGTGGTCTAGTCATGAGGTAACAGTCCCTGGATGCGTCGAGCACCAGATTCATGCCTTTCATCGGGAACGGAGTCACATGATCCTGGTTCAAAGCTGTTTCAATGGGAAACAGCGGCATGGTGGCGCTGATGTTATGCGTCTTGAGAAGAGAACTGATCTCGGCGGCAGATGCTCCACCTGACATCAAGGCAATTAAACGATTTTCGGGGGTGAAACTGTGGCCAGGATTGGTGGCTGTTTGGCCATCAATGGTATTTTGCCCAGCTCCTTCAAGTATAGCAATGGGATCTGCGGAGCTGTCGTACTTATTGATGGCAGTTCTTAAACTGTTGCTGACTTTATCGCCGCCACAAGCCATCAGCGCGGCATCATGCAGGCTGGAAGCGTAATAAACATTACCGATCTGAAGACTGATGTCCATGCTGACATCCACCAGTCTGAAAATAACCTTCTTGCTCGTTTTTGTTGCTGCCTGGTGAATGGTTGTCAAAACTTCTGGTGCAGGCTTTCGACAAATTAGAATGATGGTCCGGGTACCAGTATCCTGTGTCAGCAACCGCAACCCCATCATGGTAGTCAGCCCACCTACGGGAGCGGTTACATCCCTGACTCCAGTGTCAATATGGTGTGAAACCCCCATTCCTGCCCGATCAAGAATAGTTATTACCTCCAGAGACGCTGTGCTGCCTCCTCCGATGATTCCCACTTCTCCCCTTGGGACGGGACTGCCAAATCCGAAAATGGTGCCATTGAGCATGGCAGTGCCGCAGGCTGGTCCCATCATCAACAACCCAGATTCAGCTGCTTTGGTCTTCAGGTGGATTTCATCCTCCATGGACACTCTGCCACTGAACAGGAAAACATGCTTCCCATTATCAAGGGCTCTCTCGGCAACATATGCCGCATATGGACCTGGCACAGCAATGGAGACCACATTGATGTCTTTGTGTACGGCCAGTATCTCATTTAAGGATGGGGGAGGCCAATCAGCGCCTTCATCCGGGATGGGGTTTACGCAGTCGACTGTAGTATCTATCAACTGGATCAGGGCGGATTCTGGAAGTGTGGTTGTTGTTCCATAGTTCATGGTGTCGGATGCACCCGTCTGACTGTGGGGAGCATCGACTTGCTGGTGCGTGTGAGGGAAGGGAGCGTCTTGTGAATCGTCACGGCAACCATTGTTCAGCAGTGCTTCGATAGTATTGCTGATGGTTTCCAAGGCTGTTCCGGGCTCAGCGCAGATAGCGACGATCATATCCATGGGTGTGGCTGTGCTGAGACTTTCAAATCCATCAAAACCGGAAGCTTCCAGCAGCCTTCGGTTGAGTGGCGTCCCCATTACAGATACCGCTTGGCTGATTCCATCATGTTCATTGAGCCTGGTGCTCAACCTGGTCAAGATGGATGAATCCCCATAGGTGGATTTATACACAAATACTTGTCTTTGCACATCACGGTGGTCAGTCATCATGTTCCTTTGTGTACACGACTTGATCGTGGTGTCAGCAAACCGAAAACCTATAACTGATTAAATCAGATTTTTAGTTAATATAAATACATTGTAATTTTTCAATCACATAACAATCGTAACGAAAGATATTATTGCTATGATCTATTAAATAACTCAAAATCAAAATTTATGTTTGGATTATTTACTATGTTTAATGAACTTCGTATAAATAATATGCCATTTTTGTAATTTATTAGTAATAGCAAAAGGCAGAAGGAATGAGGTGCTTAGACAAGAGTGAGATGGGGGTGATTACTAGTGTTAGGATGGGTGGGGTAGGGGGGGGCTGAGAGCTGGGGGCGCTTCAATTCCTTGCCACCAAGCCACCAAGCGCTCTATCTCCCACCCAAGACCTCCCTCCCAGCCCCTGTAGGGGCACGGCATGCCGAATGTGTGTTCGGTTAAGCTTCAATTCCATGCCACGCCCCCCTACCACCCACCCAAGACCTCCCTCCCAGCCCCTGTAGGGGCACGGCATGCCGTGCCCTTCGTTAGCGGTGCACCCAACTCGCCCAAATAATTTTTGAAATAAACTGCCTTACCAGAAAACGTATGGGTGTTAGCGTGGGATTCCAGGATTGCAGAGGCTGCTCAATGCCCCCTGCTCAACTTGTTTGTATGATACAATGTGCGATAGTGGCGATTTTACTGACAGAGGTTCCAGGGCATCGGTTTGGATAACGGCTCAAGGGCAATATGGTGAATCGCCATTGAATGCATTGTAGATCGTCGATTCATCAATGCCAGAAGTAATCCTGACAATTTACTAGGATGTGGTATGGTGTGTCCCAGAAATGTTGGGGTGCTGTTAAAATAGTGACCAGTACGTACGGGGCATAGGGGCGGCGGGGTTGCGGCATTGTCCGGTAATTGGGCACTGGGGGTGGGGTAATGGGGGCATAGGGGCATTGGATAATGGGGTAGTAGAAATCCTAATCGGTATTCATCCAATTGGCTCAGGAGGAGCATTAAATGAGCGGACCGTTACAGGGGATTGTTGTTCTGGATCTGACCAGGGTACTGGCCGGTCCATATTGCACTATGATGCTCGGCGATCTGGGTGCAGAAATAATAAAAGTTGAGAAACCGGGCAGCGGAGATGATTCCCGCTCATTTGGCCCATTCATTAATGGTGAGAGCGCTTACTTCATGAGCGTGAACCGCAGTAAGAAGAGCATCACCCTTAATTTGAAGACTGATGAGGGGAAGGAGATATTGAAGGGGCTTGCTGCTAAAGCAGATATCCTGGTGGAGAACTTTAAGCCGGGTGTTATGGAGAAGCTGGGGCTATCCTACGCTGAACTCTCAACGATCAACCCCCGCCTCATCTATGCAGCCAGCTCAGGTTTTGGCCACTCAGGGCCATACAGCGCCATGCCAGCGTATGATCTGATTATCCAGGGAATGGGCGGCATGATGAGCATTACCGGTGCGGATGCTTCCAGCCCCACCAAGGTGGGGAGCTCTATTGCAGATATTATGGCAGGTGTATTCACTGCTCTGGGGGTTCTTGCTGCCCTTTACAGTCGTGAGCGGACAGGTCGTGGGCAGTTTGTTGATGTGGCCATGCTCGACAGCATGGTGGCCATCCTGGAGAATGCGGTTGCCAGATATGTGGCCTCAGGCAAGAGTCCCACACCTATCGGCAATCGGCACCCATCCATCGCTCCTTTTGCCACCTTCCATACCGCTGATGGGATGATTAATATCGCTTGCGGTAATGATGAGCTGTGGGGACGGCTGTGTGATGTGATCGGCCTTGGGAATTTGAAGGATGATCCCAGATATTCGACCAACAGTGATCGGGTCAATAACTGGGAGAGCCTGGAGCAATACTTGAGCAAGGCGATGTCCAGCAGGGGAACTGACGAGCTGTTGAAGGTGTTGAGTGGTGTAAAGGTCCCTTGTGGCAGAATCAACAAGGTGGAGGACCTCTTTAATGATCCACAGATTCTGGCCCGGGATATGCTGGTGGATTTGCTCCATCCGGTAGCTGGCAACTTAAAGATGCCTGGTATTCCCTGCAAGTTTTCACACACTGTGGCCCATGTTCAAGCCCCGGCTCCTTTGCTGGGTGAGCATACCAACGCTATCCTTGAGCAATACCTGGGGATGAATGGGACACAGGTGGAGAAGCTGAAGAAAGATGGGGTGCTATAAGAGGCAGGTCAGCTTTGGCAGCTTGCTTTCAAGTTCATCTTCCCCCTCACCCCCCT
Organism: uncultured Myxococcia bacterium; assembly: GCA_964477705.1. Taxonomy (GTDB): domain Bacteria; phylum Myxococcota_A; class JAVEVO01; order JAVEVO01; family CAYZFJ01; genus CAYZFJ01. Next base: position 2,002 of record CAYZFJ010000115.1, on the reverse strand, counting down.
GTTGCTTTTGCCTTTGCCCCTGGCTTTGCCCCTGCCCTCCCACAGTCACCCGTGAGTGGCCAGTCATTTACGTTTAGATACGGATCGCCATCCGGTAAACATCATGGCTGGTCTTGGGCGGAGCCTGCGGTTTGATTGCTTGGCATCTTCTATTGTAATAAAACACTCGGGATCTACCGATTCGGCAGCCAGTGCTATTAATGGTGTCTGTTTGCGGGTGGAGAAAACATAGAGCAATTTAATAGGGCCATCTCTTCCCTCTCCATTAAACTCTGTAACAGCCTGCCCTGACTGGCGAATCTTCTCAGCAATCTCATTTCCCCTAAATCTGGAGACTATCCTTACCATTTGATTCCCTATGGCCAGTCGATTCTCAAGGGCAATCCCCACCGCACTGCCAGTGGCAAAACCGAGGGAATATGCAAATACGTTGACCCAACTGTCCAGGGAAGTGAGCACCTCCCTCACTACCAGAACCCAAATGGTAATTTCAACGAACCCAAGCATCCACGCTAGAGCTTTTTTACCTCGTACCACCGAGATGGTACGGAAAGTACCCAGAGTCACATCGCATACTCTGGCACAGAATATGAGTAGGGGAAAAACAAGGTCAGGTAGAACAAATCCAAACAAATCTATCAACCTCCGGAATCACATCGACAAACCGTACTGCAGACTCCAGCTTAGCTGTTACGAACAGAATAAAAAAAGTGTGCTGAATGATTGCAACCAAAAAAAGCAGAGCTCAAGGCCGGCTGGACTGGTTGACTCCCAAAAAGCTCCAACCGATGTTTAACAGGGTACTAGATAAATAATTCCTGTCAAACGATCTATTGAGTAGATCATTATTGCCACCAAACTTCAGCTCAGATATTATTGCTGGTCATTGTCTAATCGCCAAGGAGGATCATCTATGAGAACTGATATTTTTTCTGGTGTGCGTGGCAAGCTTGGTGTGTTGCTGGTTGCAACCACCATCTCATTATCAACAGTTAGTTGCTCAGAAACCCTCGAAATTCCGATGCCAGAGGCCACCACTTCATTCTCGCTGGATGTGGGAATGATCCTGAATGGGGTGACTTTGCCTACTGTGACAGGTCTTGAGGGAACCCAGGAGATTGATGTGGATGTGGCCCAGGGCTTCAACATGGAGCTCACAGCCCTGGAGCCGAAGCTGGAGGACTACAGGGGTTCCGTGGATAAGATAGAGATCAAGAGGATCTCTTACCGGGTCAAGACTAACACTCTTAACCAGGACCTTGGTCCTATTGGAATTTACTTCGGTGAGCTTGATAAGACAGAGCCGGGTGAGGGCGTGGCTAAATATGGTGAAACTGGCAGAATTGTGGCCGGCGTAACATCTGATGACTGGATTGATGTGGAAGAGGCAGCGGCTCCCGATGGAACCGATGCTGTCTCTGAGTACCTGACCGAGTTTGATTTCTCCAATATCATGGCCATCAAGAAGATGTACTATAACCCAGCAGTCGAACCTGCAGGCGAGATTGAGATGGACATTCAATTGGAGTTGTCATTCCACGTAAACGTTTCTGATGCGCTCAATTCTATTATCGACTAAACCTTATTGTCCCACGAGTAACGGGCACGGCATGAAGCTACATGTCGCGCCCTTTTTATTTTTGTAGCAGAGTTCACAGACACAGCCATCCAGTTCCAGATACTCTGCACTCACGTCTCTTTTCGCTCCCTACTTGCTACTTGCCGCTCGTAACTGCTGCCTGCGGGCGGCTGCTGGCAGTGGGATGCGCAAGGGACAAGGTAATCACCTCTGCCCCTACAGGGGTTGGGAGGGATGTATTGGGTGGGTAATAGAGCGCAGCAGTGGCCGGTGGGTTGGGTTCACCGCTGGCGAAGGGCACGGCATGCCGTGCCCCTACAGGGGTTGGGAGGGATGTATTGGGTGGGTAATAGAGCGCAGCAGTGGCCGGCGGGTTGGGTGCACCGCTGGCGAAGGGCACGGCATGCCGTGCCCCTACAGGGG
>CAYZFJ010000114.1:8931-11152 GCA_964477705.1 uncultured Myxococcia bacterium | reverse complement strand
ATGCCTGAGAAGTTGTCAGTGGTCAGTTATCAGTTGTCAGTGGGTGGTGGGTGTGGGTGGTGGGTGGTGGGTGTGGGTGTGGGTGTGGGTGGTGGAATCACCCCTGCCCCTGTAGGGGCACGGCATGCCGTGCCCTTCGCCAGCGGTGCACCAAATTAACCGGTCACCACTTGTTCTCTAGACTATGTGTTCACTTTGCCCATTGCCACTTACCCATCATCCCGTTCATCTTTCCACTCTCGACTCCTCAACACATTGTCCAATAGTGTCGGCCTGGTGTATAACTGGAGGAGTTAAACTTAGCTTCTTAGAACGGTCTGCTACCATGAGCTTGATTACAAGAATTTGGATTCTTCGGGGAAACACCCCTCAAATAGATGAGGATCCCGGTCAGAATCGAACGGTGATTGGCCGCCTGTGTGTGCGGTCTCTGTTAGCTGGGTTCTGTCTGGCCTTGGCAATAGGGTCAGGTTCGGCCATGGCTTCTACGGCGGTGGAGCTTTCTCTGGACTCTCTCGTTCATGACTCCAAACTAATCCTTCAGGGCAAAGTGATCACCACAGAGAGCATGTGGCAGGGTGGTTCCGCCCGTGATGCAACAGGTCCGGTGGGGCCTGGGGGCAGGATTGTCACAAAGGTTCAGGTGGAGGTGGAGGAGGTCTGGAAGCAGAGTGAGGGTATGGATGAGCCTGACATTCAAGATCGCCACGTGGTAGAGCTGATTATTCCGGGGGGATTGGTTGATGGGATTGGCCAGTGGGTTCCAGGGGCACCTAAGCTGGTTAAAGGGGAGAGGCACATTCTCTTTCTAGGTTCTGGGCCAGTGGTGTCTGGTCACAGGTTTGTCAGCCCTCTTGGCCTCTCACAAGGGGTTTTTAGGATTGTAACGGGTGCTGAGGCTGATGCTGGGACGAGGGCTGGTGTTGCAGGTGCTCCTGGTATGGATACCCATACTGAATGGGTGGTTCGTGATCTGGCAGGTCTGCGTCTGGTCAGGCCGGTCGAAGCGGAGGATGGTCCGGGTGCTGCTCCCCGGTCGGCTGGCAAATATGTGGCCAAAAATGTGGCCACCCCTCCTTTGCCAACAAGCTCACAGTCCTCTGCCATAACCATGGTGGAATTTCGCCAACAGGTCAGCAAAATCTTGATGGGTAGAGCACCTACAGCTCCATCCAGCGGGTCTCCAACTGGCATAATGACACTGGATGGAGGTTCCCATGCCTCCCATTGATTATTCTTACGACCACCGTTTTGTGGAACGGGAGCGAGTCGATGCTGGTGCTGGTGCTGCGGCTCTTCAGGCAAGCCCCCCTCCTGCTGGGCGGCCCAGGTTCCTGGTGCTGGTGAGAGTGGCTGCCTTCTGTTGCTTCAGCCTGGCTCTCTGGGCTTCTGGTGGTGATGCCCATGCCTGGAAACTGGCTCTCACCGAGCCTGGTGGCCACCATCTCTGGTGGACTGGCCCTCAGGTCTCATTCAGTCTAGACCCAGAAGGCGACCCGGCGGTTACAGATGGTACTGATCTAGAGGCCTTACGGGCCAGCTTCCAGACCTGGTCCGATGTGGAGTGTTACTATGGCCCCTTCTACCTGGACCTGGTAGAGAACACCAACCCAGTAAACTATGAGGCAGGGTATAACTCCATAGGCTCAAACGCCAATGTGGTCTATTGGGTGAATACCAAGGATGAGTGGAGCGACCAGTTTGGTGATGGGGGCGCTGTTGCCCTTACGCTCATCAGCTATTATCCTGATTCGGGCCAGATAGTGGATGCAGATATAGTGTTTAATGGTGGGTATTTTAAGTTCTCTACCACTGAGAGATCCCGCTGGAGGATGGATATCCAGAACACCATGACCCATGAGATTGGGCACCTGATTGGGCTGGATCACTCGGATGTGGAAGACTCTACCATGTACTATGCAGCTCAGTATGGAGAGATCCTGAAGAGGCAGCTCTCATCCGATGACCTGGATGGAGTGTGCAGCATCCTGCCCCCTGGCATGGATGTGCCAAATCCGAATGATAACGGAGGAGGCGGTGGGAGCGGCACTGTTGATGACAGTGAGCTTGACAGCGTTGGTGGGGGATGCGGTCCTGGATGCGGTGTGGTTGCCGGGAGGAGCGACGGGCGTGGTGGGGAAGATTGGGGTAGCGCCTTGGGTATGGGGGGCGTTGTGCTTGGTCTGTTTCTGGGGCGGGGCTTGCGGCGGCGGAGAAGGTG
>CAYZFJ010000114.1:0-8831 GCA_964477705.1 uncultured Myxococcia bacterium | reverse complement strand
GATGGGGAGGAGTGGGATGGGGAGGAGTGGGATGGGGAGGAGTGGGATGGGGAGGAGTGGGATGGGGAGGTAGAAATCTAATGCTGTTGTTCATGCTCACGAGTTGTCATGCACAACAATAGCTGAATGAGCAGCACTGATAAAGTTGGCACGGAAAATTTTGTTCAAGAATTGCTAGTCAAAAACAGTGCAAGCTCCCTGCAAGCAGCTATCCATTCCAGCTTCTTTTCCAGAACCTGCGCTGCCTCCTCCACCATCTCACCGTCCCTGGACTCAATACTGATTCTGACCCGAAATGAACCGTCAATCTCCCACGATGGGTATGAGCCGATGCTGATACCAGGATAACAGCAGAGCAATTCTTCCAGACTGTCTGCCAGTAGCCCTTCGTCCAAATTCGAGGTTACCCAGCGAAGGCAGACCGGCAGACAGCGCCCCTCCAGGAGATGAATAACCGTATCCATCTTAGCCTGAAAAGCCTGAGGCACGCCGGGCATGATGAAAATGTTTCTGAACTGGATTAGGGGCAAACCCAGCTTTACACCAAAGTGGAGTACGGAACCTTCAGGCATGAGGGCCATACGCAAGTGGGCAGGCGTGATGTTTTCGCCCTTCCGCTCTCGAAGAATGGCTTCCATCCTCTCATCGCTGACCACCTTCACGCCCAATGCTTCTGCAACAGCCTGGATGGTCACGTCGTCGTGTGTTGGACCAATACCTCCCGATGTAAAGACATAATCGTAGCTGGAGACAGTAACGCCCAGGGCCCACGCGATCTCAGCCAGGTCATCGGGTACAGTGATGATCCGCATCAGGTCTATGCCCGCTTTTCGCAGACTGGTGGCCAGGCACTGGCTGTTCACATCCTGGACCTTGCCCGAGAGGATCTCGTTTCCAATCAAAATCAATGCCGCCCGAATGCGACAGTTTTCAATGGGCTTATCTATAATTGTTGGGGAGACCATTAATAAACACCTGCCATTCATTCCAGTTCATTTAATTTAGCACATCATTCTGTTCATCTCCCTGCCACCAGAGCGGGAGAATACGGAGCAGAGAGCTATAGCACAGCCCGCGCCATCAAATATTCCTGAACATCTCAACCATCTCCACGGGAAACAGAATACTATCATTAAATGGCAAACAGTCGCCAACTATGGCAGAAATACTCTTGATATGGTCGTCATGTTGGAATTGTGAATGAAGTTGCTCCAAGTGAATGGTCTCTCCCGTTCTATCCCAGATGGTGGAATTATTCTGGACAAGGTCGGGCTTACCCTGAGAGCGGGCGAAATTTTGTGGGTAGTCGGACCATCTGGCTCTGGCAAGTCGTCCTTGCTTCGGGCCATCGTTGAGTTAGACCCCGATGTTGATGGACAGATCCTCCTCGACGACGCACCTCCTTCTGCTATCGGCTTTCCCCTGTTTCGGAGGATGGTGATTTATCAACGACAGGAGACGGCTCGATTTTCAGGCACAGTAGAGAACCTGCTGGCTTTGCTCAATAGCCTCAAGGTGAACAGCGGGGCTGATGGTGGGGCGGCTGCTCAGGCCAATCAGGGAGCGGCGTCGGGTGTCGTCATGGGGCCAGAGGCGGCTGTTGTCGCTTCCATGGCTCTCCGCCTGCTCCTGCCCGCCGATATCATGAAACGGGAATTCAAGAGCCTGTCTGGTGGGGAGAATCAGCGAGTGAATCTGGCTCTGAACCTGGCCTGTAATCCCCACATTCTGCTTTTGGATGAACCATTCTCTGCGCTGGATATCCCTGCCCGCAAGAGCGCCATCAGACTCCTTGATGAGTGGGTCAGCAGCAAGACGCATGCTGCTGGGAATGGCCAGCAAGATGGACGGGCGTGCATCATCGTCTCCCACGATTTGCCTGAAGAGGGCGACATCATCTCAGCTCAGAGTTACCTGGTTATGGGAGGGGGCAAAGCCATCTCTATTACCCACAATCGGAAGGAGGCTGTGCAGGAACTGGAAAGGTTAAGACGTGATGTCAAAGGTGATTGATCTGTCCCTCTTCCAGGTGGGACTGGCTGCCCTGCTTGTCCTGATCAACGGGATCATCAGCATACTGTTCCGTCTGGGAATTGGACGCAAGCTGCTAATCGCTTCTCTACGCACAGTGATCCAACTTCTCATAGTGGGGTATTTGCTCACATTTGTTTTCCAACTGGAATCCGCACCCGTGGTGTGGGGGATCTTCCTGATCATGGTGCTTACTGCCACTCAGGCTGCAATCAAACGAAACCCATATCGTTATCCGGGTATGTATCTAAATGGATTCTCTGTGATGTTTGTTACTTCGGGTCTTCTCACTCTGTATGCAACCGCTGTGATTATCTCGGTGGAGCCACCTCACACCCCTCAGTACTTTATCCCACTGGCAGGCATGATCCTCGGAAACACCATGAATGGGATCAGTGTGGGGTTGGAGAGGTTTATCAGAGCTCTGGATCTGGAACATGAACAGATAGAGTCTATGCTGGCTTGGGGAGCATCCTCATGGGAGGCTTGTCGGCGGATTGTGGCAGAGGCTGTTACCACCGGTATGATTCCCACCATAAATTCCATGGCTGTTGTGGGTATAGTCTCTCTCCCTGGTATGATGACAGGGCAGATTCTTGCGGGAGCAGATCCTGGCGTGGCAGTCAGGTACCAGATTATCATCATGTTCTTAATTGCGGCAGGGACTGGGCTGGGCACCACTGGGGTGGTGCTGCTCTCTTTCAGGCAATTATTCAACAAGCAACATCGGCTATTGAGGGAGCAATTGAAAGCCAGATGAGATCAACTTGGCGCTGGTAGGGCATTGATCAGCGCAGGGTGGTGCCCATTCCCATTTCATGGGTACTTATTTGAAAAGATTAAGCGTGGTAGGACTGCGCCGTTTGCGTAAACTCCTCATGGGCGACAAAATTCAACATCTGTTTCTGCTTGATATTCTCCATGGAAGCGGCCTGTTCGGCTTGAAACAGGGTGAGTTTCTCGGCTTGCGTGGCGGGTGGACGCTCCCATCCTGCGGGATGATGGGAGGGGGTACCACTGTGCCAGGAGGGGAGAGCGGCATTGATAAAATCGACTGCTCTACGTTGGATTCCGACAGGGGGGGCAGTGGGTGGGTGGGGGAATGGGAGAGGAGCCACCCCGCAGAGAATAGCGCCATTTTTATGGGATGTAATGGGCTTGTGGTGCCGGCAGTATGGGGGGGGGGCCAGGCAAAATGGTTCGGTACTGCGCTGAGGATGGAGAGGAGAACCTTGAGGGCCGCAGTGGGGCGTAGGAATGTGGTGGGGGAGCTGCTTGATGCCTATTGGGATCTCAACCCACCCCCAAAAGAGGAAAACTGGGTTGTCAGGAATCACCTCCTCATGTGCTTGACCGGGGCTGAGCTTTCCGATGGGAACTTGGCTCCTGTGAGAAAAGCAGATGCGAATGATCTAGAGTTCGTGTTTCGCATGTCTGTGCGGATGAGAGAAGAGGAATTGGGGTATACGGTCCCATCTGGGAGACTGGCCGGAATTCAGAATATGGTTCGGAACCGCATAAATAAAGGCTGCGTCTATGTTTTAGATGTCAATTATGTACCGGTTTTCAAGGTAGAAACAGGGATCAACAGTCCCTGGGGCGTGCACCTTGAGGGTGTTTATACCACCCCTCAGTTCCGAAACCGTGGATTGGCCACCTCTTGCTTACGGTATCTGTGTCACATGATGCTTGCCAATCATCCATTCGTCTCTCTTCATGTATGGGAGCAAAATCATGGTGCCGTTCAGGTTTATCAAGCACTTGGCTTTAGGACTGCTCATTTGTTTCGTATTGCTGTTCAGGTATAGCTTTTCTGCTAACTAGTTAAAATTAAAGGGGTTTTTGGTTCTTTTGATTTTCCCCCTTCTTTTTGTCCAAATTTCCGCCAAAAATACTGAACAATTATATTGGCAAAATTTTTTATGGGACCGCTAACCACTTGATTTCATTGAGTTTCGCTTATGTAAGTGAGACGGTTGGCAAATATTGCTTGATTTATTTGGTGGTATGTCGTCCCATATACCCTGTTATGGAAGCACAATTTGACGGGAAATATCGCAATACTCGTTTCGATGACAAGAAACGGATTTGCATCCCAGCAAAATTTCGGGAGATTTGCAGGATCTGCTATCGGGATGATGAGCGGCTGATGCTCGCTATTACTCCGTACCGCTGCCTCTCTGCGCACCCGACTCAGCGCTGGCCGGAGATTGTGGAAATGACGCGCAAGTGGGAGGAAGAGGGGGATGAGAATTCGGCAAGGTTCCGACAGTTTTATCTGACCTCAGCCGAAGAGGTGAAGCCAGATGGACAAGGACGGATTGTGATCCCGGATCATCTCAAGGAATGGGCTGGCTTGAACAGAGAAATACACTGGTTCGGCAAGGGCAGGCATTTTGAGGTGTGGGACTCGGCTCGATACGATAAATATGTGGGTGAGATCGATTTTGAAGCCATGGGCACTCCTTATCGCAGGGTGGCAGTGGCTTTCTAAATAATTCATTTGAAGAGTGGAAACCTGGAGGTGGGAACCCATCCCATCCCAACCTTGTGGTGTTTACCAGCCAGCAGGGTGAGCGTTGAGCGCACGGAAAAAAAGATGGGATTCCGCCAAGGGAGTAGTGCGCCTTGAATCTGGGAGGGTTCTGGCGGCTAATCAACTCTTGGGTCAGTTGTTGCGGCAGTTCTGGCCCGCTTGATGGGGGTGTACTTTTGTGGTGGTGGCTGTTGTGGGTCTGATTAATTTAATTTTTTGAACATTTACCATTTCTTGACGGAATGATTCTTGTCGCAAGAGGAGGAGCGATGATGGATCGCAGACGATTGTTTGCCGCTATGGATTTGGGAACCACCAAGGTGAAAGTGGTGGTTGCTGCAGTTGGTTCCAATGGCCTTGAAGTAGTGGGAGCGGCACAATCACCTTCACAGGGGGTTCAAGGCGGCAGGATTGTTAGAGTTGAGGAGGCTGCTGCAGCGGTTGAGGCAGCCATCAGCGAAGCCGAAGTCTCATGTTCTGGCGAAATCAAGAGGGTACTCCTTGCTCTTCCTGGTGGGTTCATCCGGGGGGTGAACCGTTCAGGAATGGTACCGGTTACCTGTGAGGTTAAGCCTGGCGATATTGGTGAGGTGCGTGATGTGGCCATCGCCATGAGGCTAGCACCGGACCAGGATCTCCTTGAGGCGGTACCCCAATGCTACACCGTTGATGAGACCGCTGGCGTTGATGATCCCTCTGGTATGTTCGCAACCAGATTGGATGCAAATTTTCATGTTGTAGTGGTTGCCTCTTCTGCTGTAAAGAACCTGTGCAAGTGTTGTGAGCTTCAAGATCTTATCATCTCAGACCTCTCTCTCCCTCAGCTCGCTTCTGCGGAGGCGGTGTTAGAGGAAGACGAGAAAGAACTAGGCGTATGTCTTGTAGATATTGGCGGTGGAAGTACTGACATTGCTGTTTACAGGGATGGAATGCTGATCCATACCGCAGTTTTTGGTATCGGTGGTAATGATATGACCACCCAACTCGCCAATGGCTTGATGACCCCCCGCAACGAGGCCGAAAGACTCAAGATCAAGTATGGATGTGCTCACCCGTGCAGGGTGGATCCTGAAGAAACTTTTGAAGTTTCCGGACTCGGAGGCCGACCAGCCAGGATTCTCCCCAAGATGGACATGGTCAACCTGTTAGGTCCCATTGTAGAAGACATCATGATGAAGATTGTTCGAGAAATGCATGGTGTCTGCGCCCTTGAGGATCTGGCCGCTGGTATTGTGTTCACTGGTGGTGTCTCTGAGTTGCCTGGCCTGCTTGAGGTTGCCGAGGATGTGACGAGAATAGCAGTGCGTAAGGGTGTTCCCAAAGGGGTTGGAAATGCTTGCCGCTGGGTTGCCAATGGGGCGTTTTCAACTGCAATCGGGTTAGTACTCAGGGCAACCAAGGGCAACAACTCTACCCTTTACCGTGGAACCAGGGAGCGAAGGGGAGTTGTGTCGGCTCTGAGTAAGGGGTTTGAGAGGACCAAGGAGTTCTTCATGTGATTGAAGGGGGATTTGGGTGTGGGGCAGGGTCTGGGAAGGGAGATTGGAGATAGGGGCCCATTGGGATCTATCTGGGTGCATTGGATATATAGGGGTGGGAATCATGACAGCGGTATTTTTATAAAATTACGACCGCCCCGGGGAGGGAGCGGTATTCAAATAGGTTTGAGAGGCAGGCTGTAGGGTATCCATAGCCCAAAGTCATGCCTGAGGAGGAGAAATGATGGACGATCTCTTCAACCACGAAAATGAACAGGGCGACAATACAGGTCGCACGGACACAGGCAGGCGACGCTCCAAGACGAGGAGGCCTGCAAGGTTGACTAAGGCGGAACGCAGTGAACTGCAGGTTGATGAGTCTATCCTGGAGTTGTGCAGGCCCAGCAGCCGCAGTGAATGCCGGAATAATGGGCTGCGCCCCTGCCCGTTTGTGGGTTGCAGGTACAACCTGTTCCTTGATATCAACCCCAAGAATGGCAACATCAAGTACAACTTCCCTGACCTGATGCCCCAGGACATGCCTGACGAAGAGTCCTGTGCCCTGGATGTGGCCGAGAGGGAGGGGGCGACTCTGGAAGAGGTCGGCCGGGTTATGAATCTAACCCGGGAACGGGTAAGGCAGCTTGAGGTGGTGGGGTTGGTCAAGCTCAAGGGCAACTATGGGGATGATATGGATGGAGTGCTCACCGAGTCCTCTTCTTTTCCATACTAACCTAATACAGTGTTAAATCACAGGGCCTGACCATTAGCTATTGCTTGCGCCGGCCATGCTGTTCAGATCGTCTCTGGAATGCATGGCGGTGAACGAAGAGTGTCTCAGTATGTGGTAGGGTGAGATTGACTGTGATGGTGCAGGTGCGGGGGAGGCAGAGAACAGCTTTCGTCCATTATTGTTCTGCCGTCATTTCTTCATATATTTATGTACGCAGTTTCTCAATGAGCCGGGTGGCTATGGTGATGGTAGCATCTTCGTCTGCTATCTGAATCAGGAGCTTGAGCCTCTCAATGAATGAGGCTTTGCGAGACATCTCCTGGCTCTCCAGCAGGTTCTCAATCTTTTCAAGAGCTTCCCGGATCACTTTTTCATCATGGTAGTCTATCACGTTGGTCAGCAGATCCAGATGGTCGGGCAGAGTGAATCCTGCTTTCAGGAATTCCTTGAGGGCAACATTGCGCTCTTTAAGACCCGGTGAATTATTGATCTTTCGAAGAAGCTGGGCTTTGGCTGAGGAGCCCTCTTCTTCTGTGATGGCCTTGAGTTTGTCGCCCATTTTGGCCTTCAGGTTGTCAGAGATGGAGCCTTTATTGAACATGGCTTCCAACTCTGATTTATATCGATTATAGCCCGCTGCGGCCTTGGCTGAATTTGGCCTTGCTCTATCCTCTTTACTGGAACGGTGGGCTGATTGATCTTTCATGGCATCAATTTCGCGCCATGACTTTTTCTCTCGCTCAATAGGTCCCTGGTTCTTTTTGTCTCCCAAATCCCGAAAAGCCATCCCTTCCTCCAATAGGCTCAGTTACGTAAATTAGCCTTAACCTTAAGGCTTTTTGTGCTTATTGCAAAGGTCTCTATTTGACCATGACCTGAGATGTACTCACCACAGGCGTCGCTGTCTGTGCATGAGGTGGTGTCTAACGAGCGGCAGGCTTAATTATTAGAAGGTGAGGTTAAGCATGAAACCCGCTGACAGCACACCCAGGTAAGCTCTCTCTATGTACTCTGCTTCCATGTCGTGCTCGTTGTCAACGGTGGCTGAACGGTATAGGACCCGGGCACCCAGGCTGGTGTATTTGCCCAGCGTGTATTCGGCACCACCACCAAGCTGCCAGGCCAAGCCTCCCAGACTGTAATCCCGGTCCCTGTCATAGAAGGTCATGGCCCCTAAACCTAGCTGCAGGTAAGGTGAGAAATTGCCAGGGGATGGTGAGTGGAGCTTGACCGCAAACCCCAGGTTGCTGGCTGAGCCATTGGTGGGATTTTTGTGATCCTGGTTGCCCTGGTGAAAGCCGGAGAAGAGGTTCATCTCAAAGCCGAAGACCTGGCTGGCTCTCAAGCCTGCGTTCAGTGCCATCCCATAGCCGAACCGATTGAGATCAGGGAAGTCCTTGTCAGCGGCGATTACGGATAATTCGGGTCCCAGTCCAATATACAGGTGGGGCCTGAACCTGATGGAGCTTCGCCCCAGCCCACTTTCAGGGCACCCAAAAAATGAACAATCCTGCTCATAAGGAGTGAGCGCCTTGGTGCCTCCAGGACTGGATGGGTGGTAATGGTTGTATGGTGTATCATGGGCCTGGGCCGAAGGTGCAGGTAGAAGAAGGGTAGCAGCAGCCACCAGAGCTGTAGTTGTAATTAACACCAGGGTGGACTTAATCTTCCCCGGGTGGCGGGCTAAATTATTGCCCTGTATGGTTGCAGGTAGCGCTGAATTCATTCTATGTTTCTCTTGCATGTCATCCTCCGCAGGGATTATGCCAGAACTGCTTGAAGTTGGTCCAGTGAATGACCAAAATCACCTTCCAGAGCCAGTCTGTGGGGGCAGGTAAAGCTAAATGGGTCTCTTTATGGGGGCCGCCTCCATCCTGCTTCCCTTAACCTTGGTTGTATAAACGATATTTGGTGCAATTCATTCCAGCAGATATGGGGCCCTGCTTGGAAAAGTGGAAAGGTGTAAGGGCCAATCGGCTGTAGGGGCACGGCATGCCGTATGTGTGTTCGGTTAAGCTCCAACTCCATACCACCAATCCCTCAAGCGTCCTAT
>CAYZFJ010000113.1:1219-11154 GCA_964477705.1 uncultured Myxococcia bacterium | reverse complement strand
AACGGGCTAAGGGTGTAGTACTTGAGGCCAAACTAGATACAGGGAGAGGTGTGGTAGCCACTGTTCTGGTCCAGGAAGGGACCTTGCGTGTAGGAGATCCCATAGTTGCAGGAACCGCATACGGCAAGGTGAGGGCCATGAACAACGAGAATGGTATGCAGGTCACCGAAGCCTTACCATCTACGCCAATTGAGGTGCTTGGCCTCAACACGGTACCTGAAGCAGGCGAGCTGTTTAATGCGGTCCCCGAAGATAAGGACGCCAAGACCATCGCCACATACCGGGACAATAAGGCCAGGGATGCGGAGATGCGTAAACGAGCCGTACAGAGAACCGACATCAACGCCCTGTTCAACACAGTGGAGTTGAAGGAGCTGAAGGTTATTGTTAAGGGTGACGTTCAGGGATCTGTCGAAGCCGTTAAAGAAGCCCTGCTTAAACTCAGCAATGAAAAGGTTAAGCTTGGCATTATCCATGCGGGCGTGGGTGGCGTGACCGAATCAGATGTGATGCTTGCTGCTGCTGCCAACAAGGACACGGATGGCACGGCGGTGATGATCGTCTCGTTTAACATCCGGGCCAACCCCAAGGTTATCGATCTGGCCAACCACGAGCACGTTAATCTGCGACAGTTTACAGTGATTTACGACGCTGTGGATGAAGTACGCAAGAACATGACTGGGCTTCTTGCTCCCACACTGCAGGAGAACTATCTGGGACGTGCCGAGGTACGACAGACATTCTCAGTGCCCAAGGTGGGAACAGTTGCCGGTTGTATGGTCCAGGATGGGAAGATCGCCCGAAATGGTCGAATCCGCCTTATCCGAGACTCGGTGCAAGTGTTTGAAGGCAAGATCAGCAGCTTGAAGCGATTCAAGAATGATGCCCGTGAAGTGGTTGCAGGCTTTGAGTGTGGTATCGGAATTGAGGGATACAACGACATCCACCTGGGCGATATCATCGAAAGCTTTGAAATTCAGGAAATCGAAGCCACTATGTGAGTGATGAGGTGAAAGTGGGAGGCAGGGTGCGTAGGGGTGAGGCACGCCGTGCCCTTCGCCAGCGGCGCAAGGGGCAGGTTGAAGGTGGAAGGTAGGGTGTGTAGGGGCACGGCATGCCGTGCCCTCAAGTTTCAGCAGAAACACGAGCAACACCCTGTTCATTCTCTAATTGGCGAATTGCCCATGTCAACCCCGTCGGTGCCCTATGCGCCCTGAACTGCCACTAGTTCACTTTTTATTTCACTTGCAACCTGGAACTTGCAACTTGCAGATTGAAAAGGGACTACATATTGGTTGTAGCTTTATGCGAATTTTCACTAGCAATCACAGATAACGACAGCCTTAAGGGTAAACGAAGTGTGGTAAAGAGTACCATTCAGAGGGTACAGAACAAATTTCACATTTCTGTGGCTGAAGTGGATGACAATGATTGTCTGGATCATGCCATCCTTGGGTTTGCTGTAGTTGGTAACGACACTCGATTCGTCAACTCAGTGGCAGACAAGGTGCTCAATTTCATCGATGAGCTGGGATTAGCCCAGCTTATGGATGACAGGAAAGAGATCTTCCACTGGTAATCGTTGGCACGATTCAATACAGACACGAGGCTTTGAAGTAAGTGAGTAAACGCACAATCAGGGTTGCAGAGCGACTTAAAGAGGACATCTCTATGATTCTGCTCCGCCAGATCGACGACCCGAGAATAACAGGGGTTACTATCACTGGAGCTGATATCTCTCCAGATCTACGCCATGCGAAAATCTACTGGGTTTCAGGGGGATCTGAACAACAGAAGAAGGCCGCCCAGGAAGGACTAGATTCTGCTACCCGCCTGCTCAGGAGGGAACTGGGACGTGGTCTTCAGCTACGCAATGTACCTGAAATCCGCTTTATTCGTGACGACACCCTTGATAAGGCAGCCCACATAGAGACCCTGATCAAGGAAGTTATGGAGCAGGAGAGGGCGGCAGAAGAGGTTAACCGGGTAGTAGAGGACGAGGCTGTGGATGGCGAGAGCGCAGGAGAGGGTGAGGATGGTGAGGGTGGTGAGAGTGATGGGGTTAATAACGACGACAACCATAACCGTTCAGATAATAATTAACTTTCCAGAGGATGCGAAATGAGCAAAGTTCCGGACAGATTGATTAAACTCATCCAGGAAAGCGAGAGTTTCATGGTTGCCAGCCATTACGACCCCGACGGGGACGCAATAGGCTCAATCCTGGCCATGGGATACCTTCTCGATTCCATGGGCAAGAAACAGATTACCATCTTCAACAGGGATAAAATACCCTACAACCTCAGATTTCTTGCAGGGACCGAACGAATCACCAACCAGTATCCAGACCCCAAGTCACTTGACGTGATAATTCTGCTCGACTGCAGTGAACCTGAGAGGGTGGACAGCGCCGCCAGACACTTTATTACCGATGCCAGACAGAACGGAGCTCGGCTGGTTACCATGGATCACCATGCCACAGCATCGGATGAAGCCGATGTGAAGATGCACGATTTGGAAGCTGCTGCCGCAGGATTACTGGTGATGAGAGTGGTCAAGGCCATGAATGTTCCCTTGCACCATGACTTGGCTCAGGCTCTGTACACTGCCATTGTCACTGATACTGGCTCTTTCAAATACGCCACCACCAGTGTGGAGGCCCACCTGGCTGCAGCATCCTGCATTGATGCGGGAGTGAACCCATGGGTACTGGCATCACAGCTCTATGAAAATGAGCCCGTTGAGAAAATTCGCCTCCTGGGCAAGGTTCTCTCTACTATGGACATCACCAACAATGGCAAGGTGGCCTGGGTAGAAGCGCCCAGTTCCCTTTGGGAAGAGCTGGGGGGTGCTCAGGAATTTATGGATGGATTTGTTAATTATGGTCGCTCCATAGCTGGTGTATATGTTTCGCTGCTTATCAGAGAGCAGGGAGACAATCGGTGGAAGACATCGATGCGATCGAGAGACCCAATTGATGTTGCCCGAATTGCTGAGGTCTTCAAAGGGGGCGGACACCGGAACGCAGCAGGAACCACCATCACCGCTCCATCCATGGCAGCGGCCCGCGCCCTGCTCCAGGCTGAGATCGACAAAGCTTTTCGTGTATCCGGACTGGAATGACCACTATTCTACAAGAACAACCGCCTCAGATGCCTCAACTACCTCAACTGCCTCAACCAGCCAACCAATCGCCAACCCCTGAACAGCCAGTCAGCGGTGTCCTGATTGTAGATAAACCCGCTGGATACACTTCGTTCGATGTGGTAGCCAAAATTAAGCGCCTCCTCCACATGCGAAAGGTTGGGCACACAGGTACACTGGATCCCTTTGCTACCGGCGTCCTCGTAATCTGCCTGGGCGAGGCTACCAAGCTGGTACCATGGTTACAGGCTGACACCAAAGAATACACAGGCCAGATACGGCTGGGAGTTACCACTGATACCCTGGACTGCACCGGCACAATCACAGACAGTATCGCAGAACCGATTATACCAGCCAGGGAGCAACTGGAAGAAGCCGCCGCCAGTCTTACCGGGTCTATCCAGCAGATGCCCCCCATATTCAGCGCAATCAAATTCAAGGGTCAACGTCTGTATAAGGCAGCCCGCGCCGGGAAACCGATGCCTGAAGGAGTGCAGGCCAGGGATGTGACTATCCATGAGCTGACCATTGGAGAGGTAGTTGACTCAGATGTGGATTTTCGGGTCGTTTGCAGTGCTGGCACCTATGTGCGCAGCCTGGCCCGTGATTTTGGCGAGCGAGTTGGGCTTCCTGCACATCTGACAGCCTTGCGCAGGGAATCGAACGGAGAGTTCTCTGCTGAGCAGGCGTTCCCTGGGAACCTGTTGTTTCAGATTGGCAAGTTGACCACCGACAGCACCAGCCACACCCATGGCGCAGGAGACTGGGCTGATGAGGTGGCTCCCCTGCTCCGCACTCACACCATCACCATGGCCCGGGCAGCCGCCATGAGCCTGCCGACAGCTACCGTGTCTCACGAAGATGAACAGCGGCTTCGGGTAGGTAAAAGCATCTACAGTGCAGGTGTGATTAAATGGGAGGGGCATGAGACCATGGAGCAGGCATCAGCCGCACCAACCGACGCACCAGCAGCCTCACCAACCGACGCACCAACCGACGCACCAGCAGTCGGCCCCCTACCCCAATCGCCACCATCAATGGGGAATCATCAGGTTGCCATGCTCTCCATGGACGACCAACTGATTGCCATAGCAATTCCAGTAGAAGGAAACCTCCTTAAACCCCTCAGGGGATTCAATTCCATCTAATCTTGCAGACTAATCTTGCAGAAATTGCTTACAGTCGTTGACATTATTGTTAGAGGCGGTTAAAAGGGTACATCCAGTGGAATGGATCATTGTCCCTCGACAGATCCATTACCCTGATAGCAGACAGCACATCGCATATACAGGAATTTTTACTGGTAAACATAGCTTGCCTGTTAAAAATCACACGGGCAACTTGCGGAGGATCGTTAAGAATATGGCGCTCGCAACCGAGAGGAAACAGGAAATAATTGAACAGTTCAGGACCCACGATGTGGACACCGGGTCCCCGGAAGTGCAGGTAGCCCTGCTTACCGAGCGTATCAATTATTTGACGGAGCACTTCAAGACTCACAAGAAGGATCACCATTCCAGGCGTGGCCTGCTCATGCTGGTCGGACAACGCAGAAGGCTGCTCGACTACCTTAAGAGCAAGAGCATTGACCGTTATCGGACCTTGATCCAGAGCTTGGGAATCAGGAAGTAATCCGTATTCGGCATAGGGGAACAACAAACGCCACCTGCACCATCCTTTTGCGGGTGGCGTTGTTCCAACACCCTGCCAGTCAGTGGATGATTGAGCCATTTTAGCCAGGCACTACTCTTGCAGGGGTTCATAGTGTTTATTTAGACCAGGGCGGCTGCCCGGAATGCGGGAAAAGCGTGTTGGTCTTTGAACAGTGTTTCCCGGGAAATCGTGCAGAATGATCTTGGACATTGCATTAGCTAAGGATTTGAGTTCTGCCCCTGACTGAGTTGAATTTGGGTTAAATTTATAAAAACAAATCCAATTCAACGCAACTCGTGCTCATGCTCATGTTAACTCAGGCTCAGAACTAGGCTTGTTCAAACTTAGGCTTAATGTAAATTCAACGAAGACAGCATAATTACTGGTATTACTGTTGAAAACATTAGCTGACGACACGATTGGCCTACCACTGTAAACTCCCGGGAAGTTCCGTTCAGGGAACCAACCTTCCATCACTCCGGTCATGCCGCTTCTTGAGACATCAGGATATGAACGAAACTGAACAGATGGCGCACACTTGCTTGAACCACTCGTTCATAGCAAGACTAAAGCCACACCACAGCAGCATGTGGAAAAAAAGCAGGAGATTCATGTTTGAATCATTGCTTGAAAAAGAATGGCGGTCTCAGTTCATGTCCAGAGGTCCAGTTATTTAACTTAAGGAGCGATATAAATGACCCAATTCATCCAGGATAGCGTACAAGTTGGTGAAAATCTCATCAAGTTTGAGACTGGAAAGATGGCCAAACAGGCCCACGGAGCAGTTCTGCTCTCCTCCGGTGAGACCATGTGTCTCGTTACTACAGTTGCCGCCAAGACTCCAAAACCAGGCACCGACTTCCTGCCCCTCACCTGTGAATACGTTGAAAAAACCTATGCAGCAGGCCGGATTCCCGGCTCCTTCTTCCGCAGGGAGGGGCGTCCTGCCGAGCGTGAAATCCTGGTTGCCCGTCTTATCGACCGCCCAATCAGGCCCATGTTCCCAAAGACCTGGCGCAACGACACCCAGGTGATGAGCACTGTCCTCTCCATGGACGGCATCAATGCCTCGGATGTGCTCAGCATCACTGGCGCCTCTGCCGCCCTGCACATCAGCGACATCCCCTTTGACGGACCAATCGCTGGCATCAGGGTAGGTTGTTTCGATGGTAAGTTCAAGGCTAACCCCGCCATCAGCGACATGGAAAACAGTACCCTCGACGTGGTCATGGCCGTGTCCAGGGATGCAATCCTCATGGTAGAGGGCGAGGCCAAGTCCATTGATGAGGAGACCCTCATCGATGCCATGATTTTTGGCCACGAAGCGGCCCAACCCCTGCTGGATGTGCAGGACAGATTGCGAGAGCAGGTCGGTAAGCCCAAGCGAGAGGTTCCAGAGGCAATCCTGGACCAGGCCCTGATTGGCCGTGTCACTGATGTGGCTTCACCCCTGATTGCTGATGCTATTACCACCAAAATCAAGCAGGACCGGTATGCAAAGCTGGACAAGCTCCAGGAGACTACCATAGCAGCTCTGGTTGAAGAGTATCCAGATCGAGAGGCGGAGATCATCAGTGCCCTTGAATCTCTACTCAAGACCATGATGCGTAACATGATCCTGGACGAGAGCCGACGGATTGATGGGAGAGGAACCCGGGAAATTCGCCCCATCACCATTGAGACTGGGCTGCTGCCACGGGCTCACGGCTCAGCCCTCTTTACCAGGGGAGAGACCCAGGCTCTGGTCTCCGTCACTTTCGGTACCAAGGTTGATGAGCAGAAGATCGACGCCCTCTCCGGCGAATACTGGGACAAGTTCCTCCTCCACTACAACTTCCCTCCATTTGCTACCGGCGAATCGAAGGGTCTGCGTGGAGTGAGCAGGAGGGAGATTGGTCACGGGAACCTGGCTAAGCGGGCTCTGTCCGCATCGCTGCCTGAGTTTGACGATTTCCCATACACCATCCGGGTTGTGTCCGAGGTTCTTGAGTCCAACGGTTCCTCTTCCATGGCTACCGTATGCGGCGGCTCGCTTGCCCTCATGGATGCAGGCGCTCCGGTCAAGGACGCTGTCGCCGGAATCGCCATGGGGTTGATTAAGGAAGGTGACCGGGTAGCCATCCTCACCGATATTTTGGGCGATGAAGACCACTTGGGCGACATGGACTTTAAGCTGGCCGGATCAAGGAAGGGGATCAATGCCCTTCAGATGGACATCAAGATCGCAGGGCTGAGCAGAGAGATCCTCACCGCTGCCCTGTCCCAGGCCAATGAGGCAAGGCTGAACATTCTGGACACCATGGAGAAGGCCCTCGCCAAGCCCAGGGAGGAGTTGAGCCCATATGCACCCAGAATCTTCACCCTGCACATCAAGCCCGACAAGATCAAGGATGTGATTGGGCCTGGTGGCAAAATGATCAAGAGCATCATTGAGCAGACCGGGGTGATCATCGACGTGGAAGACTCTGGTCGAGTGTCCGTTGCTTCACCCAACGTTGAGGCGGCTGAAAAAGCTATCGCCATCATCAAGGGCCTCACCGAAGAACCCGAAGTAGGTAAAATCTACAAGGGTAAAGTGGTGAAAATCATGGACTTTGGTGCATTTGTAGAGATTCTGCCCGGCACCGATGGTCTTTGCCATATCTCTGAGTTGGACAAGCGCAGGGTGAACATGACCTCCGATGTGGTCAAGGAAGGCGACGAGATTATGGTCAAGGTGCTGGCCGTTGACAAGCAGGGCAAGATTCGTCTCTCAAGGCGTGAGGCCATGGCTGATCTGGAAGCAGCCAAAGATGGCGGCAGCAGCAAGGGCGAAAACGGCCGCGGTAACGGCAATGGCAATAGTGATGGTAATAATGGTGATGATTCTGGTGCAGGTGCAGGTGCAGGTGCAGGTGCAGGTAGTGACACCAGTGATACCTGCAACGAATAACATTACCTGATGTTTTTTTCGCCTCGGATGCAGGGTGACGGTGACCTGCCGTCACCCTCTCCGGTTGCTCCTCTTCCTTGGGCAATCTCAGTATGTAGTATGCCAAAGGTTACTGGAATGTGGAAAGCAACACCATGACTCCTCTCTCCTCCAATTGTCACTCCTGTTCAATTACAGAAACCCCTTCTACAGTAACAGTGAAGGTCTTCAGACTCCCCCACGCCCGTGGTCTGGAACCCCTGGAGCCTGCCACTCCCATGGCGGCTGGTATGGATTTGCGTGCTGCTATAGAAGCAGAACAGCTCATCGAACCAGGGGGGCGTGCATGTGTACCAACTGGGCTCATCATGGAGATACCGCTGGGGTTTGAAGGTCAGGTGCGCCCCCGGAGCGGACTTGCCGCCAATCATGGGGTGACCGTTCTCAATTCACCTGGCACCATTGATGCTGATTATCGAGGTGAGGTTAAGGTTATCCTGATCAATCTGGGCACAGAGCCCTTCAGTGTCACACGAGGGATGCGGATTGCCCAGCTCCTGATCAAACCGGTAATCCTCCCAATGGTAGCCGAAGTGCCTGAGATCTCCATGCTTAATAATTCGCAGAGAGGCAGCGGCGGATTCGGCAGCACTGGGCACATGTAAGAACAAATTTTCTCTTGTGGCTTACCTGCTTACCTGCTTACCTTCTTAAAAGCTGTTTCTGGTAATTATTAAATTGCCCCAATGGTGACCAATGCAAGCCGTTCCCCAAGGGACGAAGTGAGTGCAATCAGTTGTTCACCCCCTCCCGGACGGCAACCACAAATGTACATTTTGTTTACTTTTTCGATCGGAATTTACTAGTAACGTGGCTAGTGCATTCCAGGCTGCACAAGAGCGAGAGCACGGCGTCTGTGGCTCTTGACTGGCCCGTTGACCATATAACACCCATTGCTCAGAAGGAAACCAATGACCGATAAGATTTCCCCAATTACCAAATCAGCTATAAATGATACCGAGCAAAAGCAGCCTATTGAGGCAGGGTTGAGCGAGGATCATGTCCTCTCCCCATGGGAACTGAAGCAGGCAGAACGCATACTGGGTCGTAACCCCAACCATGTGGAGGCTGCCATCATATCTGCGCTATGGTCCGAGCACTGTTCATACCGGTCCAGCAAGCATTTGTTTAAGCTATTGCCACGGGAGGGTAAGGGTGTACTGCGTACCATCGGCTTCGGGGCAGGCGCAATCACCATTGATGATGACCATGTGGTGGTATTCAAGGTGGAGAGCCATAACCATCCATCTTTCATTGAGCCCTTCCAGGGCGCATCAACAGGAGTCGGTGGCATACTGCGGGACATCTTCACCATGGGAGCCCGGCCAATCGGTGTGCTCAACCTGCTCCGACTTGGCAACCCTGCCAATCCTGATACGAGCAGGGTGCTGGGTGGTGTGGTGGCAGGAATGGGTGACTACTGCAGGCAGGTGGGTGTTCCTGCTGTGGGTGGGGATGTGGCTTTCCATGATGGTTACCAGAGCAACCCCCTGGTGAATGTACTGGCCATCGGGTTATGCCGGGCGGCGGATCTGCCCTGTGGCTGCCATGCCAGGGCGGGTACGCCGGTGGTGTATGTGGGTGCCCCCACCGGAAGGGAAGGTCTTGGCGGATGCACCATGGCGTCTCGCTCCTTTGCATCTGATGAGACTCAGGAAGCCGATCGGCTCGCTACCCAGGTGGCTGATCCGGTTACCGGCAAACGGTTGATGGAGGCCTGCGTACTCGCTGCCAGGCAGGGGCTGGTACTGGCCATGCAGGACATGGGTGCTGCGGGGCTCAGTTCCAGCTCTGCTGAGCTTGCCTCACTTCTCAAATGCGGAATTAGGCTGGAGCTGGACCGTGTACCTAGACGAGAGCCTGGTATTCAACCGGCTGAGATCATGCTCTCAGAGAGCCAGGAGAGGGCATTGCTTATTCCGAAGGCTGGGGGCGTTGGCAAATTGCAGGAATCCCTTGACCAATTTGGTCTTCGCCACGAGATTATCGGCTATCTGCAGGATGATGGCCTGTTTCAGGTAGTGGAGGGGGACACCCTGCTGGCGAGCCTCCCAGTGGCGGCACTTACCACCCAGCTCCCGTTGCAGCAGCGACCTGCAGTCGCTCCCGACGATGTCCTCAGTGATACCCCCTCCCGTCATATTGCCATGGCCAAATCCAATCTTCT
>CAYZFJ010000113.1:0-1119 GCA_964477705.1 uncultured Myxococcia bacterium | reverse complement strand
GAACCGATTGGGGCTACGGACGGTCTGAACCTTGGAGACCCTGGTGATCCCCGGGTAATGTGGGAACTCGAGGAGACTGTGGTAGGGCTGGCGGTGGCCTGTGGCAGCCTGGAGCTGCCCATCGTCTCTGGGAATGTGAGCCTCTACAACCAGACCAGCGGGAGAGGAATACCGCCTACTCCTGCGGTGGGCATAGTCGGTAAGCTTTCACCGGACAGTCGCCCCATACCGTGCTGCTTTACCGGGGCGGACCACATCATCTGTGTCTTGCACAGTCAATTTGCCGATTTGGAGAATCCAGACTCACTGGTTGGCTCCATATTTGAGGAACGACTCAGTGCCAATAGCCTGGGGGCTGACCACATGGGCCGTGGCAACATGGGCGGGGGGCTTCAACCACCTGACCTGGACGGTATGTTCCGCCTGGGCCAGTTTATCCGCAAGGCCCACTCCCACAACCTGCCCGAGTCGGTCCGCGCCATCTCCGGTGGTGGACTGGCGGTTACTCTGGCCAGGTGCTCCATGAACTCAATGATGGGGGGGCAAGCCGGAATTGGGGCCCAGGTTGACCTTGACCTTGACCTTGAAATTGACATTGACCATGACCCTGCTCTTTCCGAAAAGGCGTCTTTTGACCGGAGCGGAACCAGAGGTTCAGTGGCGGCTAACTGGATGCCACTGCTCTTTGGGGAGCATATCGGGATGTTCGTTGCCTCATTCAGGGAAAACTCCATGGTGGAGATCAGGGCCATGGCTCAGACTATGGGCGTCCAGGTGTGGGAGGTGGGTCGTACTGGTGGGGATGCGCTGACAATCCGGGTGGGGGACCACTTACTCAGTATGCCAGTGTCGCGGCTGAGCAATACTTGGAGAGCGGATGCTCTGCCAGGGCTTTCACGGTGATGGTGCTCTGGGGGGGTATGTGTGTTCGGTTAAGCTCCAATTCCCAACACCTATAGGAGCGTGTGCATGCCGTATGTGTCTTCTGTTAAGCTTCAATTCCATATCACCAAGCTCTTAAGCACCCTCTCACATCTGTTGCGGTTTGGGCCTGGTGCTATACGTCTTCCCCAATGTCTCGTAGGTGGCGGATCGAGGTGGTATTGCTTCGGTCAACGG
>CAYZFJ010000112.1:10098-11209 GCA_964477705.1 uncultured Myxococcia bacterium | reverse complement strand
GAATTGAAGCTTAACAGAACACACATACGGCATGCCGTGCCCCTACAGGTGTTGGTAGGGATGCCGTGCCCTCAAGTTGAAGCAGGAACAAGAGAAACATCCAGCGTTTTCAAGGTATAAGTTGCAAGTGCCAAGTGCAAGTTGTTTGCGGGTAAATCAGAGTAATAGAGTACTGGCAGAGGGAGGTACAAAGGGCAAGTTGTAAGTGCTGTAGGCAGTGTTCAGAGGATAGAGGGTGATCGGCGGGTTTGATTGAGTCGCGGGGGAAAGGACACAGAATGGGGTGCCCCAACAATCCTAGCGGGTATTCAGCCTGGTCAGGTCAAGGCCAGCCGGGTAGCCGTAGGACACGTCCCGGTCCATACCATACACAATCAGGCCGACCGGCTTGTCGGAGACCAGCTTGTGCACACCACGCTCCACCTGCATGGCCAGGCGCCGATAGGCGGTTTCACCCACAGAACCGGCGGCAACCCATCCCTGGGCTGGGAGTGGATGACCATCCATGGTGATGTTGGAGTTATCGGGGGCAATCACAGTGATAAAGTCCATCTGGTAATCAAGAGGAGTGAGGAAGATATAATCCTTCCGGTATTGCTCAACAGGTGGCACCACCATCATGGAAGGATCGCCAAGGGGCGTACAGACATAGCTTGTGCCCAGCCAATCATCTTCAAATCCAGTACAGTTAGAGAGGTAACCGGTAGTGCTGGTGCAGTACTGATTCTGTGCATCAGTTTCAGCAGTACAATCCGTAAATGCTCCAAAAGCCTCCGCTTCAGGATCAGCCTGATAGGACGATGACATAAACTGGGTTAGGCTGATTGGCTTATCTCCGCTGACCGCAAAGTCCGTGGCCGAGCTGAATTCAACGCTCTCCCCTGCTCCCAGGGTGGTAGGAGCTCCAGCAGGTGCTGATGGGGAGTAGGTAAGGGTGGTGTTCTCCTGGAGAGCAGTCACTCTCCAATAATCAGGCAGCGGAGTGCCACTGAGCATCCTCTGGAAAGTGTGACCAGCTATGTAATTCTTACCCCAAGTGGAGGTGGGGACCATCTGCTCCTCCAGGTGATCACAGCAACAGGTCCAACCGGGCCCAGCAGGCATTCTTGAA
>CAYZFJ010000112.1:0-10088 GCA_964477705.1 uncultured Myxococcia bacterium | reverse complement strand
CCTGCAAACACGGCTACGGCCGCATCCGCGCTGATCTTGGCCCCGGACAGGTTGCCATCGCCAGTCTCTCCAGAACCAACAGGAAGGCTGACCACGTTCAGGACCTCATACTCTACCAGAGAGGCGGTAATGGTCTGACCACTTACGGTAGCGCTGGGGGGAGCCTCAAAGTTCACGCCATCAGGCATAGTGATGGTCACATTGGTCGGGGAGGGGGTCACACCAACAACGGTAATAGTGGCTCCTGCGCTGACAATGGCATCCCCGGTGATGGCGAGGTACTCCCGATCCAGGGCCTCGGTAGGGATGAGCAGGGATGCGTCGTTGCTGAAGGTCTCATCGGTGTTATTGAGGGGGTTGAACTGGTAGGCGATGACTGGCATCTCGGCGCTGATCCGGTAAGCCAGCTTATCCTTAACCGTATCTGGCAACTGAGCGGTATCGGGCATCTCAATAATCTTCAACTCGTTGGGAGGGATGATGATCTGGTTGAGCTCGCGTGGGGCACCGTTCTCAATGGCGGACACCCGGACAGTAACCTCAGAGTTCTTGGTGTTGCTCACCACCACCGCAAACTGGGCATCGGGGTGGGCCAAGTTGCGCAGATCCACAGCCCAGTACTCGCATCCCATATAAGACAGCTTACCATTGGACAGCTCACACTCTGACACGCAGGCACCAGCATGGCAGATCCGACCATCACCGCACACCTCAACGGGCGTGGTAGTTTCGCCATCGGCACCACAGAGAGCTACCTGCCCCTCGTTCGCACAGAGGCGGGTATTGGGAACACAACCTACGCACTCTCCACCCTGACAGCGCTGATTACCGCTTCCACAATTTTTTCCAGGGAGCCAGGTGTCCACACCATCGAACACTTCGATAGTATCCCCGTTACATCGCTTGTCGCCTGCGTTGTTCCCCCCATTGTTGTTTCCACCAGTGTCCGGGTTGTTATTGTTACTGCCTTCACAACCGAAACCAGGCTGGCAGGGTTTACCAAGGCAATCCTCGTAGGAGTAAGCTGAACCACTGCTGTTGCAGATCATGGCCTGCCCTAACGTGCACTCCACTGCACCGGGAGTACATACATCACCCTCTCCCGTATTGCTTGTGTCCTTGCACGCTGCCGCCCCAAGAGCCAGCATTACTGCGGCTGCCCAGAGCACCAGGCTCCATTTAGTTGTTAGTTGAGTCATGGGATTATGCTCCTGATTATCAATCTCTTGCCACCTCTGGCATCAATTCAAGACGCTCATACAAACTTTGCATATTACAGGGCATCGCCCCAATGGTCAATCTCATATATGGATAAATATAAAATCTTCCCTCATCTAATCACTTCATAGCGCGCCAGATGTGCTCAGAATACTTGAAATGCTCATACATGCGACTGATGGCCTGACTTGGCGTGGCCAGGGCATCGTAAAGGGGAAACCCAGCGTAATCTTGCAGAGGGAAGGGCCGCTGGTTGGCCATACTGACGTTGCAAAGCAGGATAGGGATGCAGACCTGAGAACAAGGAAAACGAAAATGATTCGGGATAAGGACAGGGACAAAACGGACATCAGCATTGACCAAAAGGCAAGCGAAAGTCTTGGCAAAATCCGCAGCGTCAGGGGCGGTAAAATCGGCAACAGCATGAGCAATAACATGGCCCTTCAGGCTGGTGGAATCATGCTCATTGCCGGCGCCCGCCCCAATTTCATGAAGATTGCCCCAGTAAAGCATGCCCTTGATGGCATGGGGATACCCAATATGTTGATCCACACTGGGCAACATTATGATGCAGACATGAGCGAGGTTTTCTTCAAGGATCTGAATTTATCCAGGCCAAGCATTTCTCTTGGCATTGGCTCGGGTAAACATGGAGAGCAGACCGGCCGAATGCTCGGTATTCTGGAACAGATTATGGAGGAGACCCACCCCTCCATGGTGGTGGTGGTCGGTGACGTGAACAGCACCCTGGCAGCAGCACTGGCAGCGGCCAAGCTTAATCTGCCCGTGGCCCATGTGGAAGCAGGCCTTCGCTCCAGGGACATGACCATGCCTGAGGAGATCAATCGGATCCTGGTTGATCGCCTCAGCAGTCTGTTATTCACCCCCTCACTGGATGCGGACCTGAACCTGCTGGCCGAGGGCATTGATAAGTTCAGAATCCACATGGTGGGGAACGTGATGATTGACTCCCTGCTTCGACTTCTCCCGCGAGCACTGGAGCTGGAAATACCAGCCCGGTTCCAGATGACACAGGGCGGCTACGCAGTCTGTACCATGCATCGACCATCCAATGTAGATAATCAGGACCGCCTTGAAGAACTGCTTGGCATTATCCTGCAGATCTCAACAGAAATCCCTGTCATATTTCCTATACATCCACGGACAGAAAAACGAATCAAAGACTTTGGGCTGGACCGCATGCTGGATGCTCCCACCCAGGCTGGCCGAATCATGCTCACACAACCGATGGGATATTTGGAATTCCTTGGAACAGTTGCTGGCTCCAGGCTAGTGCTCACCGATTCTGGAGGCATCCAGGAAGAGACCACGGTTCTTGGGATTCCATGTCTTACCATGCGGGAGAATACGGAGCGTCCAATTACGGTCACCATGGGCACCAACATAATTGTGGGTGTGAAGAGAGCCAGAATTCTAGAAGGCTTCCAACGGGCCATGGAGAAGCACCTGGTAAAGCCCAGTCCCCCATCTATGGCGGACACAGCCGCTTCTGCTTCTGCTTCCACTGCCCCAAACCCCATACCCACTACTTCATCTGCCACTCTCTCCCAGTCCCCCCCCCTGTGGGATGGCAGAGCTGGCCAAAGGATTGCCGAATATTTAGTTCGATACCTTGAAACAAGCATGTGGGGAGTGGGTGAAAAGGAGGTTAATCATGCTTATGGCAGGTAAATCTATACGTGTAAGTTGCACACCTTTGATGGCAGTAATGTTAGCAACGGGGGGGATTCTATGGATGCAGGGGTGTTCGTGGTTCAGGGTCAATCTGATCTCTGTGGATGAGGAAAAAGATCTTGGTGCTCAACTGAGCCATGATGTGGAAAAAGAGATTGAACTGGTCGAGGATGAGGAGCTGAACGCCTATGTGGCCTCAATTGGCAACAGGATCGTTCGGTCCCTCACTGCCGAAGAACGCCAGTTCAACTACACATTCAAGGTGGTAAACTCAGCGGATGTGAACGCTTTTGCCCTGCCGGGAGGTTACATCTACGTCAACATGGGACTGCTCTGCTTTGCACGCAATGAGGCGGAGCTGGCGGGTGTGGTGGCTCACGAGGTGGCTCATGTAGTGCGGCGTCATGGCACGGAGCGATTGACTCAAGCATTTGGAGCCCAGATTCTGGCCGAAGCTGTGCTTGGCAACAACCCTTCCATATGGAGTCAGATCGTGGCCCAGGCAGTGGCGACCGCAGGCTTTCTCAACTATTCTCGGAGTCAGGAGGAAGAAGCTGACCAGATTGGAGTGGTAGTCATGCACCGGGCAGGCTGGAACCCTGAAGGGTTGGTGGAGTTCTTCCAGTTGCTGCTTAAGGCTCAGGGCGAAGCACCGGAAGGTGTGCTTGGAGTGCTGAACAAATGGCTCTCCAGCCACCCCCTCACAGAGGATCGGGTTGAAAACACCCAACAAATCATAGCGGAAGAGAATCTGGCAGGGGGAACCATGGATTCGCCTGTGTTCAACACCATCAAGGGCCAATTCTGCCGTTCTATTCAGAGACAAGCAGAGCAGCCTCAGGACAAGCCTGATTGAAAATCAGGTTTCAAGCTTCCTGTCACTAGCAGATTTCTTCAAAATTGGCCTGAAAATTCTCCTCCAGAAATTTATTGATACTTGTTGACAAGGGCTAATCGGTTAATCTAATGTGCATGTTTGCGCAACAATGCACATTAGAGGGTAAAATGGAGAGAAAAGTTGGCTTGTTCAAGGCTTTGGCAGATCCCATTCGCCTGCGTCTCGCAGCGTTGATGGCCCGGAATGGAGAGACCTGCGTCTGTGAGTTGGCTCATGCGGTCGATGAGCCCCATTTCAAGGTGTCACGGCATCTCACCATAATGCGCATGGCTGGGATGATTACTGTCAGAAGAGAGGGGACGTGGGCTTTTTATACCTTGGCATCACCACACGATGAGTTTGACTCTGCCTTGCATAAGTGTTTGGAGCATCACCTGTATAATGACGCTGTGACCAATAAGGATTTTACAAGACTGAAAGAGTTCAAGTGCAATCAAGAGCAAAAAAAATGACCCTAGAAAAGCCAAAGCAGGAAAAGCTCAAGGTCCTCTTCCTCTGCACCGGAAATTCATGTCGAAGTCAAATGGCTGAAGGCTGGGCACGACATCTTCGTGACGATGTTATTGTTCCATCATCGGCGGGAATAGAAAAGCATGGATTGAATCCTATAGCTGTAAAGGTAATGGCTAAAGCGGGTGTTGATATCAGTCGGCAGAGATCAAAGACGGTTTCAGAATTGCCTTCGCTTGATTTCGATTTTGTAGTCACCGTCTGTGGTAATGCCCATGAAACATGTCCCTATTTTCCGGGGAAGGCCAGAATTATTCATGTAGGCTTTGATGACCCACCAACCCTGGCCAGAGACGCCAAAACCGAGGAAGAGGCGCTCTCCCATTACAGACGTGTTCGGGATGAAATAAGGACGTTTATCGAAGGCATGCCTGAGAATCTTGACCAGGAAGTGGTGGTGGAATTGACCTTTCCACGGATTTAGGAGGCGCAGCATGCCGTGTCTTTCAACGATTATCGAACACCTTTATGAAGGATGAAGATTGATGAGTAAAAACACTGAACGCGAACTGGAGCAACGTGAAACAGTTCGAAGGGAATATGGCAAGATTGCTGTGAGCAGTAGTTCATGCGGTTGCAGTTGCGGCTGTGGTTGCGGACCTTCAGCAGATGATGTTGCTTCAGCCCTTGGCTACAGCGATGCTGACCTGGCCGGACTGCCCGAAGGAGCCAACATGGGGTTGTCATGTGGAAATCCTACCGCAGTAGCATCCTTGCGTCCCGGGGAGGTTGTGCTTGACCTGGGCAGTGGCGGCGGCTTCGATGCATTTATTGTTGCCCGCAAGGTTGGCCCCACCGGGAGAGTCATCGGGGTGGACATGACTCCGGACATGATAAGCAAGGCGAGACGCAACATCATCCAGTTCCGGTCCGCTTCCGGATTGGAAAATGTGGAGTTCCGGCTCGGTGAGATTGAACATCTGCCAGTTGCCGATTCCAGCGTTGATGTAGTGATCTCCAACTGTGTCATCAACCTGTCACCTGAAAAACAACAGATTTGGCACGAGATCTTCAGGGTGCTCAAGCCGGGAGGGCGGGTGTCTGTTTCGGATATTGCTCTACTGCGCCCGCTCCCTGCAGAGATTCTCCAATCACTTGAAGCACTGGTTGGCTGTGTGGCTGGAGCAGCACTCATTGAAGATACCAAGGAGATGGTTCAGAAGGCAGGACTGACCGACGCATCGTTTGAACAGAAATCGGATTATATGGACAGCATGGTACAGGGGGCAGATCCCCTCTGGAACGACATTCTGGCCAAGCTGCCTGCCGGAGCAAAACTGGGCGATTATGTGACCAGCATGATTGTGGCCGCACGCAAGCCGTTAGACCGCCAACTGCCTCACATTGGCCCTGGTGGCGCAGGCACCTCAGACACCAGCTCCGGCGCCGGCACCAGCGGCAGCGACAGCCGCTGTTGTTCACCATCCATATCCGCAGCATCCGGGTGTTCTGGGTTGCATAGAGCGGCTGGACATCGGTAACGCCTTACTCTCTCCTTGCGCCTTGATTGATATGGTGGCATCCTGTAGAAGTTTGTGCACGGGCGAAAACGTCGAGGTGGCCAGGACGGTCAGGGGCATATGTCTATTCTATGGTGAGGTTTCATGGACGCAAATCTGGATATTAGATGGAAACAGCGGTTCCAGAATTTTCAGAAAGCTTACCTGCTTCTAGAAAATACGATTACCAATAAACAATTGTCAGATGCTGAACGGGCTGGCCTGATTAAGTTTTTTGAGATGGCTTTTGAGTTGTCATGGAAACTGATGAAGGACTATCTGCAGGAGCAGGGCTTCATCATTGCCAGTCCTAGAGAGGCGTTGCGCCAGGCATACCAGTCTGGGCTGGTTGGCGACGGTCAGGCATGGATGGATGCGCTGAATGACAGAAATATTACTGTGCATACCTATGAAGAAGGAACCGCCAGAGAGATTGAAGCACGGATAAGAAACGTGTACTTCAGGATTCTTACTGAACTTTACGACAAATTCCTGAACATGTCAGCAGGCGGTGATTCAGACGGGATTGGGGATAAGTCAGTATGATGGATTTCGGCCTTGAGGAACGTACTATCAATGAATTAACGCATGTATTTGTTATGTTTCCTGAGATAGAGGAGATCATTGTTTTTGGCTCCAGGGCCAAGGGTACTAACTTTTCAGGCAGCGATCTTGATCTGGCGGTCAAGGGTGAGCATGTCACATTTCGTATTATTTCAAAGCTGAGGGAGCAGTTAGAGGAACTGCCCATACCACTTTTTGTTGATATTCTGGACTACAAAAATATTACCAACGAGGACCTGCGCAGCCACATCAACCGTGTCGGTCGTCCAATCTATGTCAGGTCTTAGGGGTTGATAGCGTCGAATAAACGTCAGAAAAACTCCAAGTTGTGCTGACAAATAGCAGGGCTGAACGGTTACGTTGAAACTGAATACTGCCCACTTGAGACTAACCCTGATCCATCTCCAGATCGCTCTCAAGCTGCATATAGGCACACCGTTCACACATGAATGCTCCCCTGACTGAAAGCCCTGTCTCTTTACGAATCTTCATGGTTTCCTGATTTAGTTCCTGGAAGTATTGGCGTAAGACTCGCAACCTGTGCGGAATCTTCTCAACCCCAAAGGGCCAGAAGAGGGAGTAAACAGGGGTAATGCCATGCTCCATCATCCAGCGTGCCCCTGTCACACTGTTAGCCAACGCCTGATCATAGTCTAGCCCCAGTTGAGGCTCCAGCTCATATCCGGTCACCATTGCCGTGTAGACATTGCCCCTGCCGAAAATCTCGACCCCTTCTACAAGACTCTGCAGCCACCGGTCATACCCCACAAACCCATTCTTGCCAGGGCACACCTTGCTGAACAGCTCTTTACCCCATACCTCTAGATTGAAACAGACCGCATCATACAAACCGCTGGCAGCAAACTGTTCCATGGCCTCCCTTGGCAGGGCACCTGACCCACAGACCAGGTAGGGAATCTTCAGGCCTGCCTTCCTGATTGCCACTCCAATGGTACGATACCGGGCAGCCTCCTCATTCCAGTCATGCATAGAGCCAGCCACAATATAAACGTGCCGTATCTCTCCGCCTGCCAATGCCGCTTCCAGGGCCTCCACCATCCGCTTCAGGGTCACTGGAGGCACATGGGGCGAGTTGATGTCCTGCCCAAGGGCTGCAGAGCGGGCACTTGGCCTGCCGTACGCACAGAACCTGCACCGCAGCGTGCTGATGCCATCAGCAGGTCTATGCCAGGCTGTCTCCCCTTCGCCTTCTTTCTCCCTGACAGCATCCGGTTCCAACACATGATACTGACAGGCAGGCGCTAGGTTCACCACCGCCATATCACCATGCAAGCTGATGCCAACCTGAGACATGGGAGTGCCGTCGGAGCATTTCATAGCAAACCATGGGGGATTTGGTTGGAAGGTAATCTGAGATATGACCTCATCATGGTGGTAAAGGGTAAACTGGGCACCAGATGTTTCGGCATGAGGGGAGTCCACCCAGAAGGGGCTCTCAGAGTTTCCCAGCACCCTCACCAGACTTCCATTAGCCAAGTACATCAGATAAGGGATGGAGACCTGACCAGAGCCGTCCGCCGAGGCATCCTTTTCACCAGGAACAAACCGGTAAGGATAAAAGTTGGGCAGGGCCCATGATGCGGCCTTGCCGAGGGCATCGCTATATCGCACTCCCTGGAACAGCAAATCCACCTTAAGGGCTGTATCCTTGCTTACCTGGAAGCCAGCATTTCTTCCGCTTTCATGCTTAATATCGCTGTTTTTCTGGGTGTGATGGGTTTTGCCATCCAGTTCAGGTTGAGACATGTTTTCTTTATGGGGTATCATTAGATTTCCAATCAGCATTCATTCAGGGGGTAATCAAGACCACACCACTAACTCATACTTCAGTTTTCTCTTAAAGCCTACCCATAAGAGGAACTTCGAAGAAAAACAGGCCGAAGAGCAAAGCAATTCCCATCATGGATTATCAGGCGTTGCTTGTGCTCCTAAACAGGTCAAGGTCCGAAGGTTCCTGCCAGCACCAGCCACTACAACCCTGACGATTTGATATCTGGGTACCCGCTAATCGCCATACTGACCGACAACCCGTGCTACCAATCTAGTTAAAATCATATTCCTGGCTTGACATCCACAATCCTGGCTGTTACATTCCGCCACGATTTCGAGTCGTATTTTTTACGACATTACCAAAATAACTCTAATAAAATGGATATGTCTTTCATGAAGAGTGGCCCTGTACAAGGTCGTCCCCTGGAAGTTTCGGTAGAAGGCGAAAATGTAGATCGCGCCATTAACCGCCTTAAGCGGAAAATGGCTGACGAAGGCGTTCTCAAAGAGCTCAAGAAGAGGCGTTTTTACGAGAAGCCCAGCGTCCGCAAAAAGAGGAAGATGCGTGAAGCTGAGCGTCGCAGGCGCAAAGAGATGAAGCGCCGCTTCACCAAGCCCAGGGTTTAATAAATACGTTGGTTCCCTCAGTATAGTTCCCGTCCTGCCCTTACCGACAGGAACACCACTATTCTAATGAGAAATAGAGGGGGAAATGTACCCGGATTGTGGAGGGTCTTGCTGACCCTCCTAGTTTGAGGGACTCCATATTTAGCATTATGCACCCCAATAGTACGGAATCGCCTATTGAATCAATGGTGATCGCTGGAGAATGGATTTGACCAGTTTGGTCAATGTCCAGCCTTACTGAAACTGCGCCAGCCAGATTGGCATTGCTTTGTAAGCGATTTACGTAACAGGGAAGAACTGCCTGGGGAACCTCATCTGCCAACTGCAGGAAAATTGAGTTCTCATCAACAGGAACGCCATCTGAATCAGGATGATGGTCGTTATCAACCATTACTTTTGTTGGCGGGGCAATCTTAACGACTGCATACTGGTGAGCTTGAGTCTTTACGTGCCAATGCATGCTGTTGTTGCCCCCTGACAGGTAAATGGGTGGAAGGGCCTGTCTGAACACTATGGGAGCTCTCTCTATCTCACTATCTACTCCTCCATAGACACTGCTCAACACACTCCCATCACCCAACTGACCGGCTATATTTATGCGAGCCCCCACATCGTTTTTTTTATTCTGCGTCTCATTAATGCGGATGAGAGTATGTTCATCAGTTTGGTCTTCATTAGGTGGTGCAGGCTCACATTCATGAACCCCAGATTCACCACAATAGCAGACATACCCGCCCCTCAGGCTGGATTGGCGTAGAGCGCCGCTCCTTTTGATCGCATTCGATTCATCCACTTGAGAGCCGAATGCATTCGCCGAACCAATCATGGTGAGAACCACAACAATCAATGAGACTAATAGCGCTGGTGTTTGGGCGTAGGTTACAACCTGTCTCACACCAGCGCTAACACCTGTACTCATACTCATACCCACACTCATACTCCTGCTCACTGGCATGATTGGCAGTTGAAAGGCCGTAAACATTACATTTCGGTTCAATCCAGACATTTTATCATGTGCATCCTGCCCGTATGTCGGCTGCGTTCCTTCTCAACTAGCAACATTGATGTCTAAATAATCATTCCTGAAGGTCAAGGACTGAAGTGACCAAGGACAGAGGGCAGAGGAGAGATGAAAGAGGAAAGAAGAATGAATTCAGTATACAAAATTCGAGGCCCCCATGCAGGGGCATGGCATAGGTTGTGTGGCTGATTTGATGGACCGCTGGCGATTAGGGCACGGCATGCCGTGCCCCTTGTATGTTCTCCCTATGATGTTTCTTTGACTC
>CAYZFJ010000111.1:1423-11209 GCA_964477705.1 uncultured Myxococcia bacterium | reverse complement strand
ACGGCATGCCGTGCCCGTACAGAGGCAGAGTGGATTCCCTTGAACCTTAATCACTGCCCACCGACAACTTCTCAGACATGCCGTGCCCTCATGTTGTAGGAAAATATTGGGGTGGGAGATCAGGGAAGCAACCGGCGGTCAGTACTATTCGTTTTTAGCCAGCCAGGTAAGGAACTGGAGCATCCCATCAGATAACCACGGGTTGGCCCCCATAAATCGACCAAGGATCACCCCATCCTTGACTATGAATGTATCGGGCAAATCATCAACGGCCAGAGGGTGACTCAACCTTCCAAGCGGGTCCAATGCCACCTGCAACTTATCTCGGAACTTCTCAGCTTTCTTCTCAGCCGGCCCCTTCTCCGTATCCGTACTAACAGCCACTACCCGAATACCCAGCGGCTTTACCCTGGCCTGAAGCTCCCCCAGAACCGGGACCTCTGTTTCACAGACACTGCACCAGGCAGCCCAGAAATTAAGAATGATCACACCCTTTGACCAATCAGAGGATTGCACTGGCTGTCCTGCCAAATCAGTTAACTCCACCGCAGGCAACTGGAGATTCCTCTTCACCTCCATATTCAACTGGGAAGCATGATTCAGCAGCTCGGGATCCAACTTATTGCTGGTCAGCCACCACCCCATGGCCACCCCACCCAAAACCACCAGAGCAATCACCACTACATAAACGGATTTTGTCCTTCCAGTTTCCACGGAGACTCCTCAAATTAAATGATGACAACAACCTTACCCCCAGGCAATCCATCTTAGTTCCCCCTCACGAACCATGTCGGTCAAAGAAAAACCGATGTTTCAATAAAAGCATTCCGAAGAATGGGTATCTTAGCACATGCTCTAACCATTCACCCAGTCTTTCGTAGCCAGGAGCGTTGATGTTCAGACTATATCCAAAAGAAATAATGAAGCAGATTGATCCATGGATTGAGATACGGGGGGATAATTAAAGAAAACGAATGGGAGTGAAGATGAGGATGAGGGATGAAGAGGGGAAAAGTCGAGTCCTGGTGTCACGTGGAACACAAACGGAACACACAGGACTCGACTAATACAATCAATCCGTTACTGCAACATCGCCTTCAGATCCTCGTCGGGCGTGGAGATGGGCATGATATTGAAGTTGTCCACCAGGACCTTCAACACAGCAGGGGTCACATAAGCAGGCAGGGAGGGACCGAGCCTGATATCCTTAATCCCCAGGTGGAGAAGGGTAAGGAGCACAGCCACTGCCTTCTGTTCATACCAGGAGAGAACTATCGACAATGGGAGACCATTCACATCTGTGCCAAATGCATCCGCAAGGGCGGCGGCAATCTTGATTGCCGAATATGCATCATTGCACTGCCCCACATCGAGCAGTCTGGGCAGCCCGGCAACCTCTCCAAAATCCAGCTTGTTAAACCGGTATTTGCCACAGGCGAGGGTGAGGATGATGCAGTCCTGGGGGATCTTCTGGGCCAACTCGGTGTAGTAATTACGACCCGGTTTTGCTCCATCACAGCCACCGATAAGGAAGAAGTGACGAATCTGGCCAGCCTTGACCGCTTCCACCACTTTGTCGGCCACCGAGAGGACCGCATTGTGACCGAAACCGACGGTGATCTTATGCTCTGGCTCATCCTGGGCGAATCCATCACTAGCCAGGGCTGCTTCAATCACAGGGCTGAAATCAGCCCGGGTAACATGGGTTACTCCCGGGTATTCAACCAGCCCGGTTGTGAAGATCCGGCCTTTATATGAATCACGAGGCTTCTGAATACAGTTGGTAGTCATCAGAACAGCGCCTGGGAATGCATCGAATTCCTTCACCTGATTCTGCCAGGCACTACCATAATTGCCAACCAGATGGCTGTATGCCTTGAGCTTGGGATAACCATGGGCGGGCAACATCTCGCCATGGGTATAAACATTGATTCCCTTGCCCTGTGTCTCCTTGAGGATAACTTCAAGGTCTTTGAGATCATGGCCGGAGACCAGAATCGCCTTCCCCTTGACTGGCGTTACTCTTACAGCAGCAGGAACAGGAAGACCATAAGCACCAGTATTGGCACCGTTGAGCAGCTCCATGGAGATCAGGTTACACTCACCACAGCGGAGGCAGAGCCCAAACAGAGTCTGGAGATCCTGCTCCTTATGGGTCAGGTACTCGAGGGCTTCCAGCACAAAAGCATAGATCCGATCATCCTCCCGGCCCAGCACCATGGCATGATCTGCATAAGCGCTCAGGCCCTTCAGACCATAGGTGAGCAGTTCCTGCAGGCCAGTAATATCTTCTCCCTGGGCATCCAATCTCCCCTTGAGAGAACCGGCAGAAGCCTGAATGAGCAGCCCCGCCACATTATCAGATGCATCCCAAAGGACAGCACCATGCTCAGACTTATCAGGAGCAACCCCCGCAGCAACACACAGCTTCTCATACTGCGCCTTTGCCCTGCGCTTGGCTGCGCCAACCTTCTTTACAAACTCCGCCACCCTGTTCACATCAAAGTTCACATTCGTGATCGTTGTGAAGAGAGACTCAACCAACAACCTCTCCATCTCCCGATCTGGCTGCCCCATATTGCGCAACCGCAAGCCATACCAAGCCACTCCTTTGCAGGCAAAAATCAACAGATCCTGCATTACAGCGGTATCAGGATCTTTACCGCAAACACCGCCAGCCGTACATCCCTGCCCTCTGGCAGTCTGCTCACACTGATAACAGAACATTCCCATAATTCTAATCCTCCTTTGGGCAGACTAAATCCCTGCCGCTTGCCATGCCTTAAGTAAATGTGCGTATCACAATTTGAGATAATAAAGAATACGCCGTCTTCTCTCACATGCACCCGCACCCACCACAAGCACACTCTTCCTGGCCGGGTTGATCTCCATCATCCCTCACCACACCAGGAACATCCTCAATAGTGATACCCTGCCTGATTCCGACGGTATGAATCTGCATTGGCAAATCAGGTGCTACAGCATCCCGGAGCGTCCGAGCCATGTTGGCCAAACCTGAACAGCAGGGCACCTCCATGCGCACTACCGTGAGGCTGGCTGGCTTTGCATTCTCCAGTATGGCTGCAAACCTGGCACTATTAACAGCAGAGTCATCCAATTTTGGGCAACCAATAAGGACTACCCGCCCTGCAGCATATCTATTACGGAAATCTGAAAGTACCACTGGCGCGCAATCAGCACAAAGTAGAAGATGTGCACCCCTAAGGAAAGGGGCAGTAGGTGGAACCAGGCGCAACTGCACTGGCCAACTCCCGGTCCATGGCTCCATCTCAGAGTCCACAGATTCTCTCACAGCCCCAAGGCCCAGAGGGGCCTTCTCCACAGGCGCCCGTAATGCCGACCCAGGACACCCACAATCTAATCCCTGCCCATGCCCGTGTCCCTGCCCATGCCCGTGCCCGTGCCCGTGCCCATAGCCACGACCATGCCCCAATCCGCCTGCAGACCCCAAGCTTCCCATAGCCCCACTACACGGGCTGGCAAAACTTGCTCCTGCCTGCCGTGGGGTTATCTGATCCGTATCAACAACAACAGCAGCACCACCACCAGCTCCCACAGTGATGGCCCCCCTGGGACATTGCCCAATACAGGCTCCCAGACCATCACAGTGATTCTCGTCAACCAGCATGGCCTTACCATCTACCATCTGGATAGCACCGCCAGGGCATGCTGCTGCACAGAGCCCACACCCATTGCATTTGTTCCTGTCGATAATTATCCGGTTGCCGTTTGTTCCCATTGTTCTCATTCTCCATTTTCCACAAGCTGCGACAGCCTGGTGTTCCTGAAGTATTCTTCAAATTTTTCGTGTGTTTCACTAACCAGCGGTCCAAAGACACAATTACGTCTTCCACAGGCAGAGTGTCCCAATAGACAGGGACTGACTAAATGCATCGGTCCTTCGATTGCCTCATATATTTCCATAAGAACAATCTGCTCTGCAGGATGGGCCAGGACAAATCCTCCCCCAGGTCCACGAACCGACTCCACCAGACCTGCTTTAGCAAGGCGCTGGAGAACTTTGGCTGAATGTGCCTCCGAAACAGGCAGACACTCCACCAGTTCCTTCACGCTGGCCCGCTCTCCTTTGGGCCACGAGGCCAGCAGGGTCATAATATGTAGACCGAGCGATATGGCTTCAGTCAATTTTAATCCGTGATTCATCCTTCCCCTTTACCCACCTCAATTCAAGAATTCAGGTACTTATATTCCTGAATTCTTATCCAGTCAACCTTTTTGAGGAAAAATAATGCGCATTTTTTCGCTCATGTCATGTAAGGAAATAAAAAGATGACAGGCCTCAGCATCCCATTATCACATTAGCAAAGGATTGTGGGAGAAAGAGAGCTGGATGCAACATCAGCATTTTCAAAGGTCACAACAGGAAGGCAGGATGGGTAGAAAGGTGTTGTTATGGCAGGCTGGCCCCTCCACTATAAGCGGGTGTCTCCACGCAGCCTGGAAAAGAGATCGCTGGCCTGATGGAGCATCTTGTTAAGCTCCATCTCCGTGTAATCTTCCCAGGAAGAGACCGCATCATCAAACTCAAGCCCCAGTTGAACCAGCAACCTGACCGCACAGGCCAGGTCATTCTCATGGACACTCTCTTGAACCAGACGCTTATTTTCGAGATCCCTGTTGTGATATCCGTGCAAAGGCAATGAAATTGCACCGGTTGGTATCCCAAATAATTGAAAAACCGTCCCCTCACAGCGCCCTCCATCCAGGAGCGCCCTCTGATAACGAAAGTCCGAATCACTCTTAACTAAACCGGCTGCTACCTTGACCAGCAATCCGGTCATACCGCCATGGAACACACTCTGTTTATCGCCCACCCTGAT
Organism: uncultured Myxococcia bacterium; assembly: GCA_964477705.1. Classification (GTDB taxonomy): domain Bacteria; phylum Myxococcota_A; class JAVEVO01; order JAVEVO01; family CAYZFJ01; genus CAYZFJ01. Next base: position 6,347 of record CAYZFJ010000111.1, on the reverse strand, counting down.
TATAGGCCCCATACCCATGCTGGTTCCATTTACAGGCTTGGAGGTCTCCACCACGACAACTGAAGCATGGGCAGGGATGAAGCCATCCCTTGCAGCAGCCATGGCGCCCACCAACCCCACCTCCTCTGCTCGGGTAAATAGCCCAGCCACGCTGGCTTTAACACCGGAACGAGCCATGCTTATCAGTGTGGCCAAAATCACCGCACACCCTGCCAAGTCATCGGCCGCGCCCATGGCCAATTCACCATTATCCTGCCGGGCCAACCCTGGAGGAAAATCGGGAACAGCCCACCACCCTGTCTGTCCTTCTCCGGCGGCAACTCCACCCCAGTCTCCCATTGGACGAAGCACAACCAGACTCTTTGCCTTATCTCCAAGCCGTTCAACCGAATCAACCTGAACACGGAGAGGCTCGCCTTGCCCCCCACCAGGCTGGAACAACAACAACTCCTCCCCTCCACGAAGGACATCAACCGGAAACCCTCCCATAGGAGTGGCTTCAAGGAGTACATCACCTGGGACTCCACCAACCGACACCACCTCAATGGCAGGGTGATCCATGTGAGCCGAAAAAATCAGCCTGGGTCCACGCTTCCCATCGGCAGAATCAATATCCGTGTCGAATTCAGCATCAGAATCAGCGGTGCCAGCACCAGCACCACCGCCCCCCGCTGTGCCAGACAAGGTCACCAGCATATTGCCATTAACATCCCGGCTTACAAGCAAGCCATTCTCCCCAGCAATCCTGGTGATTAACGCTGCAATCCCCCGCTCGTTGTAGGGAGCAGTACGGATGCTGGTCAGCCTGTGGAGCAGGTCAATCACTCCTTTGTCTTCCATCCTTCTCCCCCAACAACCAGTTTGCCTCCAAGCCCAGTCTCCAGGTCATCCACCATGTCTTCGTCTTGCAGGGCATCCATCAGCGCTCTGGCATCCTTCATGGCATTGGGATTACCATAGAAGAGATATGCCCTCTCCGCACCCTTGGAAAACAGCTTTTCAACCGCTTCCAGTGAGGTTTCCAGGTCGAAGCCAGACCTGCTTCCCCAGTAAGTATAAAGGTGCCCATACGCAACCTCACCCTTCAGGGGCTTCTCCTTCAATGGATCAACACAGGCAACCAGCCGCACCTTGCCGTTATTGCAGACCTCCTTGAGAGCCTGCCTGCTCCACACGCCTCTTGCCTGCCAGGCAACCGTAAAGTCATGAGGTGTTCCCCAGGGAGTCTTCTCCAGCAAATCCAACATCTGGCTGATATTGCGATCAACCGGGGTGAACCCTGCTGGCGTCTCCAGCATGATGGTCTTCGCTCCCAGCTTGCGGGCATTCTCCAATGTAGAAAACCAGGCTGCTTCAACCTGGGGCGTATCCCGAAACAGGCCAGTCTGTGCCGCCAGTTGCGGTTCATCCGCAGGGTGAGTCACATCCCTGTTGCACTTAACTACGAACTCAAACCCTTTGCCCACACTTGTATTCCAACTCTCAAGGGTAGCCCCTCGAGGAGAGGCGGCAAATGTCTCCTGCAGCTCAATTGCAGGCAAATGATTCCCATATTGCTTGGGATTCCTAAATGGAAAACCGAAAAGCCCCACTAACAATCTATGCACTAGAATCCTCCTCAAACTTATCTCACTATAACCGATTTGCTCTAATCACCTGCCGATGATGAGAATCGTCAACAGCACATGGCACCCGTAGTACTGAAAAACCAAAAAGCAGATGCCACCCCATCGGACAATCGGCACAATACAGAACAGGCTGTATCCGTCAGCGACAATGTTGTTGTCAACAGAATTATGCCATTCCAATTTCCGTGGCGAAAGAATGGACACATATCAGGTCACTTTCTTGACCATGATGCCAAGCGGGATTAAATAGGGTTTATGTACACTCAAACAGTCATGCAACAATACATTGAAGCAGTGGATGCAGCAACCGCCCGGTTCAATACAGTCAAGAACCGATTGCACGCGGAGCACCAACATCTCGAACAGATCCACTCTCAGTTGGACCTGCTCCAGGCCGCCATTCAAAAGAGCGCCGCTGCCAAACCGAGGTCTGAACGCTCCCTGCGCCAATCCCGCAGCCAGGCCTAACAGCTCAGGTACTGCAACTTGTCCCACGGACACCGCTTTGCCAGTGATTTGCCACTCCCTAAGCTGACCTGAGGTTAGGGTTTATCCGATTCATCAAAGGTAACGGGAAAATCGACCAACAACGTACTACCCTGAGGGTATCTGGCATTCATTACCTGCCATATTGCACAGAGTCGGACTGTAGAAGAACCCAGTGTGTCTTCCATCACTTTAACTGATGAAGCAAACCCACCATTGTCCACTTTGACTCTCAGCAGAAGGTTTCCAGCCATACCCTCGCCCATGCCCATGCCCATGCCCTTGCCCTTCCCCTCAGGGCTCTGACCATCATGTTTCTGACCACGCTCAACTGATTGCGCCAATGTGTCCGTAGATTTCTTTGCTACAGGGCTGTCGTCAACAGCTCCACCGCCTACCCCCTCAACATCACCTGCCGCACCTGCCGCACCTGCCGGAGCAATTTTCTCCTTGTACACAGCATGACACTGGGCAATCGCCTCCAGATTCCGGTCGAAAACCTGTTGAAGATTCTTGCCGCTTACCGGCTCCATGCTCGCACCTGTTCCAGTCACAATCCTGGTCAGAGCCTCCAACGGCTCCTTGGCCTGAGGAGCTATGCGGGCTATATCCAACCACTCCATCATTGCCTCCTCAACCTTCCCCCCCTTCTCGAGACAATTTGCATAAGCAGAGCGGTTGCCCACATGGGCGGGCTCCACATCAATCAAATCCTTGAGGAGCCTCATGGCGCCCCGACAGTTGCCATCCTGCACATAAATATCAGCGAGTATCTGTTTAGCTTCCCCATTCCACGGCTGCATCTGGAGCACCTTACCCAATGAATCCTCCACCCCATCGTCCAAGCCCAGCTTTAACCCGAGCCTGGCCACTCCCATATGGGCATCTATGGATACGTCTTTCAGATCCTTCACCCTTTTATAACTATTAAGAGCATCCTCAAACTCACCATCTCTCTCCTGCATGGTGGCAACCACCAGATGCAGATTCCAATCTTCAGGGTAAAATGGTGCGGCTGCCTCAAGATGCTCAAGGGCCGCATCCTGCTTACCCATTGCCATCAGCGTCTCTCCCAGAGACTTACGAGCCCGAAAACTCCCCGGCTCCAGCTTCACCGCCGTATGGAGGCTATCCAGTGCCGCATCCAGGCGGCTGTCCGCAATATGAGCAAGCCCAAGGGCAAGATACCCCTGCCCCCGGTCAGGCTTCAACTCAACCGCCCTGTCGAGAACCTCGACAGCTCGGCTAACCAGTCCCATCTCCAGATAGACCTCTCCCAACCCAACTAGTGCCCAATAATTGTCCGGCTCCATCTCCAGAGCAGTTTGATACAGCGGAAATGCATCATTGGACTTCTCCATGGTACGCCCAACCATTACATGAGCCATGGCATCGTATGGATTGCCTGCCCAAATGGCCATGTACTCATCGCGGAGAGGCTCCAGCTTCCCTTGAACTCTAGCATGCTCTATCAGGCCCCACCGTCTGGCTATATCGCCATCATCAAGCCAGAGCTCCCCCGCAAGAGGGGTTCGCTCAACCTTCTTTCCCGGGAGTGGAATGCACGAGAGGCATGTAATCATGGAGAACACCACCAGCACCAGGAACGCTCCTCCCCATCCTTGCAGTCTGCTCCCTAAAGGGGATGATGGTGAGGAATTTGCTATAGCTTCCACCCTGTTGGACGAACCAACCTGGCCACACCCGCACTGCATCCCCCAGTCCGCCTCCCCTTTCATCGCCATTAACCATGTTATTTTATTGAACTTGTTGAACATTTGACCCATCTTGCATGACTGATTCTCAGATCGTCCATTGTATGCCAACTCATCGCTCAACCGCCAGAATAGAGCAACATTTCCTTGCGCCCGACTTGCGCCCGACTTGCACTCCTATCAGCATCCCAGTTCCCATTCAAATTGCTGGATCAAGAGATGCCAGTCCTGCACAGGTTCGGTGCATACAAGCTGAATGTAAACTATGTTGCAAGCATTGAAAGGATTTGACCGATGATGTGAGCCGATCTTGTTTCAGATTTAACTTGTAGCACAAAAATGGAGAGAAGTTGAACACCAAACACTCAACACAGCCCATTGTTTATGGGGCTGTCAAACTAACAGCTCGCAGCTAATGAAGGTCTGAATGAAGAGACCGCACACAATGGTTCGAACAAAAGATCACCCAGCCTCAATCAGCCTCATCAAAGGCTACCACTGGATACCGCTCCCCGATCCTCCTTGCCTCTTTCATGACAGAAACCAGGTCTGCAATGTCAGCATCCAGCTCACTGGAATCCCAAGTATCTACAACAACCATATCCTCACTCCCCATGCGTATGCTCACAGAGAGCTTCTGGGTTTCAAACCTGCCAGGCCTGTGAAAAACCTGGACCTCCACACCATCCACAACAAGAAATTTTGATTTTGTTGTTTTATCGAACGAAATCATTGTCATTGGGCCCTCCCCCTCAATTAACGGGAAATAGGAGTTATATACCCTGTCCATAAACAACTATGAGACTCCTGTAACAGTATTCGTATAACTGTCATTCAACTTCGGGGTGGGCAATTCAACAATAAACTCCGTCCCCTCACCAACAACGCTGTTCACCAGAATCTTTCCATCCATTGCCTCGACCAGCTTCTTACTCACCGCAAGCCCCATCCCTAAACCTCCACTCTTAGTGGTCATGAAAGCATCAAAAAGGGAACCCTTAATCCTTTCATCAATTCCACACCCCGTATCCCTGACAAACAGGGAATATACCCCATGAGTTGCCCCCGGCTGGTACCCTACCGAAACAGTGCCTC
>CAYZFJ010000111.1:0-1413 GCA_964477705.1 uncultured Myxococcia bacterium | reverse complement strand
TGCAGAAGAGGCATCTATTGCATTTTCAATCAGATTATCAAGCACACGCTCCAAGGATGCGGGTTCTGCGGCAACCATCCCCCCCGGCAAGGGAGAAGAATCAGACTCACCCCTAATCTGATTATCCTCTAGGGACCTCTCTTCACTATTGGGCACCGTCACCTTGATTTCCACCCCCCTGGTCAACGCCCGGGAGCTGTGTTCCAATACTTTCTGAGCGGTCAGCTTTTCTAAATCAACCTGAAAAACCGGGAGCTTGTCTGTCTTGGTGACCCGTCTGAGATCATCAAGAAATTGCTCCAATCGCTTCAGCTCTTTGTTCACCACAACCTGAAAATCGGCTAGCGCTTCCCTGTCATCTGACATAGTTGCCATCAACCTTGCGGCATTCTTCAAGTTCTGCACGGGATGTTTAAGATCGTGGGCTAATCCGGTGGCGATCTGTCCAATAGTGGCCTCTCGCTCCTGCTTGCGCACAGCCTCGGATAGCCTCTTCAGATTGGCAGTCATGTGGTTGAAAGCATCACCCAGCCTGGCAATCTCATCACGGCCGCCCAGATCAACACACACATCCAGATCCCCACCCGCTACTTTGGCAGAGGCATCTACCAGAGTTGCCACGGGACGCACAATCAATCGTAACCCAAGCAGATTGGCGCCGAGAATCATCAGGACCAGGAAGATGCCAGCCAAAATAAATAGCTGCATAGAGAGATTCAACTCCAGAGCGTGGGTCTCATGGACTGCCTGCTCCACCACCACCTTTACCCCCAAATCAACGGCAGTTTTACCAGGGTGACTCCCTCCCCCGGTACGCAAATTAGCCACGTTCCTGTCGATCATGAGCGGAGGCAGCCCCACAGCAAGTCCCACCACCTCCCGCCCAAGCTCATTCTTATACTTGGACACGTTGGAGCTGGCACCAGTAACCGTGGTCTCCATGAACGGCCGCTCCACCATATTCCCAGGGCGGAACACCAATGTCTTCGCCTTGGGGTTCCCGTGGGCCAGGAGCTGATTCTGCTGACCAAACAAGAGAAGTACACCGGTCTTCCCCACCCGGATCTTCTCCACCTGATCCCACATCTCAGACAAATCGATGTTAGCTACAAGGTGGGAAACAACAACTCTCCCGCGCACCACAGGAATGCTCACAATCAAGAAGGGAACACCATCAGCGTCGATGGATGGCGAAGAAACATAGAATCCATCCATTGTGTCAGTGGGCTCCAATTTCAGTGTCCTGAAGCGATTCAGCCCAAGCTGTATGGAGTTCAGAACAGACTGTTTCTCCTCCAACACAAAAACTGGACCAGAGGCAGAATACTCTGCCAGAGTTGCCAAAAAACCGATTGAGTCTTCAATGTGGCTTTTGATTTCAACCGCAGCAAGGTGGGCGATGTTTTGATAGGA
>CAYZFJ010000110.1:2237-11431 GCA_964477705.1 uncultured Myxococcia bacterium | reverse complement strand
TTGGGTGCACCGCTGGCGAAGGGCACGGCATGCCGTGCCCCTACAGGTGTTGGGATGTGTTCACTTTTTTTTGCACTGTAGGCAAAGGTAGGATATATACCGTGAATGTAGGGTTGTTGGGTGCGGTGGTCGGGTAAGTGGGTACAGTAGTAGCCTGCTCCCGCCTCCATACAAATTGTTCACCTCAGCAATCCTCCTGATATGGGTTCTGCGGCTTCCCAACCATTATTCGGGGAGGCTGTAAGACATTCCCGGCTTTGCTCCTCCTCCTCCTTTTCAGCCGGGAGCTCTTGATTGGTTGCCGGGGTGTATTCCCCCATGTTGCATCCTCCCCCTAGGCACTGGGATTGGGATACACTCCGGCAACTGATTCCATATTATCCGCTCGTTTGGCTCCAGTCTGATGGGCTGACTACTATTCTATTCGTCAATCAGAACTTGTTATGGTAACTATTCAAAACAGTCTATGGTGTGTTCTGTTTTTCCGGAATATATTCTGTTTAGATTCACCACTTGCGGTTCCGCTCGTGAAGGATAACTGGGGTTGAACTGCAGGTCGTCAGGGGTTGCTAATGTCTGTTGCTTCTTTTCGAATGGGAAATAGGTTGGGTGCCGGTTTAAGTAGGTTGAACTATCTTGCTGATTCGGTTTTTCTCTCTCTTCTGGCTATCATCGTTCTACCTGTTGTCACCGGTTTATCGATGCCTTCTACGGCCCGGGCCGAGATGGTGCCGGTCGCACCTTATGCGAAATCCGTGGCCATGGGGGATGGATTATCGGGTGGGGCTGAGGGAGTGTCTGCCCTGTATTCCAATCCTGCCGGGATGGCTGGGAGCTTACTGTACTCGGTAGAGGGCAGTTTTTTGTATCTGGGCGGGGTGGATACTACGCCTCAGGGATACAATGATGCCAGCTTCCACGTGGCAGTTGTTGATTCCAAAACACAGAAGCTGGCTGCCGGGTTGGGTTACAGTTTTTTGCCGGGTGGAGATTTAGGCAAACATGAGCTACGGGTGGGGTTGGCATATCCCCTGGTGGAGACTAAGCTGTTCTTTGGTGTGGGTGGCTCCTATCGCTTCTCGGATGATATCAGCGACAAACTCTCTCTCGATTTAGGGTTGATGGCTGCCTTACATCCAAGTTTCAGGTTGGGACTAGTATCCCGCAACCTGGTAGAGGCTGTGGACCGTGGGGCTGAACGCATGCTCGGCCTGGGATTCGGTCTTGGCCAGGCAGGGGGGATCTTTGATGTTGAGGGGGATATTATGTGGGTAATGGATAGGGATAATCCCCTGGTATTTGCCCTTGGCGGTGAGTATGTGGCAGGTGGAGCTTTCCCGGTCCGCCTGGGGTACCGCAGTGAAGATGGGGAGCACATGGTATCTGGGGGTATTGGGGTGAAGGTGGACGTGGTGGATCTTGGCATCTCTTACCGTCAGAATTTAAGCATTCTTGCTCGACGTGTCGTTTGTGTCTCTCTCCGCTTTGATCTTTAATTTCCTTTTCTTTTTAGCCTCCATTGAGACGGGGATAAAGCTCATCACGCCATCATGGTCATCAGCGCTGTTGTTGCTTGCCAGACGCACCCTATAGAGCTTTTCGAGAATAGGAGGGGTCAGTACCTGCTCCGGCGTGCCTGAGGCTATCTTCTGGCCACCACCTAGCAGAATGATCTGGTCGCAGTATTGGGCAGCGAGGTTCAGGTCATGGAGCACCATGATTACAGTTATTGAGCTTGCATGGGCTGTTTGCACCACCAGATCCAGGATCTCGATCTGGCTCCCAATATCCAGGTGATTGACTGGTTCATCTAGTAGAAGAATCCTGGGAGCCTGGGCAAGCATTTTGGCGAGCCAGGCCCTCTGCATCTCACCTCCAGACAGGGTGGATAATGGGCGGTTGGCGAGATGGGTAATCCCTGCCCTCTCCATGGCTGATGTTGCTGCCTGGATGTCTTCGCTGGTGTCAAACCATCCACGCTTATGTTCCCTGAGGGGTTCTCTGCCCAATAGCACCAGTTGCCCAACTGTAAGGGGCAGGTTGCGGGTAGTATCCTGAGGGAAAAAGGCGATCATGGTTGCCAACTCGCGGGTTTTAATTGTGGCCAGATCCCGTCCATTTACAAGGACATGACCGCAGGAAGGGCGCTCCAATCCTCCCATTATTCTGAGCAGGGTTGATTTGCCTGAACCATTCGGTCCGAGTATGCCTGTAATGGTACTTGGCTGGCAATCAACGGCTACCTGTTGCAGGGCAAACTGAGCCGGAGTGGATGTGGGTGTGGGTGTTGTTTGGGGAATGGATGTAGAGGTAGATGTTGGGCCAGAACACCCAGTCGCTCTTCCTGTTTTCACTGGGTAACGGTGGGAGACATTAAAAACGCGTAAAGGAAACTTTTGCGTTCTTTCACGGTTCATTTAACCGCTCCACTCTCTTGTAGGCCTGCCTTATGGATAATATGGATGAATGCGGGCCCACCGATAAGGGCGGTGAAGGCCCCGACTGGCAATTCGGTGCCCAGGAGGCTGAAAAGCAGTCTGCCGGCCAGATCACACACGGTGAGCAGGATTCCTCCCATTATGGCTGCGGCAGGCATGGCCATCCGGTGGTCTTGACCTACCAGAGCCTTTGCCCAATGGGGCACTACCAGACCCACAAATCCAATCAGGCCGGTCACTGCAGTTGCCGCGCCCACTGCGGCTGCGGTAGTGACAATCACTCTTCTGGCGAATTTATCTGAATCGAGCCCTGTGCTGAATGACTGGTCGTGGCCCAGTAGCAGCAGGTTAAATTTTCGGGCCCCTCCAATGAGGAGGAGGCTGGCGATAGCTGATACAGCCAGGCAGATGGCCAGGGATGGGAATGGGATCGATTCTACGGCCAGGGTTCCCATCATCCACATGAGAATCTGCTGGGCTTTTTCGGCGCTGACCATGAGCTTGAGTATAGTAACCGCTGCAGCGGCAAATGAGTTGACTACCACCCCTGCCAGGAGGGCCTGGTAGACTTGCACTCTCCCGGCGGTCATGGCCAGGCGGGCGGTGAGCCATGCGGCGGCCAGCGCACCTGCAAATGATGCTCCCAGAGACAGAGTCATGGCGGTCATGCCTGTAGCTGCCGTGACTGCAGCGAGCAGGGAGGTGATCAGGGTTCCGCCAAGGGCGGCTCCCCCCGAGACTCCGAATACATAGGGGTCCGCCAGGGGGTTGCGCAGCATCGCCTGGAGAGCTGCTCCACATACGGAGAGGGCAGCCCCGGTAATGATGCCAGTTAGAATCCTGGGAAAACGTATTTGCAGGAGGATCACACGGTCAACGCTGGTTGGGTCCCTGAGCGCCTGGGCGAGGGAGATTGATTCGCTCCCTGTAAGGAGTGCCCCAGTGGCAACTATTGCTAGTATGATGGTTAGAATGGCGATAATGAGCCAAAACCTGGGCTTGGTCAGGTGGTATGGTGATAACTGATTAAGTGACCGGATCTTGAGCGGCGAACCGGGCAGGGGCGTGGGGGTGGAGACTGGTGTGCTGGTCATTTTATCTTGGCCGTCCCCTTACTGGCTCCTCTGGTTCCCATGTTCTCCCATTGGCTGCCATGAATGCGGGCTGCGATGGTGTTTGCGTTGTCCGCCAGGTTGATCCCGGGCCTTAACAGTGCAGGGTCCGGGAGTATGTGTACGTTTCCACTGCTGACGGCCGGTATGGTCTGCCATCGGGCCCACCAGACCTTTAGATCCCCATGTTCTTCAGACATGCTCCCTGAGGCATCAATAATCTGATCTGGGTTTGAACCCAGCAGCGTTTCCATGCCCATTACCACATATTTGTCCAGATTGTCTCCATCAGGTACCAATTCTCCGCCTGCAAGGGTGATCAGCTCTGCTGCCAAGGAGCCTGGTCCTGCCACCACCAGGGGACGGTGTCCCAGGACCATCATGGTGCGGGGGCTAGGCAGATTCTCAGCTCTCCTGCCCACCTCTGCCAATTCTTCTGCCAGTTTGTCGGCCACTGCTCTCCCTCTCTCATTCAACCCTAACTCAACACCCAGCTTGCGAATTGAGGCAAGCAGGGCATTGACGCTGGAGTCATCCAGGACCAGTACCCGGAGTCCCAACTTACGCAGGGCCAGGACCGGGTCCCTATTCCCGGGGCTGGGTACGCAGACCACCAGATCAGGTTCAAGCCCCAATACCATCTCTACATTCAGGTCATTAAAGCCGCCCACAACTGCTCGCTCTTGAGCCTGAGGCGGGTGAACGCAGTATCTGGTGACGCCCTTCACATGTTCACCTACACCCAGGGTGAAGAGGATCTCTGTGAGGCTGGGGGCCAGGGAAATGATGGAGCGGAATGGTGTTGTGGCCTGGGGTTGTGAGGTTAGCTGTTTCTGCGACTGTGGATCGCTGTGTTCAGTGCGGGGGCCAGTTGTGCCTGTGGGCTCAGGTGCGGGGCGGGTACACCCTGTAGTGGTCATGAAGACGAAGATGGAACAGGAAAACCAGCCTAACAGGATAACGAGCCACTGTATTAGCACTTTGTCTTTAAAAAAATTCAGCAACGAAGCAATGCTCAAAGTTTGCCCCATGTTCTCTGGTAGCCCTCTCTTTTCTTCAGAATTTCTATGCTTCTTAAAAGTAAGTGTCATGTGGCGAAACCGTGACATAAAGGCTCCCGTTAATAGATTAGATTAGATTAGTCTGCTACCTCATTGTTGGCACCAGTCTCCCAGCGGACCAAAGCAAAAAAGCTCCTCCCAGGCAAAGGGTACCCGATGAAATCAGACAAGGCCTGGCCTACAGTCTCAGGGTCTGCAGGGGCTCTAGGCACGAGTGGCACCTGTTCGACCCGCTGGTCGGTCAGATTTTTTACCGATAATTGGATGGTAGTGTTTTTCAGGAATGGAATCGGGTAGTCAAGGCCAATATTATGGATAGTTCTTGGGGGAATTGGCTTAAAATTAACCGGGTCCATGTAGGCCAGCCCTGTTGCTTCCAAGTCATATCTAACCTGAATACGGCCACCAAAAGAGCGGTGCAGGATACTGCCAGTGAACTGGTATTCGGGGCGTCCAGGGAGCGATTTGCCGTTTTGTGACAAGATCGGGCTGTTGTTGATTGCATCTAATACTGAATGGCTAGCCTGAATTTCCAGTCCATACCATGGCCCGCCTCTAAGGTTGAGTTCTAGCCCGTTTATGGTGGCCTCACCCAGGTTTTCTGCCTTACGGGTGCTTCTGGTGTTGTGGATCATGACCAGAGCATCTTCCAGCTTATTGTGGAAGAGGGCGATCTGTAAATAGAGGCTGGCTCGGATCAGGTTCAAGCCTAGCCCCGCATCCATATTGAGCCCCTTTTCTGGTTTCAGGTCAGAGTTGGCCACGATCACTCCCGATTCTCCGTATAGTTCGGCGAAGGTAGGAGCTCTGTGAAAGAGCCCACCATTGGCCATGAATGTTAGCCATGGGATGGGTGTCACTTTCAGACCGGTCCTGGGGCTGAAGAGTAGTAGTGTTTGCGTGGTGGGGCTATTTTCAGGGTTTCCGACGGCCGCAGTCCTGGTTTCAGCCACAGTTCCAGCTCCAGCTCCAGCTCCATTGCCAGAGCCCAAGTTGCTGACTGCTGATTTTCCTGGTAGATCGTCAGCAGGGATGCCGGTGGAATGGAAGGTTTCCAGTCGCAGAGCCAGGGGTATGACTATCCTGTGGTTCCACAGGTACAGGTCATCGCCCAGGTTAATGGCGGCAGACAGACGTTGTTTGTCACCAATGCTTCCTTGTGGTCGTGGTCCTCCAGGAGTATGGGTCTCGTGTTTCACGCTGATGCCTGCAGAGAGCGTATTCAGGGCGCCAAGGGGCAGCCGGACTCCAGTCCAGATACCAATGGACTTATTCCAGTCGTCCGAATTTGGCCGCCCGAGGGCTACCTCGCCCAGGGGATCAGTAAACTGGATGTTCTGTATGGAGGCCCACAGACTGCCACGAAATTCAGAACCGGGAGTGAGCAAGTTTCGGCTGGTGAAACCCGTCTCGCCAGTGGTGTCGAAGAGTGAGAGGGAGGCACGGCCAGCTTGTACGGTCCCTGGGCCTGGGACCCCAGCTCTGGTGAGACCGGAGGAGAGCTTGCTGTGCAGCCATGTGTAGCCGCCCAGTCCGTGTTTGTGGGGAATAGGCAGCTCATAGGACAGGTGTGCTCTCCCTGTGTCGTGGTGATTGTTAATACGGGTGGTATGCCGGTCATCCTGACTGTTGAGTGGGGTGCCGTTATTGTCGAAAAAGGTGAAGTCACCCTCTGAGCCTTCATAGTGGGCGGCGGCCCTGAGTTTGCCTGCCCGACCATCTGCCAGGGGAAGAGCCCCTCTGGCGGTGATGGTCCTGGTAGTCCATGAACCTGCTCCTAACTCCAATGCCATATTTCCGGTCTGGCGTTGTATATTACTCTCATTATCAGTTTCCTGGCCTCTGTAGCTGATCACATTGACCGCTCCACCTATTCCACCACCGCCCAGATGCGCAGGAACTGTGCCTCTGAACACCTCGACACGATCAACGGAGGCCAGGGGCAGGCGCCCTATGTCTGTAAAGGATGTGGCCGCCCGGTCCATGGGTATCCCATCCATGAAGAACTGGACCTGGCCTGTCTCTGAACCCCTGATGGAGAGCTGCTGAAAGAGACCCATGCTGCCGGTGCTTCGTATTTTTGTACCAGGTGACGCCTTGAGCAGGTCACCCACCGATCTGGCTCCGGCGGGAGCATGGGCGGTATCCAGGACTGTGGTGAAGGCTGTGGGAGCGGTATCTGCTTCACCCGTGGGGCTGTTTGGAACAGTACCTTTGGGTGCCTCTACTGTGCTGGTAAAGGTCAGGACCGGTTCCCCGTGGGGTGGGGGTGATGAGTTTGCCGGTTGCTGGGGTTCATAAGTATGAGAATTGTCTGGTGGCTGTGCAATATTGTCGGCTGCTGTGCTTCCGTGCCCCGCATCTGCCTCATCACCGCTGGTAGTATTGTCATCGGCACCCTCCATCACTGTGGCGGATGGGGTGGCGGTAGCTGGAAGGGGATGTGCGCCACAGGTGAGAAGGATACATGTGACACATGTGATAATGATGCGCTTGCTGTGAGGGGAGGCGGTAGTGCATGGCAGAGAGCACCATTCACCCTCCCTGTGCTGTGATGGTGGTGCTGGTACCGATACCATTGGGGCTCCCGGTGGTGATGGCGCCTGGAGTGGAGATTTGAAAGGTTGACTGACCGACAAGGTGACCTCTCTTATTCGTTGTCTGCCGTGAGCTGGGAGCTATTCAGGAAGATGATCTGCTGTGGTGGAAGTCCAGTGTCGATAGGGGCCTGGGTCAGTTCAGTTTTGCCATCTTCAGTGAAAATTCTGAGCCCTGGATTGACTGGGTCGCGGTCTGCAACCCAGACCCGGTCCATATTATCCACTGCCAGGGCGGTCATACTCAGCCCGTCCTCAGTCAGCTCTTCAACGGCAGGTGGGGCAGCCTGAGCATCTTTTGTGCCCTCGCCTTTTGCCATTTTATCACTGTTGTCAGTATTGATTGCCACCATGCGCGACATGAAGGAGCTGTCCTGAACCAGCATATAGAGTCGTCCCTTACTGTCTATATCCATGGCGATTAGATCGCCGCCAAGTTCTTCTTCAGTGATTACAATTCCCTTTGATTGGAGGGTGTCTGGATCAATACGTTCCACGCCTCCATCCATGACTCCATAGTGGCCAATTTCACCAATCAGCAGATCACCAGTGACCTGGTCCTGGATGATTGGCGTGTTGGGGTTGGTGAAGGAGAGATGGACCTCTTCAGTGATACTCTTTTCCTCAGCATCTATAAGGAGCAGAGATGAGTAGTCGGTGGGACTGAACCAGTTGTCCTGGTCTAGCCTCTGACAAGTTACCAGCACTTTGCCATCCTCTCTGACAAACATGGCTGCTGGTTCTGCGAATCCGTCCTGGTCGGCAATGGTACTCAAGTCCAATTCGTCTGTGTGCTCTCCCGATTCCAAGTCCATAAATAAGATGGAGGAGGCCTGTAATCTGGTAATCATGGCAGTGTTGTCGCTGGTGATGAGAAGGTCAGAGGGGTTGGTTCCTGTACCTACGGAGTGGTTGGCAATGGTGCTGTATCCGTTTTCCAAGTCGAGAATCTGGACGTTGTCCTGGGACAGTCGGTTAAGGATGATTAGTTGGTTGTGCGTAAATCTGGCTGATGAGTCACCGTGAATGGAGCCAAGGTTTATGTTGGCGGTCAGGTTGTCCATTGAGATGGTGGAGAATGAGCCGGTGGTATAGTCAGTGGTTACGATGAACGCCACGTTTGTTCCGGCGGTATCCTGGATGTTGGTTGGTGATGGCGTCTCTGTTGACCATAGGGTGCAGGCTGTTCCTGCCAGAGATAACCATATGCAGAGTATGGCTTGCAGTGGGGTAAGCATGGAAAAGCGGTTGAGAAGTGAGAGGAGGGTTTGAAAAAACGTGCTCATGGGTTTCTCCTGCCGGTCCGGCGCCGGCGGTTTCTCTTGGAGAATGGTCTTCCCATGAAGCAGCGGGGAAATCAGGGGCCTGATTAGTGGCAGGAATCCATGATTCTATCCCGGTCTCCATCCTCGTAGAGATTGTTTTGGGTTAGTGCGTTACGGGCAGATATCCTGGCTTGTGGATTCAGGAGGGGCTACAGGTTAAAGATTACTATTACTGTGGCTATCTCCATCGACAATCCCCACCTTCCCCGCAGTTGAGCGAGTGGTATCTGGGGCTGTCTCTCCGCATACAGTGGCGGGACCGCGCCGGCTTTTCACCGGACTTCCCCGTCCGTAAGCCCAAGTAACCTGACATGGGGAATTTATTAAGTCAAGCGTTAACAGTGATTATTGGTTTGTATAAATGGACGGGGTGAGCGTGGTTTTATTGTCAATCTGAGTTGTTGCCCTCCAGAGCGCTTGGCCCCGTGCACACATAGAACTATCAACGCGAATTCTGAGAAGAGCCGCGATGAGTGGTGGTGCCCTTATTGCCAGTCTGAGTTGTTGCGGGCGAGCGCCGCTCGCCCCTGCTTCAGCTCATGCATGGCTTATGGCCCTGACTGTACTGTTTGCCTCCTGAAAACGGTGTAGGGGCGAGCGGCGCTCGCCCTCCAGAGCGCTTGGCCCCGTGCACACATAGAACTATCAACGCGAATTCTGA
>CAYZFJ010000110.1:0-2137 GCA_964477705.1 uncultured Myxococcia bacterium | reverse complement strand
GAAGAGCCGCGATGAGTGGTGGTGCCCTTATTGCCAGTCTGAGTTGTTGCCCGCCAGAGCTCCGTGCCGTCAATCAAATCTGGAGCTTATAGGCCATATTCTGAAGAGGATTTTTGTTGATTGGGGTGTTCTGGATCCAAATCCCAAAGCGCAGGGTTATTATAAATGTATTGTTGAATACGATAATAATCTTGTTCATGACAAATTATTCGTTCGACATAGTTTCTTTGCCAGATAGATGTCTCATCTATGCATAGTTGTTTTATTCTTCTAGTAACAGCTGATTTGAATCCTGCAATGAAGGAAGATAGCGAGCGGGCTTTAGTGCCTGTTCTCAGGTTTGATGAAAGAGAATTTAGCGGTGGTTCAACTGCAGACGCGTTAATCAATACAATACCATGGAGATGATTTGGCATGATCACATAATTGTCTAATTGGATTTCCGTTCTTATTTCAGCGGATGCTTGCCATTCTTCGTCCACAAGTTTGCCAACACCATTTAATTGCACAATCCCATTGATAACCTGACCTAACAAACAGGAATGTTTCCTGGTGCAAAGAGTAACAAAATAAGCAGCAGTCTGAGCGTAATCGTAGCCTTTTATCCGGATTGATTTTCGGCTTGGAAGGTTAACCTGTCGTCTCTCCCCTTGCTCAGGCATGGATTACTTTTGCCTTCAGCTCCGGCGGCAGGTTTCCTGTGGCATATCGGGTATCGACTACCAGGGAGGCGGCTTCGACCACTTTCTGGTAGTCCACATCGTGGTGATCGGTGACAATCAACACGCAGTCCGCATTTCTGATAGTTTGCTCATCAAGGGGGACCGAGATCAAATCGATGTGAGGGAACTTTCTGGTCTTCATGATCTGGGGAATATATGGATCATGATAAGAGACGATGGCTCCATATGTGGAGAGTAGATCGATAATCTTCAGTGCAGGTGACTCTCGAAGGTCGTCCACATTCCGCTTGTAGGCTACTCCAAGCACAAGCACTCTGGCATTCTTCAGGCTCTTTGACTGATCGTTAAGGGCATGGGTGACCCGCTCGATCACGTGATAGGGCATGCTGGTGTTGATGTCTCCTGCCAGCTCTATGAACCTGGTTGAAAAATCATATTGGCGGGCTTTCCAGGTGAGGTAGAAGGGGTCAATGGGAATGCAGTGCCCTCCCAGTCCTGGACCAGGATGGAATGGCTGAAACCCGAATGGTTTGGTGGCAGCGGCATCGATTACCTCATGAAGGTTGATGTCCATGCGCTGGCAGAGCATTTTCAATTCATTGACCATGGCGATATTTACGCTGCGGTAAATGTTCTCCAGGAGCTTGGTGAGCTCTGCTGCCCTGGTGGAAGAGACTGGTATAACCCTGTCTACGGCTGCCTCATATACCCGGCTCGCCAATTGGAGACAGTTTGGGGATACACCGCCCACCACCTTGGGAATGGATCTGGTACTGTGGGTAGGGTTGCCCGGGTCTTCCCTCTCTGGGGAGTAGGCCAGAAAGAAGTCCTTCCCTACCTTGAGCCCATTGGCCTCAAGCTGAGGGAGGAGCACCTCTTCGGTGGTGCCCGGGTAGGTAGTAGATTCCAGGGAGATTAGCTGTCCAGGTCTGAGGCGCTTGGCGATCTCCTTGGTGGTGCTCTCGATATAGCTCATGTCTGGTTCCCGGTTCTCTGTAAGGGGGGTGGGAACACAGATGAGCATGGCATCAACTTCAACAAGTCGGTTGTAGTCACTGGTCGGCTCAAATTGGCCCCCGTTGATCAGCTCGGAGATTCGGGAGGCGTTTATGTGGCGTATGTATGATTGCCCCCTGAGCAGGGTGTCAACTTTACGCTGATCAATATCGAATCCGATCACATGGAATCCGGCGTCTGCAAAAGCCATAACCAGGGGCAGCCCAACATAGCCGAGACCGATGATTCCGATCTGTGCCTGGCAGTTATCAACTCGATTGAGGATATCTTCAAATTCCATGGATACTCCCGATGCATCAATGCTGGTGCCTTAATGCATGTTGATGTGTGGGTACTGTGTTCTGCCTTCTTCCGTCTGCCTGACTCTGAGTTCAAATCGGGCTTCATTAGACTCAGGCCTGGGCTTCGGTTCGGGCTCAGACAAGCACCTGTACCTT
>CAYZFJ010000109.1:0-11440 GCA_964477705.1 uncultured Myxococcia bacterium | reverse complement strand
TTGCTCAGGCCGGGGCCAAGTAAAAATGGTTCGGGAATTGCCGATAGCAAGTCGATCCATACTGCAGTGGGACTTGATTAACCTGGTGGAGTTTTATTATTTAGACTTGATGATGGCAGGTGTTCTTATTTATCACCAATGTGTTGTACATTATTTTTTTATACAATCGATGTTGAATAGTCTAACTGAGCTTTTCCAAGTGCCGAAAAAGAGTCAGGAAACCGGTTACATGAACTCAAGAGATGGCCGATAAGGCAAACCAATTCTCGGTAAGGAGTACAGATGACTGCTCCCCGAATTAAACCTCTCAGATTCCCTGACATTGCAGTCAGGCGGGCGATCATCCCGGTTATTGCCATCGCTCTGGCACTGGCTCTCAGCTTTCTCCTCATCCATACCCCTGTTCAACTGTTCCTTAACAACCTGTTTCTGCTGGCCATCATTATCAGCACCATAATGGGGGGATTGACTGCCGGAGTCCTGGCTGTGCTGCTCACCGCAGCCGCCGGTACCATCCTGCAAGAACAGAGCCTGCTTTCGCCCTCCGGGTGGAATGACCTCAGCTCAATGCTCGAGCTTCTTCTTCTGCTGCTTGCCATATTGGCGCTCACATGGCTAAACCGCAAGGAGTACAATCGCCAGGATCAACAGAGAGATGGCACATTCAAAGCCCTGGCAGACAACTCCCCTGACATCATCGTCAGATTCAACTCCCAACTGCATATTACCTATGTGAACCCGGCTACCATAAAAATAACCGGCCATCCTGCCTCTGCGCTCTTAGGAAAGAATGCAGACAACGCTCCATTCCACCCCGTTGTACTATCCAAATGGAAAGCCGCCCTGGAGGAAGTTCTTAAAAAACAAGAAACAGTATCTCTCGAATACCAGATTGAAGTAAATACAGAAGAAAACAGCACCCAAAGTTACCATTTTCAAGCATTAATCGTCCCAGAGATTACATATATACAAAACCACCCAAGCGTAACCAGCATCCTGGCTATATCAAGAAACATAACTGAACGCATCAAAAACGAAGAAGCTTTGTTAAAATCAGAAAAATTATTGACAGTCATTGTAGAAAGCACACCTGTCATTATCGCCCTCAGCGAGTTCCGCACTGGTCGCCTTCTTAAAGTGAACAAAGCATTCGAAGACACTCTGGGTTACAACCGGCAGGATGTCATCGGCAATACTTCCCAGGATGTTGGCATCCTCTCCTTGAGTGAACGAAACAAGATGGCTGCCCATCTCAGAGAGCATAAAAACATCCATGATGTGGAGTATCATGCGAATACCAAATGGGGCACCACCATCACCGTGCTGTACTCAGGAGCGCTGATCACCAGCGACAACAATCCTCTGCTGGTAAGCGTGGCAACGGACATCACCGAACGCAAAAAAGTAGAACAACAGGTGAGCACCCTGGCAGCCGTAGTAAAGAACAACCTGGACCTGATCGTTCTGTCCAGGCCCGACAAAAATCAACTCTTCTTCATCAATGATGCAGGCCGCCAGATGGTGGGCCTGGACCATGACTTAGATACAGTTGAATTCAAAGTGTCTGACCTCTTCTGGCCCGCTGACCAGAAGCGGGTCAGAGAAGAGTTCCTGACCCAGATTTTTAAAGAGGGAAAATGGAGTGGGGAGTTGCGCCTGCTCAACATGAAGACTGGGCAGCCCGTGTACACCAAATGGAGTGGTTTCCTGATTAAGGACTCGAAAGATAACCCCATCGCTCTTGCTGGTGTGGCGACCGACATAACCAGCCTGAAAGAGGCAGAAGACGCCCTTCTCAACAGTGAGAAACGGTTCAGAGCCCTGGCTGACAACATCTCCCAGTTGGCCTGGATAGCAGACAGGAACGGGGCCATTACCTGGTTCAACAAGCGTTGGTACGAGTTCACTGGTCTGAGTTTCGAAGAAGCGAAAGGCTGGGGATGGATAGGTATACCCCACCCGGATCAGCTTGAGAGGGTTAAAGAACGGATCCTGACCCATGTGGAAGAGGGCCTACCCTGGGAAGAGACATTTCTTATGCGGGGCAGAACCGGTGAATACAGGTGGTTCCTGACAAGAGCAGTACCCATTAAAAATGACACAGGTGTCATCTACTTGTGGTTTGGGACCAACACAGACATCACCGACAGGAAGAGAGCTGAAGACCGAGCCAGGGCCCTCCAGGAGATCACATCTTCCATCTATAATGCTCCCACCATAAAGGACTTTGCCAATGCTATCACAATGGAAATACTGCCAGTTATCGAGGCAACCGGTGGGATCATGTACCTTGTTGAAGAGGGAGAAGACGGACAGGATGAGGCAGTCTTGGTTGGCCACAATGGGATGCCTCCAGAATTTGAAGAGGAATTCAACAAGATTCCTCTCACTGCGGACATCCTCCTTACCAGGTCAATACGATCCGGAATGAGGATGTGGGCTGATTCCCTCTTGCCCTCAGAGACAGGATTCCCACCATGGTTTAACGACTATATCCACAATATGGGTGCCAGAGTAATCATCCCGGTATCATTTGAGAATCGGATAATCGGTGCATTCGGCTTCTTTCTTCGCAGTAAGGGACAGCTATCCGAAGACAATATGGGCTTTCTCAATGCGGTAGCCAGGCAGGCGGCCATCGCTACAGAGAGGCTCAGGCTCTACGATGCGGAGCACAAGGCTAAAGCAGAGGCCCAGGAAGCCAACAAGGCCAAGGACCAGTTCATAGCCATGGTCTCTCACGAGCTGCGCAACCCCCTGAGCGCCATTAAAGCAGGGCTCCATCTGCTCAAGCGTTCCATATCCATTGAAGAACCACGAATTACTCGTTCCATGGAGATAGTGGAACGGAACGTTAATCTGCAAGCCAGATTAATCAATGACCTGCTGGATCTGTCCCGGCTGCAGAGCGGCAAGTTCCAGCTACAGAGAGCGCCCATGCCCATCTCCAAGGTGGTAAGGGCTGCATTACAGACATTTGAAGAAGACGCTAAGGCAAAAGCAATAACGATAGAGCCACATTGCTCCGGTCTGAACTTATGGGTTCTAGGGGATTTTGACCGTCTCCTGCAGGTGGTCACCAATTTAATATCGAACAGCCTGAAGTTCACCCCCAAGGAGGGCACCATTACCGTGAGCTGTTACCAATTTAATCTGGCAGAACAGGCATCGGTTGATTCTTCAGCTCCTTCAGCTCCTTCATCCTCTGCTGCATCAAGAGTCAGAGTTGCGGTTAAGGATACGGGCATCGGTATCGGACCCAAACTGCTGCCACAGATTTTCGATATGTTCAAGCAGGGAGAGATCGCCCTGCAGGGCAAGCCTGGTCTTGGCATAGGATTAGCTCTGGTGAAAGAGATCACCGCCCGGCATGGTGGCAGAGTCTGGGCAGAGAGTGAAGGAATAGGGAGAGGTAGCATCTTCACAGTGGAGCTGCCTCTGATCCGCCAACCTGAGGAGTTAGGTCACCATGCATCAAAGAAGAATAATTCCAATCGCCAGTACCAGATCCTGCTCGTTGAAGATAACCCGGATACACGGGCCATGGTGGCTGATTCCCTTACTCTTTCCGGTTTCGACGTGCTCACTGCTGCCAGCGGGGAAGATGGCCTGGAGATCCTTAACAATAAGAAACCTGATCTGCTGTTGGTAGATATAGGGCTCCCAGGCATGAACGGTTATCAATTTCTCAAGGCAGCCCATCGGCAGAAGGGTATGGAGAACATACCCGCATTTGCTGTCACCGGGTATGGGAGCGAGGAAGATGTACGCAAGGGTAGGGAAGCGGGATTTGCCAGCCATATTGTGAAACCGGTTGATATTGTGTCTCTGGAGAGAAATATCAGGGAATGGCTTGAGCCTGAGGAGCAGAAAGTAGGTGAAGCTACAGGGGGGGCTGAAGAATCTGTGAATGCCGGAGAGAGAGATGCAAACACTGGGGCTGAATCCAGGACTGAATCGGTGGCAGGAGACAAATCTGAGACAGAACAAGAAAAGGACACTGAATTGATAGGGGGAGTAGATGAAAAGAAGAAAACAAATAAGTAACCGCCCACGAACATGTTCGACGCCCCAGCCCATTGTTCGCTGATCCGACAAAGGAACTGAAAGTTCTTGTGGACTATCAACATCCCACCCTTTATTATGGCATGAATCAGTCCATTCATAATTTTTAGTTTGCAGGGGTGACATATGAACCTGAAATCACTCCAGAAAAGATCAAACAATTGCCTGTCTGATGTGGCTATAGCCGCCCTGTTAGGGTTACTCACTGCTGCTCTGCTGCTGGTTGGAGGGTGCTCTCAAGAGAGCAGTATGTCTACCACCAGAATCACGGTGATTGCTGGCAACGGAAGCACCAACGCTGATGGTGTATCATCAAAAGCCAACCTGGGAGCAGTTGTCAGCATCGGCTACTGGTACAAGCAGGAATCCGACAAAGAGCGGGTGACCGGCACTGAAACCGGAGAGATGACCCAGGTCAATCTGGACAAGCCTCTGGGAGAGCACCCCCATGGATTCTCCCTGGCACCACCACTCTCTGACCAATTAGCCTCCCCTGCCCTCCTCCACATAGTAGGATTCAACGACCATGGGACGCCCCTGGGATACTGGCATGGGGCTTTGCCCGTGCTAAGTGACAAAGAACAGCAGGTTACACTTGAACCATGGAAGATGGAGTGTGACCGTGATGGAGATCTCTTCCCAGATTGCAGCCAACAGCACTGCTGCCCCCTGCTCCACGAGCAAGAAGGTCTGGCCACCAGTCTGGGTGACTGCATCGACAGCGGAGAATATGTCCTGGAACATGCCACCCTGTTCATGGGTGATGAGTTGGATGTAGCCAGAAACGCCCACCCATTTTTCTCCGGCGACATGGAGAGTCAGGACCCATTTCTCTGCAGAGATGGTCTGGACAACAACTGTGATGGAAGAGAAGGGCCGTGCCAAGGCGATGACGCTGATGATGGTGGCGCCAGTGACGACGAGACTCCCGGGTATGTCCGGGTTGAAGAGCTGACCCTGCACCCCACAGCAATCACCCTGACCGTTGGGGATTCGTTCAACCTTACCCCGTCGTTCACCCCCGAAAACCCCACTGATAGCAGGATAATATGGAGCAGCAGCGCCCCCGCTATTGTGGACATCGAGAGACAGACAGGCACAATGAGGGCCATGGACTCAGGCACTGCCACCATTCAAGCGGTCAGCATGGATGGAGACCGCCAGGCTGAGGCCACCATAAAAGTGCTGTCTGCTCCAGAATCTATAACCCTCAGCAACACAGAGCTGGTATTAGCTGTTGGCGAGAGCCAGACGCTGACCGCAACAGTCACCCCTGATGACGCTGCCGACAGGCGGATAGAATTAACCAGCGGCAACACCGAGGTAGCCACCATCGACCAGGATGGCGTAGTTCAGGCCCTCGCCACAGGGAGCACAGTTATTACGGCAGCAACGGTCCGAGGCAGCCTCCAGGCAGAGTGCCAACTAACCGTTAAGGCCATGTACGGGGACGGTTCCGCAGAAGCCCCATTCGGCACCCATCCACCGGCAGCCAGTTGCCTGGAGTATAAGACCAACCACCAGGACGCGGTTGATGGTCACTTCCTGATCGCCAGGAACCAGGCAGAATTGGTGGTGTGGTGTGACATGACCACCGATGGGGGAGGATACACATACCGCAAGGTTAATCTCGGGTATGACGCCAGCGCCAGTGCGGCAGAAGCCCACTGCCAGACCATGGGCATGCGCCTCTTCATTCCACGGACACCGGGCCACATAGCCGCTGCATGGTCAGTTGCCACAAATGGAAATATTGCCCCCGATGGTAACGCTCATTACCTGTACATCATGGGGATTTATCCCAAATACTACGGAGCACAGTGCAAATACCGATCCCTAGCCAGCACCACCGAAGGATGTAACTGGGAGGCTGGTGACCGAGGGCGTTTTTATGTGAGCGACCGCATTGATATAAATGAACCGAATGGAGACAATAGCCCAGGGTGCTCCATGGGGTATGATTTTAACCCCGATGGCAGCATCGCATGGTATAATGATGAACGTTATCCCGGGTACAGATCCAGCAGGTTTATCTGTGATACTGCCGACAAACAATAACGTGATGGCAAATCCAGCGTGTTAACTTGCTTTACCATCTGTGATGTGATCAATAATCCAACTAAACATGTCATTAATCAGAAATTACTGCATTAACACGAACGGTTGATCTTATGGGGTCCACATGGGCCACCAGATAGTGGGCCTCAGAGCCGTCGAAGCGGGATTGGTTGCTATTACCGCCCTCACCTGATGCCCAGGTCTCAATCCCTGCCTGAAATCCATGATTCAAGGAGTGGAGGTGCCCTGAAAAGAGCAGGTCCACCCCGCCCGATGCCAGTATGGCCAGCAAACGGGCGGCCTCCATCCGGTCGCTGAATCCCCCATCCCGTAAACCGTCGGGATCAAAAGGAGGCACATGGCAGGCTGCAACTCGCAAGATTGGATCAATACCAGCAAGAGCTTCATCAAGAAAACCATAAACCATGGGGTGTAGAGTGGCCGCTGAGCTATCAAAAAGAATAAACCTGGCCCCACGATAATCGAACGCTACGTTAATCCTGCCCACGGTGTGCTGGAAAGCGAACGAACCATCCTGAGACATGTTTTCATGATTACCCAGAACGCTGTACCAGGGCATAGTCAGTTGATCTGCCACCTCTATGAATTCATCTATCTCCTCCTGGCTTCCGCTCTGGGTAATATCACCAGCAAAGAGGACGAACTCCACACCGGGCTCCCGGTTAATCATTCTGGAGAGAACCTGGAACTTTTCGTTTCCTCCCTGAACGTCACCTACCCAGACAAACTGAAAAGAGCCCTGTTCTTCCTGAACAGCAGGCGGGCGTACGGAGACTACCGTCTCTCCATCTGCAGGAACAGTCACCTGAAAGGATATTGTGTTCTTATCCGGGCCGGGCTGGGATGGAACCGATACCTGGCTGGCATCCATGGCATTGGTCACCTCCACATCCACTACTCTGCTAGTGGCCACCTCATTGATGAAGGTAAGCAAACCTGCGGGTGCGTTCATACGGAACTGAACAAAACCAGACCCTTGGCTGGATGCGAAGGAGGAGTCTCTGACTACTCCCTGGTCGATTTTAACCTTCACATCACCCAAATCCCCATGGCCAATCTCGTTAAAATCCCGCAAAGTCCGTTCTTCTATGGAATCGGTGCACCCTGCTAGAGCGAGCAGGCCTAGTGCCAATATTAAGCCCCTCAAGGTTAGGCTTAGGGTTGGGCTTGGGTTTAGGTTTAGGCTTGGGTTTGGGGTTGAAGCTGAAGCAATAGCCATGGTCCCAGCCCTGAAGCCTATCGAAAAGAATATTCGGCTGACAGCCATGTAAATACTCCATTACCAACCCGTACTCCGGGCAATAAAGCCCAGTTACGGGCAAGTACAAGGCGCCCCAGGAGCTCAATCATCCCCATGAATCCAGACATGCCCTCTGACGTTACCAGACCACCGGGCAGCTCTCCCTTTCGCTGGCGCCACGCAATTTCAGCAGACAGGAGGCGAAAGAACCGGGCACCCATGCCCACATCAGCCACCAAAAACGGGAGACCATCATCACCCCTGACAGGGGCATCAAAGAAGAGAAGGTCCATGCCCCACCCCAGTCTGCCCAGTAACCATGCATTACCCATGCTGGGAACCATGTTGACCATATTCCAGCGGAGCTCACCAAAGCCTGACACGGCGAGGGCACTAAAGCCATCCTTAGTAAAGTCCTGGTACCTTGTGTCAATAAATAAGGTTAATCTGGTGACCGGATCCACAACTGCCAAGTTGCCGCCGAAGCTCCCGCCAGGACTGGTGGCAGAACGCTCTGAGTTACCAATTCCAGGGCTCCAGACGACACAACCTGCCTGGCCCCCATACGAAGAGTAAGCGCCACCAGGATTGACATGCACATCTCCACCCAGGGACCAGCGGTGGCCATGCCAGCCTGCCCCCAGTTGGGCCAAGTGGGTAAACCGGTGGTTGGAACCGAACAGCCCCCCATAGCCGGTGCGCAGTCTGAAGCCATACAGGAGAAATGGTTCTGGCCAGACTCCCCGACCACTGTTCAGGGTTCCAGCCACATCCGCCAAGAATGAGGTACCTAATAGCCCTATACTACCAACAGCCAGAGGCACATACAGGGGAGCGGGTTTGCTGCTGCCGCCCACTGCCACCAGCACTGCCAGGCTGGCCCCCAGACCGGCCAGACCGATCCCTTCCATAGCAAGGAGACGACTGGCGCTGACACGATCGCCCGCAACAAAATGACCTGCTCCGTGGATCACAATGCCGGGGATGATTGATGCTCCCACTGCCCATGGCGAAGGGGAAAATTTGCTGGCTTCCCGTTCCGGTTCCGGCTCCGGTTCTACCTCTGGCTCTGGCTCCGATTCCCTAGAAGATTCTGATTCTTGCTGTGGGTTGGCAGCCATATCTGGCCCATTGTTGCTCATACCTTGAGCAACCTCTGCCATCACATCAGGCACAGCCTCAACATTAGCAGCCGGAACACTAGCCCGGGGCTGGGACTGCACCTGCACCTGCACCTGCACCTGCACCTGAGCCTGGGCCGTGACAGCATAGAGGCATAGCCAAAGCTGCAATGTGAGCACTGTCCCCATTCTGACCATAGAATAAATCATGCGGATACCGGTATTGCTGTAGGAGATACTGGATCTCGTTCAATTGCGCAGAATCTGCTCAATCAAGGAGACGCTGGTTCAACCTGCCCGGCCTCTGACCACAGGTGTACGCACCCAATCCTAATCTCCCTGTTGAGTATTTGAAAGCCCACCACTACTAAAACAAAAAGGCTGAAAATAATGGGATAAACCCACACAGAAAGCAACAACAAACAGGGGCCTCCCACATTTTGTGACCTATTGAAAATCCTTTATGTAAATCTGACCATCTAGTCTATCATGTGTCCGGTAATCAATAACCCAACAATAATATATCACTTGAAGTAAGCGGCGCCCAGTCACAGGCACAACCCGGACTTTCGAGAACGCAGGAGAAGTGTTATGGCCACCCGTCCCCTTGTCTATGGCTTACTCGACAAACCACCCTTCCCCATCATGGTGCTCTCAGGTGCCCAGCACGTGCTGACCCTGTTCGGAGCCACCACTCTGATGCCCCTCATATTCGGGACCGCCATGGGAATGAACCCTCTCCAACTGGGAGCGTTCATATCATGCGTCTATTTCGGCATGGGCATAGCCACCCTCATCCAGACCCACCCAAAGCTCGGGTCCGGCCTCCCAATTGTCCAGGGCTCAAGCGCCAGCTTCATCCCGGCCATCATGACTGTCATCCTGGCCTACAATAGTCAGGGTCCTCCGGTAGTCATGCAGTATGTAAGCGGCGCCCTTATTGCCGGCGGGCTGCTCTTGGGGGTAATCGGTTACAGCGGACTGATCGGGCGTATCCGTCGGTTCATCACTCCGGTGGTGATTGGGCCGGTAATTATGGCCATCGGCTTCTCACTGGCCCCCATAGCCATCAACTCCAACGCCGCATCCTACTGGCCAATCTCGCTGCTGGTGGTGTTGCTCATCGCTCTCTTCAACCTGGTCAGCCGAAACCGGTACGCCAACATCTTCGCCATCCTGGGCTCAATCACCCTTGTCTATCTGCTCTGTCTGCTCGGTTCCATCAGCGGGCTATTCCCGCTCGGTCACCCAGCCCACGTAGACTTCTCAAAGGTGGCTGAGGCCCCTTGGTTCAAGACCAATGTCTTCATGCCATGGGGTCCTCCCCGATTCAGCCTGTTAGCCTTCGGAGCGCTGCTGGCAGGATTTTTCGCAGTCATGATTGAGTCGATCGGCGATTACCATTCCTGTTCTTGTGTTTCGGGACTCCCAGATCCATCTCCCAAGACAATCAGCAGGGGCATCGGCGCAGAGGGTATCAACTGTGCCCTGTCAGGGCTGGTAGGATCCATCGGCACCACCTCTTACACGGAGAACATCGGTCTTATCGGTCTGACTGGTGTTGCCTCCCGCCATGTTGTGCGCACCGGCGCCATCATCCTTATCTTGCTCAGTTTTGTCGCCAAAGTTGGGGCGGTGGTAATCACCATTCCGTCACCAGTGATCGGTGGTGCATATATCGCCCTATTTGGCGTTATCGGAGCCCTGGGCATTCAGATTCTCATGCGCGCTGACATGCACAGTCAGCGTAATGTCTTTATCGTGGGGTTTGCGTTCCTGATGGCCATGGGCCTGCCTGCGTGGGTCGAAGGTAACAAGGTTCTCTTTGTCAATCCAGAGAGCAGCCAGTTAATGCAGAGTCTGGGCGGAATGGTCTGGGCCATCTTGAAGACCCCTATGGCGGTTGCAGGTATCTGCGCTGGTCTGGGTGACAATCTAATCCCGGGCACGCCAGAAGAACGAGGCATGGGCAGCTATCCTCCCCCATGCACAGAAGATACGCCTGCGCCACAACCAGCCGCCACCTCTGCTGCCGTAGCAGCAATCACCAGTGAAGCTGCTCCCGTCCCGTCAACCCTGGCCATCCAGTCCCAGCCAACAGGCTCAGATACAGCAGATTGACCTCGGATTAAAGACACACATACAGTGGGCACAGCACACCAGGAAAGATGCAAGGGGCAAGGGGAAAGTGGAGACTGGAATAGTTATACTGTACCGGCCGGAACCAGATTGGGGCGGGCGTCAGCTTTTGGATCCGGTCCATACTGGTTGGGTCCAGACACACCATTAGTGCACAAAAGAACCAGCAACCAGATATATCCAATTATGGGGATGAGGCTGACAAAATAGAACCAGCCGCTCTTGCCCACATCATGAAGCCTCCTCACCAACACAGCCAGAGAAGGGAGAATGGTAGCCAGAACATAGAGAGAGGATATGGGCCCCACAAAGTAAGCTTCCACAATGCTACCGAATAATAACCCATCCAAGAATCCGGCTACGAAGCCAAAAAGAAGCTGGAACAGGACAAACATCCAGTATTCCTTGCGCCGTGCACGGCCAGTGAAGTCCGCGTACTTCTTCATCACGTCCAGATAATACTTCATGCTTAACCCCTTTCCTTTACAGAAATCAATATCTGCAGCGATTTTGCTGCCTGTTCAATAGCCGACAGCAGGGGTGTAGAGGTGAAGTAAGCAGAACCAACCCTACCCGATAACATCGGCTATAAGCGACTTGCCCCAAATAATTAGAAATTGGAATTATGATTACCATATCGGCATGTGGCATATGAGGCAACTGAATAACGCCGCAATGATCAAATTTCTAATGTTAGCAAACTTCAGTGCACTCATACTGTGGCGCAACAAGATTCTGGCTGGTTGGGTGCACCGCTGACGAAGGGCACGGCATGCCGTGCCCCTACAGGCGTTGG
>CAYZFJ010000108.1:0-11687 GCA_964477705.1 uncultured Myxococcia bacterium | reverse complement strand
CGCTCATCCAGGCATGATTATGCCGTATGTATAGCCAGCCACTGTTGACAAGCCAATTACCAGCAAAAGGAAGGAGATGGTCTTGCCGGTACCCATCACACTTCGGATTACTAAAATGCTGGGGAGCGAGAGAGCCGGACCTGCCAGGAGCAGAGCTAGCGCCGGCCCATTAGCCATGCCTGAGTTGAGCAGACCTTCCACAATGGGAACTTCGGTGAGGGTGGCGAAATACATGAACACACCAGCCACCGAAGCGAAAAGGTTTGACCAGATGGTGTTATCACCCACCATACTGCTGATCCATGAGTTGGGAATCATACCCCTGTCACCCTTGCATGGCCCACCGAGCAGGAACCCGGCAATAAGCACACCAATCAGCAGTAGTGGGAAAATCTGCTTTGCATAACCCCAGGAGGATTCTACCCACTCTTTCAACTCAGGGCGGGTGAACCATGATTTAAGGGAGAATGCCAAGATAATAATAAAGAGGCCAGTCACTACCCATTTGGACGAAAAGATGGAGGCCCACATACTGACGTTATCACTGCCGCCCCCAATCACCGGAGCGCTCCAGTTTGCAAAAACCAGGATACCGATCATGGAGGTGAAATAGATACCAGTCTGCCAGAGAGGTTTGTTGTCGTCTTCCTCAGTGACAGAGATGGCTGCCGCAGCTTTAATCTCCCGTTTTTTCTCTTCTTTGCGATAGATCAGGTGCATGAGGAGGCCGATTATGACAGAGAAGCCGATTGCCCCCACTGCCCTGGCTATACCCAATTCAGGACCGAGAATCCGGGCGGTGAGAATGATCGCCAGGATGTTGATGGCGGGGCCCGCATAGAGGAATGCTGTAGCCGGACCTAATCCTGCTCCCCGTTTGTGGATACTGGCAAAGAGTGGAAGAATGGTGCAGGAACAGACCGCCAGGATGGTGCCAGAGAGGGAAGCCACTGTATAGGCCACCAGTTTGTTTGCTTTAGGGCCCAGGTACTTGAGTACCGATCCCTGGCTCACAAACACAGAAATAGCACCGGCAATGAAGAAGGCCGGAATCAGGCAGAGCAGCACGTGCTCCCTGGCATACCAGTTTAGAAGCGTCAGGCTCTCCTGGATAGCTCCCATGAATCGGTCGTTCTGGACTGGCAGAAACCAAGCTACAAGGAAGAGCAGTATAATGATAAGTAGACGTTTGCTTTCTTTCATCTTTTCCCGTCACAGCGGTGGTATTGGCGTCACGTGTTCTGATTAAAACAACTCAATCCTATTGGATTAGTTCCGATAATACAACATATAGCTTGGCCACATGCGCCCATATCCTGCCAATAAACGTTGCGTCCGGTTTGCTCCAGAGTTCCGGGCAGAGTTCGGCAGCCATATTGGTCAGCCTGGGTGGGGTGAATCCGCCGAATGCGGAAATGAGCAGATAAGACTGTATGGCGATATGGTCAAATTGTCAAGTAGTGTTGCGTGGCAAGCGATTATGCCATTGCTGATCTGTATTACCTGAATTGGGAGCTAGCTGATCAGAGAAGTATCAAGAACCAGGCCTTCTCATGTACACACGAAACTTGAGTAGAGGTGGGAGAAGCTGCTCATTGCAACCATTGACACCACAGGAGATGTTTCCTCAGGTACCCAATATCCCCAATTATCAGATTCAGCCTTGAAAATGGAGGTCCATTGAACTCAGATTTCATGGCAGTAATGCATCCCTGCTTTAATGCATAAGCTGGATGAACTGAAATTGTCGGGAGCGTTCATGTCTCGAATATGGCTGGTGAATTCTGAAAAACAGGTGGTGGAGCGACAAGTATCGCTTACTGAAATATGGGCTCCTGGTGAGGGGAACAGCAGCGGTCATCCCCAGGTGGTGCTCCAGTTTACAGATGGACGCACTATCCGCATCAGCACTGATGTGACGGATAGGGAGGGTTGGGTTGAGCTGGGCCGAAAACTAGTAAAATTACTTGGCGCTGAGGGGAGAACACCGGCGATAGCTGCTGCTCACCCGGATTTTGATTGCAGCAACCATTCCACCATAATCGGTCGTAATAGTCGTAATAATAGTGGTCCCATTATAGAAAGTCTTGAAAGTGAATCTGGGACAATCCGCCTTCGCACCTTTCATGCCATGGATCCCCTCTTCCCTGGCGTCCTGCCATCCCTTCAGGAGAGCTCAAAGAGAGAGGTTGTGGATCGTTTTAATACTGGGGAACTGGATCTTGCTGCTCTTCCAGACACTGGCAGGTGGGGAAGGGAGACCGCCCCTGTACTGGCTGACAGAGTTGAAGGAATGCTTCTGGGGGTGGCTGTAGGTGATGCCCTGGGAGGGCCACTGGAAGGAATGACCGGCACGACGAGGAGGACCCTGGTGGGTGGAGATATCACCTCCTTTGTGAGAGTGATTGATGGTGGACGGGTGGGTGGCTATGGTGGGGGAGAGAGTGATGACGGTGGTGATGGGCACGTGTATGAGCAACACGCTGGCAGACCAGGGCTCAGGGTTGTTCAAGGTGTGGAAGGAGCCCCCACCGATGACACCCAGTTCACGTTCTGGACCATGGAATCCATGCTTGATCGGGGCTACCTTGATCTGCACCACCTCATTGAGTCATGGCATCGCTTTCCGATCATTGGACTTGGCAAAACGGTGATGTCCTTCTTTAATGCTCTTGCATATCACCCTGGCGATTTCTGGGGAGCCAGGCGTTATAGCGCTGGAAATGGTGCACTCACCAGGGTTGCCGGGGTTTATGCGCCCCATTCATGGACTGGTGGCTCTCAATATGTGTGGGACGTGATCAGGGCTTCGGCCCTCACCCATGATCACCGCTCATCCACTGCTGCCTGTGTGGCCTTTGCCGAGATCTACAGGTGGCTTCTGCGTAGCGAAAGGGGGACCCCCATACACCCTAAGGAGATAATAGAGCGTTACGTGGAGTTAGCCCGCCCTCTGGAAGGAGATCGGGTGCTCTATAGCCGTGATGGAGTGGGGTGTCAGTGGAGTGGTCCCCTGTGGCGATTTGTGGAGGATCATGTACCCCGAGCCCTTGAACAGGGCAGCTCTGTGGCAGAAGTGGATCTCTGCTGGCATTCGGGGGCCTACCTGCTGGAGACCGTTCCCATGGTCTTGTTTATCGTCTGTCGGTACCTGGAAGACCCCCAGGAGGCACTCATACGAGCTGCTACGGACACATGGGATAATGACACTATCGGAGCGTGTGTGGGCGCTCTTCTTGGTGCCCGACATGGTACTGCCCCATGGAGAGACTGGCTCCCCCGGCTTACCGGCCGCACGAATCTGGTTGATAATGGCAAGGTTAATGAGTTGATCATGCGCCTTCGTCAGTTGGGAGCACGGGCTCAGCTTGAACCTAAGGCCTAGCGGCAGTTAGAGCCGCAGCCACACCTGCCCCCCCCCACTAACACGGATCGACCTTCCCTTTTTCAGCCCATTATTATTGTTTACGTCGATAAAAATGATGCTTAATGTTGCAGAAATGCATGATGCATGATGATCACCAGCACCCAGCAGCGCTCCAAAACGTCTCCTCAGGTCTGGTGTGCTGTAATCCATGCACTCATCTGGAGGATTTAGCGATGAATGTTGCTGTTTATGGTGCCTCGAATAATAAGGATCGATATGCCTACCTTGCCCAGAAGATGCTGGTTGAGAATGGATACAAGGTTTTTCCTGTCCACCCGGTTGAAGAAGAAGTCCAGGGGATTCCAGCGGTGCGCAAGTTGGCGGAGATTGGGCAACCGGTCGATACAGTGACCATTTATGTCAGCGCCCGTCACCAGGCTTCCATCGCTGACGATTTACTGTCGGTCAAGCCAAGGAGGGTAGTCTTCAATCCGGGCACTGAAAATCCGGAGCTGGCCGCCAGGCTGATTGCGAGCGGTGTGAAAGTGGTTGAGGCCTGCTCCCTCGTCATGATGCGCACTGGTCAGTGGTGATTGACCGCCCTGCCTCTTGACTCTCTGCGCCAGACTGCGTGGCGACCTTATCCGCATTGGCCTATCCACTTCTCCGCTCATCACTCTCACCCTCACAACTCGTCATGTCTCTCCTACCAATCATGACCAAACCATGACTATCCTCTCGCCCGGATAGAGCCCGGTCCTGTTCATGGCATGCTGTCTTGTGGGCGTGCAGAGGGGCTTCTGGTGGCCCCGCTGCCTGCCTAGACGTATCCCCATACAGGGGCGACACCATCCGGGTTTCAGCCTTTTTAAACTGGACTTTAGTGACTGCCGGGGTATTATCACGGGTTTGAGGTTAGCTATTGTTTTATCTATTTTTACAGAATTATTGTTCGTCCGCTCGACGAGAAATCTTTGATCTCCCCGCCTTGCCGGGAATCCCTTTCAAGGTAATTGGTAATTCGATATGTACACGCTGGGAATAAATACTGGTTCATCCAATATCAAGGCTGCACTCCTTCAGAATGGCAACATAGTCTGGCATCAGATCCTCCCCCACGATGGTGATCTGCCGGGCACCCTGAGACGCATTCTCTCGCTCCACAAACT
Source organism: uncultured Myxococcia bacterium (assembly GCA_964477705.1). Classification (GTDB taxonomy): domain Bacteria; phylum Myxococcota_A; class JAVEVO01; order JAVEVO01; family CAYZFJ01; genus CAYZFJ01. The sequence continues at coordinate 7,151 of CAYZFJ010000108.1, read as the reverse complement.
ACCTGAAGATGTAAAGGTTCTTGTCACCGGAACCGAGGGCCGTTATCTGCTCAATCTCCCCGGCGTAATCGAGCCTATTTGTGTTGAGCGAGCCGCCAGTACTATCTCTCTTGACGATGCCACCAGCGACAATGGGTCCATTGATGCAGTTGTCTCCCTGGGCGGCGAAGACATGGTGGTTTACACTCTGGACGGGAACCGCAAGATTGTGACCAGCTTTTCGGGCAATAAGTGTGCCAGCGGTACCGGTGAGTTTTTTAAGCAGCAACTGGGCCGCATGGATTTGGGGCTGGAGCACGTAAACCAGCTCGATGAGAGCAGCGCCAATGTCCTCAAACTCTCCTCCCGCTGCTCCGTTTTTATGAAGAGCGACTGCACTCACCGATTGAATAAGGGTGAGGCTACCAAGAACGACATTATCCTCTCCCTCAGCAATGTGATGGCGGTCAAGGTGGTGGACTTCCTCAAGCGGGCCAAAATCTCCTCCGGCAGGGTAGTCCTCACCGGTGGTGTCACTGAGAACCGCCACATGGTTCGATTCCTCAAGGAGAAGCTGCCCAACATCACCTTTACCGTGCCGTCCAATGCCAAATATTTTGAGGCCTATGGAGCGGCTCTACTGGCCGAGGACCAAGGCGGAGTCATGCCCGCCTCTCTGGATGACCTCTTCACGGCGCATCAGGTCAAGTTCGATCGGTTCAGTAACCTGAAGGACGTCACCAGTCGGGTCACCTTCATCCCCTCTGTTCGGGGGAAGGTAAAGAATGGGGGCCGCTATATACTGGGCGTGGATGGTGGCTCTACCACCACCAAAGCCTGTCTTATCGACATGGATACAATGGAGATGGTGGCCTGCCATTACGGACGTACCCATGGCAATCCGGTCACCGCGCTCAAGGATTGTCTGGTTGAGATCCAGAAGCAGGTGAGCAGCGTACTTGGCAAACTTGGCCGTATCAACATCCCTCTGGCAGCCACCACCGGCTCTTCCCGGGAGATTCTCGGCCTGTTTCTCGGAACACCCGCTGTTTACAACGAAATTATCGCCCACTCCGTAGGGGTAACCCATTACCAGCCCAAGATTGATACCATCTTTGAGATTGGTGGACAGGACGCCAAATATGTCCTCATCAAGAACGGCGTACCCATCGATTATGCCATGAATGAGGCATGCTCTGCAGGTACCGGCTCGTTCCTGGAGGAGACCTGTAAGGGTGACCTCAACATTGAGCACGCCCACGAAATCGGGCCCATAGCCATGAAGGCAGAGAGTCCCCTCAAATTTGGCGAACACTGCTCCGCCTTCATCAACTCAGATATACGGAAAGCTATCCAGCAAGATGCGTCCAGGGAGGACATCGCCGCAGGCCTGGTCACTTCTATCGTGTCCAACTATCTTAACAGGGTGGTGGGGAACCGTACCATAGGCGACCACATTGTGCTGCAGGGCGGGGTGGCCAAGAACCCGGCTGTTCCTCTGGCTTTTGCCCTCCTGCTCAATAAGCCCATCACCGTTCCACCAGACCCCGAGCTTATGGGGTGTTATGGCGTGGGGCTGATGGCCCTGGCCAAACTGAAGGATGGGCTGCTGGAGGAGGCGGCATACACCATTGACGAGATCCTTGCTTCAGAAATTGTTCATGAACGGGATTTTCAATGTAATGCCTGCGATAACTACTGCACAATTCGGGTGCTCAAGGTGGGTGCCCGTAAGACCATGTTCGGTGGCAGGTGTAATAAATATGCGAACATGCGCAAGAAGGCCGCTGGCTCTGCCGCCGACAGCGACACCATGGATAACAGCGCCCAGGTCTTCGACTACGTTGAGCTGCGCAACAAGCTCATGTTCGACCAGTTCAGTCCGGACCCGGCAACCCTGGTACGGAAAAAAGAGTACACGGTCGGCATCCCCAAGTGCTTCTCTGTTTACAGCCTGTGGCCGTTCTACTCATGGTTCTTCCATACCCTGGGGGTGAAGACCGAGCTGTCCAGCGCCATCTCTCCCGATGGTGTCGCCCGTGCGGAGAGCGCCTACTGTTTCCCCGCAGAGATTGCCCATGGTGCCGTGCAGCACCTTTTTGAGAAGCAGGTTGACTACTACTTCCTCCCCCATGCCCGTGATATGGAGAGCATGGAGAAGGACGTTCATGCCTGCTTCTGCCCTCTCACCCAGGGGCTGCCCTATTACATGAGGCAGGCTTATCCTGAGGTTCCCGAGGACAGGCTCCTCATGCCTGTAATCACGTTCAAGTTCGGTCACGCAAAGGCGCTGGAATCCCTCATAGTCATGGGGAAGCAACTGGGCTTTGACGAAAACGATGTGCGCAAGGCGTTCCAGACCGCTGTCGAAAAGCAGGGACAGTATCTAGTCGCCGCCGCAGAGATGGGAAAGAAGGCCCTGGAGGAGGCCCGCAAGTCAAAGCGGCCGGTTGTCGCCCTGCTGGGGAGACCATACAACGCCTTCACCTCCGATACCAACATGGGTATCCCCCGCAAGCTGACCACACGTGGTGTCTCAGTGATTCCTTTCGATATCCTCCCCATGGCTGACCAGGACATCTTCTCGAACATGTACTGGTACTATGGCCAGCAGGACATGAAGGCCAGCGCCCTGCTGAAAAAAGAGGACAATATCTTTGTCACCTACATCACCAACTTCTCATGTGCCCCTGATTCCTTCATGCTCCATTATCTGAAGTGGAACATGGGAGCTAAACCATTCCTGGTGCTGGAGCTGGACTCCCACAGCGCAGATGCGGGCGTTGACACCCGTATTGAGGCATTCCTCGACATTATCGAGGGGTACCGTAGCAAATACGACCCCAACGAGAAGGAGAGGTATGATAATGGGCTCCGCTTCAAGGTGGCTGGCAAAGATGAGCTCTATGTGGAGCACAAGCCCAGTGGTCGGCTGATTCCCATTCGTAATAACCCGAGGATTAAGGTCCTCCTGTCCAACATGGGCAACTTGACCACTCGCCTGCTGGCCGCCTCTCTGCGGTCAGCAGGGCTGAACTCCATCGCCCAGCCAGTTCCCACCCCGGCCACCCTGCAGATTGCCCGCAGCATGGCCTCGGGCAAGGAGTGCCTCCCCGCTCTGCTAGTGTTGGGAGAAGCCCTGGAGTTCCTTAATTCGGATGCCTACCGCAAGGACGAGATTTACCTGCTGGTCGTCCCCAGTACTACAGGCCCCTGCAGGACCGGTCAGTACCATATTTTCTATCAGAACCTCTTCAGAGACCTGAAAATTGAGAACGTGGTGGTCATGGTTCTCGACTCTGACAACTCATACAATGAGATTGGGCCCCATTTTGCCAAACATGCCTGGTGGGGAGTGATCATCAGTGATGTGATGAAGGACATCGAGACCGTGCTTCGCACCTGCGCAGCCGATCCGGTCTCAGCACTGGCCCGCTATGATGAGCTGTGGCACCGCCTCTGTCTGGCGGCGGAGCAGGATGTCACCAAGACCCTGTCCCTGCTGCGGGATATTGCTGCGGAGCTGGCCCAAATCCCCCTGCGCCGTAAGGTTGAGGATTGCCCACGAGTGCTGATTGTTGGTGAGATTTATGTGCGACGTGACGATTTTGCGGTTGACGAACTGCTCCGACGGCTCAGTGCCAGGGGAATTATTGCCAAAGTCTCCGATGTGAGCGAGTGGATCCTGTACTGTGACTTCACCAGGCGTTATGAACTGCGCAAGAAGATGGCCCTCAAGCCTGCTCTGCAGAGGCCATTCACCAGCGAGATGCGTTCCCTGGTGGGGTGGAATGTGGAGCAGACCTACAAGCAGTACGTGATTAAGTCCATCCAGTCAGCATTGCGCCCATCAGGCCTGCTGGTTGACTCACCCCACCACATGGACCGGATTATGGAGAACGCTTTTGGCAAGTTTGTCACATCGGAGCTGGAGTCTGAGATTACCGTCTCTTGCGGTGTGGCTGGGACTGCCATGCTGGAGGGTTTCTCCGGTGTGATCAACATCTCTCCGTTCGCATGTCTCATCGGCAGGGGTATCGAAGGGATCTATACTCCATGGGCACGACGAAACGGATACCCCACCATGTCTGTGGAGATTGATGGTAATCTGTTGCCCGCCAATATTGTCAACAAGCTCGATATTTTCATGCTCAACGTGCTCAGGTTCGGTAAGGATCGAGGCGAGCATCTGGCTGAGGAGCTTATTGACAAGCCTGTGCACGAGCAGGAGAAGGAGGGCAGGAACATTAGCAGAGTGGGTGCTGTGGATGAGTTGGGGGCAGTGAAGCCTGCCGACGAATCGGGAGCAGGTAAGGACAATGATGACAGGGCTGGGGCTGGTGGGGCTGGTGGTGAGACGGGGCCCAATCCTTCAGCCTCAGCCTCAGCTTAAGCTGGGCCATTCCCTCTTCCCCCTTGTACCTTGCACCCTGCGCCTACCGAATGTGCGTGGCGACTGCCCCTGGCTTGTTGTGACCCGCGTGAATTAAACATTTTTTGCTTTTTCTTGGGCAGGAGGCTTCCCTGTCCATTGTCGGTTTCCATATTGAACCAGGACGGCAGATTGAAGTAACCCATGAGGTATAAGAGTTGATCCTCTTTACCTCAAAAAGGCGAAAAAATCTGCCGTCTTTTCATTTTTATTCCTCCATTTGTCTGCCATTTGAATCACAACAGGTTGGTGCTGCCAGGCTACCAGAATTAACAATAGGAAAATATTTCCTGCAAACTGCTCTGATGTATTCACAAGGGCTTTAATAAGCAGTACCTTTCGGATATGGTTTTCGTGAGATATGGAAAGCTGAGCGTGTACGATATTTATTTTACTGAAGGTTCTTCAGGAGGCAGCTATGGAAAGCATCACTGGAACAGACATCGGTAATAAGAGGGAGGGTGGAGTGGTGGTGCCTGTGCCTGTTGGGCTGACGCCTCAACAAACGCTGCAGTCTGCCATTCATTCCCAGGTTTTGAGTCGGCCCCTTCGGGTGTCGCCCGTCCAGGGGCGGCTGCTGCCAATGTCAGCTTTAGCAATGTTTCTGATATTCATGCTCTGCATCCCTTCCGTTGCCCATGGATTCGTGACCCCATTCAGCCAGAAGGTAAATGACGCCATTGACAAGGTGGTGGAGTGGTTCAGAAATGCTCAGGGCGGGGATGGGACGATCGGCGGCCAGGCTACTGGTCTCGCAGCACTCTGTATGTTGGAGCAGAGGATGGCGCCAGGGTTCAATGCCCCGACCATGGGCTACCGGAACATGGATGCCGCAGATCAAGAGAGGATGGAGAGGGCGGCCCGCTACATGGTTAACAGTGATCCAGCAGCTAACAACGCCCCGTACTCTTACCAGACCGGCAACTACCTGATGGCATGGTCTGTTTATCTGGCTACTGGTGGACCGGATGATGTAGGTGCCCGCAGCACAGTGAGCAAGGGGCTTGAGCTGGGTGTGACTGGTCTTAAGAACTCCCAGGGGCAGGGTGGCGATGCGGGTGGTCCATGTCAGGCTGGGGGGTGGTGTTACACAACTCCTTCATGTGGAGATCTATCCTGCTCCCAGTTTTCCATGGCTGGTCTTTCGGCTGCTGCCAGCGTGCTGCCTGGTGCAGATGCGACCCTTCATCAGGCTGTTCGTTTTGTAAATATGACCAAAAATGGTGATGGTGGTCACCGCTACCGTTGTGGTGGTGAAATTTACCCTGAAACGCGCCACTCTATGACCGCCTCTGGTTTGTGGTCCTATCGCTTGGCAGGCCTCACCATTGATGAGGCCAACGTGCAGAAGGCTATCTCCTGGCTCCAGGGACACTGGCGGTACAGTCAGGGTGTGACCGGTGAATACTATTATTACCTGTGGTCAGTGGCCAAAGGCCTGGAGGTGTCGGCTCGCCCCATAGCCGGCGGAATCCCCAATATAGTCTATGCAGATGATGTGGGTGGCGACAGGGACCCGGTGGCAGATGGTTTTCCTGAGGAGGCGCCAGGCTGGTACTACGACATCGCCTGGCATCTGGTGAATACCCAGCAGGCCAATGGGGGCTGGACTAACTCTGTCCATGAGAACGCTTTTGCCTGTCTTGTGCTGGAACGCTCCCTGGGGGGTGTTTGTATCGACCTGGATGAAGACGTAGTGTGCGACATGGTTGATAACTGCTCTATGGTTTTCAATCCCGGGCAGGAGGATAGAGACGGGGATGGGGTTGGAGATGCATGTGACGACTGTCGGGATTTATGGAACCCGGATCAGCGCGACACGGACGGAGATGGTACGGGGGATGTGTGTGATCCCTATACTTGCGTCTTCACGGGCGAGGAGGTGTGCGATGGCCTCGACAACGACTGTAATGGGCTGATTGATGAGGGCTTGAATCCGAATCCAGGCAATATTCCTGCTGATCTGCTGTGCGAAACAGGGTTGCCCGGTGATTGCGCCCGAGGTTATCGGGCCTGTGAGAATGGGGCCTGGCTCTGCAAACCGTTGAGGTCTCCCAGCGTGGAGGAGTGTGATGGCAGGGATAACGACTGCGATGGGTTCATTGATGCTACAGATAATAATCTGGATGGTGTCATCTCCATCGGTGAATCACTGCGCAACTGGTGCGGTGTTTGTGAGGATGAGGCGGAGGAGAAGTGCAACGGTTTAGATGATGATTGTGATGGAGATGTGGATGAAGATGCGGTGTGCCCTTATGGGCATGATTGTGTGAATGGTGAGTGTGTCGCTCCCTGTGCTTCTGGTGAGTGTCCCCATCCGCAGATCTGCACTGATGGCATGTGCATCTCACCCTGTGCTGGTGTCACTTGCGGGGCTGGTGAGCTGTGCGACCAGGAGCAGGGTGACTGCTATGACCCGTGTGAGGGGATAACCTGTTCAGAAAGCGGCGAGGTTTGTACCTATGGGAGGTGTGGAACTTGCTTTGATGTGGGGTGCCCCGTGGGGCAGGCGTGTGTGTTCCCGGGTGTGTGCGCTGAGGATCCCTGTGATGGTGTGAACTGCGGGCGGGGGAAGGTGTGCCGGGCTGGTGGGGAGGGCGGCGTGTGTGTTGATTCTTGTATGCTCGTGGCTTGTGGGTATAGCCAGTCTTGTGTGGATGGGGTGTGCGTGGAGGATCCATGTCGCAATATGCGCTGTGGTGGGGCAGGGCAGGTGTGTGTGGCGGGTGAATGCGTGCAG
>CAYZFJ010000107.1:0-11834 GCA_964477705.1 uncultured Myxococcia bacterium | reverse complement strand
AAACCAGTAACTCTCCCTCCTCCCCTCCGGGCAACCTGGCATAGATAAAAACAACCACCAGCGCCACAACTACATCTGCCAACAGCAAACCGGGGAGAGCGAGAATGAGCACCCACTGCTCATGTTCAACACCTGGTCCGAGCCAGCCGCTCTTGGCGGCAACCGCCAGTTGGATCAGTTTAACTATCAGAAACACAAGGAAGAGACAAAAGCCGTAAACCATACTTCGCCAATCCGGAGTTCCCAGAGGGCGAATATTAAGTACCTTTGAAATGGTATGTAAGGGGTTGATTCTCTTCATCTTCATCCTATCGTCCCGGCACCAGCCCCAGCTTCCATACCTACACCAACACCCGCACCCGAACCAGTATCTATATCAGTTGGCAGTTCTTCAATTTTGCGAATATCAGGTGCCGTCTCCGCACTCGGCCCAGTCACAGCACGACCTGCACTCCCCACCGCCAGACTTGCCCTCTTGTAAATCGACTTGTTCCCCAGGAACCATACTGCCACCAGTCCCAGCAAGCCTAGTATGGTAAGCACCACCCCCAGAATGAACCATTGGGGGAAGTAGGTGAATCGCACCCTGCCCCAGGCACCGTCATTCCCAACCAGGCGAGCCGCCACAAGTCCATCATGCTCTGTCTTCTCCACAGTAATCTGACCGGGATCTGGTCTTGCCCCAGTCTCTATGTCGCTTTTTCGTGCAGGCTCCAGCAATTCAACCCTCCAGTGTCGGTGATCATTCATGTTCATCACCAGGAGCACCTCGCCGGGTTTGCCCTCTGTCCCTTTAAGCCGAAAATCCACTTCAACCTGGTTTGGAGTCCAGACGGCCACCTGGGCTGACCCAACACCCACAGAGCGCCTCTCTCTGCTCGTGTCCACCCCTGCCCCCATGTCACCTCCAACCACAGGCACCAGCCATGCTTCAGATTTCAGCCCATGCTTAACCTTCCCCTGATTCACCGGGTTGCCTTCATAACATGCAACCGTCCCCTGATGAAACCGGGGATAGGAATGGGCAAGAGCCCACCTGCCCCTGGTCATCTTGAATGGAGCGTCTTCCCTGACCCCTACAATTGGTCGGTCCGTAAACCGGACAAACTGGTGTTGAGAGAAAGAGATCACATCCCCCACAGAAGCTAGAAAAAACAACACGGGCAAGGCAAGGGCCCCATATTTAAGGGCCTGGTTCTTCCAGTTCCGCTCTTGTAAGAATCTGGAAACAGCCTGCAACCCGAACCCGGCAAAGATAGCAAGAAAGAGCACCACCACCACTGCAAATCTGGATGGAACATGGAGGCTCTTATAGACGGGCAGGTGGCGGACAAGTTCCCAAGGCGACCACGGTCCATGATTCCCCATCATCAATCCGGTAAATAGGAGCATAACCAGCAGGAGCTTCCAGTGTTTGCGCAGAGTGACCAGTGCGGTCACCAGTGCCACTGCGAACAAGGGTATACCCACATAAGCCCCATATTCGGGCCACACATAAAGATGCCCCGGAAAGCGGCGTTCCAGCCGTCTGCTCAGAAAGACCTGGAAGACCTCTTTTATTGAGAGGCTGTCATCGCTGGGCACCAGGCGCTGGTTTTCACGCATATAATCAAGGAGCGGCAACAACTTGAGGGCCGAAAGGGCAATGGCCAGCACACCGGCCAGGGCCAGCCTGGTGAGGGGGCGCAGGCTGAAGCGTCCACCGGAGAAGGTTTTCAGCAGGGCCACCACCCCAAGCAGTAGCACAATAAAAGGGCCAGGATAAACGCCACCTTCCAGCACGGTCAGGCCGAGTAAACCTCCGACCGCTGCGGTGTACCTGATGTCATCAATGCTGCGCAGATAAAAAGCGAGGATCAGGGGCATAAACATGAACGGCAAAAATGAGGAGTGGCCCCCGCCCATATGGTATGCGAAGTACCCGGAACACGGGAACAGGATGGCAGGCACCATGGCATGCCACCCTTTCAGGCCCAGTTGGCGGCCAAGCAGCCATCCCCCCCAGACACCAATGAGAAAATGGAACAGCATAAACAGCTTGAGCCCTGCGGGAACACCGACCAGGAGCGATGGCCACGCCAGTGGTGACAAGAACTGGCTCTGGGCATTGGCGAGGTGCACATTTCCGCCACAGTGGTAGGGGTTCCAGAAGGGAAACTGCCCGTACTCACCTATGGTGTTCCAGCTCACCTCCCAATGAAAATGGAAGTAGCGCCAGTCATCGGTTGAACCCTGCAACATGAACCGGTTCATGGGCTGGAACAGGAAGAAATAGACGCTGGCCAAAGCAATGAGAATCCAGATCCACTTCCCCACCGAGTTCGCTTTAGCAGGGTTCATCTTTCTAATCATCAAATTCAGCCATCCGAACCTATCATGGCTATGGTTCGTTTTTTGTACTGAATCGGGGGCTATAGAGGACATAAGCTCTCTTTTCTTCCTGATTTATCCAGCAAAAACTTGTTGGCAAGACCAATCCCAGCCTGAGGCAAAATTCATACGAGTTTTGTAATCCAAATGCAATTGGGACTAATACAAATCGGGGTAATCATGGCATCACCTGCAACCCGTTCTTGACTCTAACCTTATGCAATGTAAGATTATTCAGATCAAAACCTGCCGCTGTACTCCTGTTATCCCGGGAACCCGACCACCAGACTCGAGGATACACGGACAGGTGGTAATAGGTTAGCCAACGCTGACTTGCTGCAATATTCCACAATGCAGCGGATAGACATGATGCCAGATGCTTGACAGATTCTCCAGAGAAACAGCTACAGACATTGGCGAAAGGCTTCCCAATACAGAATGCCTCTCATGGTGGGCCAACGTCCATTCTGTATTTTCAGACTCCAATCGGCATATGGTTGATGAATCAGAGATAAAGGCAAAGATAAACCCAGATACTGAAACCTGGACTGGGAGCAAAAATGAGAGTGTGAGCAGGCTTAAATCGGGGAGCATGAGTGGCATCGGAGCCTGTCTGCCTGTAAGGCTATTACTGAACCTGGGCCTGCTCTTGCTGGTTCTGCCAATGACTGGGCTTACCGGTTGCACCAATAGCCAGACCCCACCCACCAGCCAAATGGACGACTCAGGGGGGCCCGATGGGGGAGAAATCCCTCCTAACGACGATCTCGACGGCACCATTGACGACGAGGATTCATCAGCATCCCCTGACAGCGGAGATAGCCAAAATGGCCAGTCTGGAACACAAACCAAGCCTCCCCATATAGACTTCATCATCCCGGACAGGGGCCCAGTTTCTGGCAATACCAGCGTCTCCATCATGGGTAGAGGCTTTAACAGAAGCGCCACCCTCTTTTTCGGGCAGACACCGGTGGAAGATGCCATTGTAGTGAGCCCTGACGAGATCCGCTTCTCTTCACCGCCTGTGGATCGACCAGGCAAAATTGACCTGCAGATAGAGACCGATGCAGGTCTGGTCCGAATGGTCGAAGGATTCACCTACGAGCCTGTGGTAGAGATTACAGGGGTGGAGCCGGCCATGGCATCCATGGATGGTGGCGAGACAATCACCTTGAGTGGTGGGGGCTTTGTTCCTGGAGCGCTGGTTCTTATAGGTGACCACGAGCTGATAGCTCCCCAGGTGCTTGATGAGAATCACATCAAGGGCATGGTGCCCGCCAACCGGCAATCCGGTTTGAAGGATATCAGCCTGCACCAGCCAGGATTCAGTGTTGTAGCAAAGGACGCATTCCTCTATTACCCGAATGGGCGCCTGGATAGTGTTCATCCTAGTGCAGGCCCGCTGGGGGGAGGGGGCAGCATTACCGTTCTTGGAGAAGGCTTCACCGACGATTCCAGGTTCCTGTTGGGAGGAGATGAGGCGGAGGTTATCGCCATTAGCGAGGAAGGCTCGGTTGCCACGCTGAAGGTTCCGCCTGGCAATGCCCCCGGCACCGTTGAGCTGGAGCTCATTGCCAGATGGAATACCCACCGTTTACCAGATGCTTTCACGTACTGGGACTGCGGCAACTACAACTTCGCTGATGGAACAGATGATGCCCAGGGCGGCGATGGCTACATGGGAGGCAACTCGGTTCCTACCCCCGCCCTCCCGTTGTTACAAGGGGTGGTTCCCAGCTCAGGTTCAGTTGAGGGGGGCGGAAGGGTGCGATTTGCTGGCTGTGGATTTGCTGCTGACCGTACCTCATTCTTGCTGGGAGCAGAAGCCGCCAGAGATTGCCATTTCGAACAGAACGGAAACATGGCGGAATGCACCATCCCCCCGGCAGTAGGCGGAGCGCCTGGCCCAGTTCATGTAACGGCAACCGACTCCTTAGGGGGCAGCACCACCCTTCTCAATGGATTCACCTACCATATTCCTCTGAAACTGGAGAGCGTCATACCTGAATCCGGTCCGGTCGAAGGAGGTATTCCCGTGCTTCTGTCCGGGAGCGGATTCGCTGCAGTTGATTCATGCCGAGTGATTATTGGGACCGTGCCAGTGGCAACCGAGAGCATTCGAGTGCTGAGCAACAGTGCCATGCAAGTCACCCTGCCTCCTGGGGCATCGGGCCCGGCAGACGTAAAGGTGTCTTGCACTACTGCTGCAGGTGATCGTGAACAGACGGCCATTATAGAGAGCGGCTTCTTCTACCAGGCGTCTCTGCGACTGGTGGGCATATGGCCTACCATGGGCTCTATCGCGGGCAACACCTATGTGGAATTGACTGGCACCGGGTTCCACGAGGGCATGGAGGTCCTCTTTGATGGGGCGTTAGCAACTGAGGTAAAGATGCTGAGCGGAAACCGCCTCTCAGCACGGACGCCCCAGAACAAGATCGGATTTGTTGACCTGATTATTGCCCCAAATCATCCGAGTTGGCCTGCTGCCCTCTCTCCAGAAGCTCCGGGCTCTCCAAATCCGCAAGTGGCGCCTGCTCCATCACCCTCTGCCTCTCCTCCACCCTCACCCTCACCCTCACCCGAGCCCCCAGCCCTGGAGGCCAACCTGCGGCTGGCCGATGGTTTCAGATACTATGATCCAGCCAACCTGTACGGAGGGGTCTGGGGCGGCTTAATAAATGATTCAGTGAATGTGGCTGTGATTAACAACAACACCGGTGCCCCTGTCAGTGGAGCCCTGGTCATCATGGGAGACGACCCGGACACGTCCCGATACAGGGGCATAACCGGACCTAGCGGCAGGATCACCTTCTCCGAGCCGGGACTCACCGGACCTCAGACTATCCACGGGCTCAAGGAAAAATTCTCCGCAGCCACCATCGCCGGGTTTAATGGTGCCAATGTCACCCTGCTTCTTACCCCTTATCCTAAGCCACCCGACCCGAACAATGGCGGCGGGGGCGAAGGTCCTCTCCAACCAGGACCGATCACCGCTACCATAAAAGGCCGGATTACCGGTATGGGCAAGAGCTTCCCGGTTCCACAGAATCAGAACCAGGTGCGGGTTGTTCGCCTGACAACCAGTTCATACAGATACTACAGTCACACCTCCCGTCCTGAACCTGGACCGGGTGCAACCCTGTATCAGGATGGTGACTATGTTCTTCGCTCACGTACAGGCATGCTGGCTGTGGTTGCGGTGGGCGGACTGGAGGATGTGATTACCGGGGAGTTTACTCCAGCGGTGATGGGAGTCAGGCGCAGGCTCTTTCTCAATCCCGATCAGGTGATTGACGGCATAGATGTGAACCTGGACATTCCAATGGATGTGGTGGCGAAATTTTCCATTGATTCGCCTCCCTACGCACCTGAAGGGCCGAACACGCTGAAGATGGAATCCCACCTGGTCTTTGATGGGGATGATGGGGCCTGGGATCTCTTCACCCATGCGGGATACCAGGGGAGGATTCTCCAAAGGGTGGAGATCCCCCACTTCCCCAGACTGGAAGGTCCTTTAGAGGGGTGCACCATCATGCTCAGGGCTGGCGCCTACAAAGAGTACAGCGGCGGAGGCTTGGGTCAACCTTATGCAATCACAACCCTCTATGATATTGCTGATGTGACCAAAGAGATTATGGTAACACCGTGGTGCGGTGTTCCTGTCATGGTGAGCCCTCTGACCAATAGTACGGTATCAGAAAACACCTTAACCTGGGCAGTCAATGGCGGCTCCCAGCCCCCCGATGGCCAGGTCATGTGGATGATGGGCATGGGTGTGGTGACATCCACCATATGGAACATCCATGCGGCTGGTCATATACGCCAGATCAAACTGCCTGCCCAGTTCAGAGATATGGATGGTTTCCCAATTGGTGAACGGGTGGCCATGGGCATGGAACCGATTATCGATTCCCGCTTCGATTTCAATGATTTTGTGAACAGTGACTTTTATGGGTCAACCCAGCAAAGCTATGGTATGAATGTGGAGTATTTCTACTTCTAGAGCCCCATGAGGTACGGAAGTATGGCTCATTGATGGGCAACCATGAGTTAGTTAGTGAGTGAGTAGTCAGCAAGTAGTAAGCAAGTAGTGAACGAGCGAGTAAGTGGATTCACCAGCCCATAATCCATCCCCCCGAGGAGATTGCACAATATGAGCACTAAAGGCAGAACCTATCTGGATCACAATGCCACTTCGCCTCTAAGACCAAATGTGCGAAAAGTGCTTATAGAAGCGCTCGACAAAGTGCGCGGGAACCCCTCCAGCGTCCATCATGAAGGCAGGCAGGCTAGGCAGATACTGGATGATGCTAGAGACCAGATTGCCAGTCTCATTAACTGCCACCCTAACCGGCTCTATTTCACCAGCGGGGCAACCGAGTGCGCCAACTGGGCAATCAAGGGGCTTGCCAGCCTTGCCAGCGCCGGGAGACCTATCGTGGTCTCTGCGGTGGAGCATCCATGCGTCTCTGAGCTGGCGAAGAAATCATCCCATACTGGGTTACCTATGAGTCTTATTCCCGTTGACAGGGATGGCCTGGTAGATGTGGATGAGTATAAGAGGGCCATCTTAACCAGCCCCAAACCCACTGTGGCCGCAGTAATGATGGCCAACCATGAGACAGGAGTAATCCAGCCCATAAAAGAGCTGGCTGCTATTGCTGCCCATGCTGATGTACCCTTTTTCTGTGATGCGGTGCAGGCGGTCAGTACTCTGCCCATCGACGTAAAGGAGATGAGTATAAGCCTGCTCTCCATTTCGGCTCACAAACTAGGTGGGCCACAGGGGATTGGGTGTCTCTATGTGGAGCCAGGACTTCCACTGGCCCCCCTTCTGCTCGGCGGTCTCCAGGAAGGGGGCATGAGATCAGGGACTCAGGCGGTAGCCCTTGCCGCAGCAATGGGTGAAACCGTAGCCAGCGCTGTGGCTGACCAGGAGGCATTAGCCGCTCGGCTTACCAAGCTGAAGGAGAAGCTGGAGGCTGCTGTGCTTCAGGTGCCGGGTGTGCATGTTGTGGGGCAGAATGCCCAGAGAGTAGCCACTACCACTTGTCTTACCATCACAGGAATCGAAGGTGCAACCCTGATGGCAGCGCTCGATCTTGAAGGCATCTCTGTCTCCACCGGCTCCGCCTGCTCCCTCGGAACTCTTGACATGTCACCAGTATTGCAAGCCATGGGCTATTCAGCAGCAAGCGCCCGTTCCGAAACGAGAGTCTCCATGGGGTATTCCACTACTGAGGCTGACATCAATAAGTTCATCAAAGCATTCCCTGATGCGGTCGCTAAATGCAGAAGTCTTTCCGTTCCAGGAAGTGAATAACAGGATCTCTTGCTGATTGTGAGTGCAAGCCCTGGAAAATAGTACGTTGAGTGAAATGATAGTTGAAATCGAGACCAACACCAACCTTTGCCAGAAACAAGCCGAAAAACTCTTGTTGCCTTATCCAAAACCAGCACCCAGTGCAACTGTTGCTGTCGCCATGAGTGGCGGAGTGGATTCTTCTCTAACTGCTGCCTTGCTCAAGGAGGAAGGTTACCATGTGGTTGGCATCACCATGCAGCTCTTTCAGAGACAGAAAGAATACGCTTCATGTACATCAGATAAGGTTGAGACTGCTACCGGGCATGCCGCTGATTCGGTTCCATCAGACGAGTTGGATGGAGCAATTCGAGTTGCTCGACACCTGGGGATACCCCATCACATACTCGACATGAAGGATCTCTTCCAGGAGAAGGTGATCACGCCGTTTCTAATTGAGTATTTGAACGGCAGGACCCCCAATCCTTGTGTAATCTGCAACCGCAACATTAAGTTTAAAGCGCTCTGGCACAAAGCGAAAGAACTAGGGGCTGATTATCTCGCCACTGGTCACTACATCGAAGTTGGTATGAACCACCATGGCCATCCGACATTACTCAGAGGCGCTGACCCTGGCAAAGATCAGAGCTACTTCTTGTGTCAACTGGACAGGAGTATGCTAGAGCACATTCTCTTCCCAGTGGGAAACATGGACAAGGAGGTGGTACGCAGGATGGCTGCCATGCGAGGGTTGCCTACTGCTGCACGCAAGGAGAGCCAGGAAGCATGCTTCATGGAAGATGAAGGGCTTGAGAGTTTCATCAGGCAGAAGGTAGACCCTGCTGAGCTGCCCCAACCCGGTCCCATTGTGAACAGCGTGGGGCAGGTGGTGGGCAAGCACCGGGGAATTCACACTCTAACCATCGGACAAAGGAAGGGGATAGGTTTGGGTGGCGGCAATCCAGTGCTACATGTGACCCACATCAACGCATCTACTGATACGGTTCAAGTAGGCCCTCCCCACTCGCTTATGCACACCAGCTTCATAGCGGATGGATGCACCTGGCTGACCTCAGTTATGAATGGGAGATTAGATGTGCTGGCCCAGATTCGGTACCGGCATCGGGCGGCACCCGCCACCTTGCAGGGGCTGCCTGCTGATAATACCAGTGACTATGGGGGTGAAGTCGATATGATAGATGAGCCTGAGAGAGTACGTGTGTGTTTCCTGGAGCCCCAGAGGGCCATCACGCCCGGCCAATTTGTGGCATTCTATATGGACCGCCAATTGATTGGGGGCGGCAGAATAATCCAGGTTGAAGAGTAAGCCGTGTTGAAGCAAATCGATCGAAACTTATGGGGCCACGACAGCTCCCGGCGGACATACAAGGTGGCGGTAGTATCCATGGGGTGCAAGGTAAATCGCCATGACCAGGCCCTTCTGGAAGAGCATCTGGTTCATCTCTATGGGAACCGAATCACCTTGTTGCCATGGGCCGACGAGACAACCCCGGCACCAGACCTTTTGGTGGTGAATACTTGTACTGTTACAGCTCAGGCTGACAAGCAGGGCAAAAAGTTAATTAGAAGTCTCCATAAGCAGTTTTCTGATGCTTTGATTTTGGTCACTGGCTGTGGTGCTACTGTTGCCCCTGGGCAGTTTTCAGAGATTGACGGTGTTGTTTATGTTGCAGGTAACGCTGAAAAGCCGGAATTAGCTTCCATCATCGGGCAGGTTCTGGGGCTTCACAATGAGGGTACCCCCCGGGGTTCGGCCCAAATTGAAACACTCGGTTGCGGAGGAGCGGGACAACACCCACAGACCGCTTATAAATATGCTTATTTAAGTGATTCACCTACTCATTCAGCGGCTGAGAAAGAGCAATCCAATTCGGGCCTGTGGGGAGGACGCACACGTCCGTTTCTTGCCATTGAAGACGGTTGCGACAACCACTGCACCTACTGCATCATTCCCCATGCCAGAGGGACCAATATCAGAAGTACTCCACCCCACAAGGTGATGGAATCGCTGCAATCCCTCGGAAGTAATGGAGCCCAGGAGGTAGTGCTGACTGGTATCAACCTTGGTAAATATGGCACTGACATCTTTAATGATTTTTCGTCCTTACCGGCATTATGGCCTGGATTTTTGGGCAGATTGTCTCATTCTCTCCATGAAAATGTCGATGCTGTTGCTCAGCAATTTTCTCTGGCTAATCTGATTAAATGGTTAGACAAGGCGAAACTAGTACCCAGAATTCGCCTATCCAGCATTGAGCTTCCTTCTATCAGTGAGGAGCTGATCCTGACCATCAGCAACAGCAGCAGTATCTGCCACCACTTTCACATTCCGCTCCAGTCAGGCTCAGATAGGATTCTCAATCGAATGGGGAGGACTTACGTCAGGGCAGACTATTTTGATATGGTAATGACCATATATGAAATGATGCCCGATGCTGGGGTAGGAACTGATATTATTGTTGGTTTTCCGGGTGAAACTGACGATGCCTTTGAAGAGACCCGAGTGTTTGTGGACAGTCTGCCTCTCAGTTACCTGCACGTCTTCCCCTTCTCACCCAGACCTGGTACTCCAGCAGCTCAAATGGACAATGTACCTGATAGCCAAACCGTTCAGAAAAGAGCAGCCATCTTGCGCAAATTGGGTGACCAAAAGAAGAAGGAGTTTGCAAAGCGCAATATTGGCAAAGAAGTTCAGGTTCTTATTGAATGTTACCGGCATGGACAACGAAAAACGAATGATGCTCCCCTGACTGGCTTTGCAGGTAACTACCTTCCGGTGCTACTGTCAGGTTCTGCCCAATGTGATAAGAGCGATACTGATGACCTTCATTTTCTTCATTCCAATTCAGGTGTTGGTGAGTTGGACCGTTCCGCTTTGGAGGGAAGATTGATCAGGGCAAAGGTGATTAGTTACCGAAACAATCATGCAGTAGCAATACCAATCGATTAAGCAATTAGTTATGAATAACACGAAAATTGGAAAAATAACCGTGCCAAACGCCTATTCAGAAAATGATGAACAGTGGATGACCAGAGGCGATCTGGCTAAAGCTGCACCAAGCACAAGGAGCAACACCCGAGCCAGGGCTAATACTACAGGCCCTACTGCTACAAGAACCCGTAGCCCCAATAGAATCAGTAAATCTAAGCCCACTTCAAACCTAAAAGCCGGTAGTAAAACTGGAAAGCAGGGTGCCCCCAAAGGGCAAATCCGTATGATTGACGGAAGCGCAAAACGGAAAAATGCTGGCAAACCTGAAGCTATTCAGGTTTCACAACCGGATCAGGAAGGGCTCGGGAAACTGACTGAAAAATTGGGATATACCTTCAAGAACATGAACCTTGCATTTGAGGCTCTGACTCACAGCACATGGTTCCATGAGAATCAGGATGTGGGATGGAAGGACAATGAGCGATTCGAGTTCCTTGGGGATGCGGTCCTGGGCCTGATTACCAGCAGACTTCTCCTGGATAAGTACCCAGATAAGCCGGAGGGGTTTCTATCCAAGTTGCGAGCTTCAGTGGTCAATGAGTCGTCTTTTGCTCGTTGTGCGAAGGCACTGAACCTGGATGAAATTATTTTACTTGGTAAGGGTGAGATCAAATCAGGGGGGAGGGAAAAGCCGGGCATTCTGGCTGATGCTTTTGAGGCTCTGGCAGCGGCTGTATTTATTGATTCAGGGTTCAATGCGGCTATGGAGGTATTTGGTCACATTATGGATGCAGCCATTGAGGAGGCTCGTTCTGGACCAGTGGATGCCAAGACCAGGCTCCAGGAGGAGATGTGGCGTATACTGGGCAGATTGCCTGTTTATACTCTGCTGGATGAATCTGGTCCCTCACACAACAAGTTTTTTAAAGTAGAGGCAAGTGACGGCGAGCTGCTGCGGGCTACTGGTGAAGGACGTTCCAAGAAACAGGCTGAGCAGGAAGCAGCAGGCAAACTGCGCACGTTGTTGGAAGAAGTGAAAAGTACAAAGTAGCAAGTTGTCAATGGGTATCCCTGGGTTTCAGGAGTGGCCGGCAAGGGGCGAGGTCTCTGTTACTCTATGTCCCCCAAATGTCATTTAGGCGTTGGGATGGAGGCGTTGGGTGCACCGCTAAAGAAGGGCACGGCATGCCGTGCCCCTACAGGCGT
>CAYZFJ010000106.1:0-11930 GCA_964477705.1 uncultured Myxococcia bacterium | reverse complement strand
ACGTGATAGGGCAGTTGATGGCTTGGTGGCATGGAATTGAAGCTTAACCGAACACGTATGCGGCATGCCGTGCCCCTACAGGGGTTGGGAGGGAGGGATTGGGTGGAGAATGAGTGGTGGGGGTGGTTTGAGGGTTATAGGGAGCAATATAGCTTGGTTGGACCGCTGGCGAGAGGGCACAACATGCTGTGCCCCTACAGGCGATTGGTGCTGTAACTCATAGGGAGCAAACCCCTTGCACCATCCCATGGTGACCATTGACAATGGACGGATGAGTACTTATCTAAACAAACCTGAAATATGACTGATACCAACAACCAATAAATTCAAAACTCAAAAAAAATGAAAAATTGCTGCCAATCAGACTGCTGCCAGCCAACTGCAGAGATCACCTATCCGTGTGATGTGTTTCTCAGGGTGATGGGCTACCATACGGAATCATTCAAGAATGCTCTGGGGGAGCTATCCCAGAAGATGCCCGAATTAAAGCGGGGCGAAGACAAGCTCAGCACAAGCGGGAACTATCTCTCTGTGGGGTTCGCATACCAGGCTCTCAGCAAAGAACATATGACCGCAGTGGATGAACACCTGAAAGGGCTGCCAGACTTGGTTCTGGTGCTTTAAGTATCAGGATCATGGGGTTATGGGAGAACTTCCCGGGGGTTAAGAGCATCCTGGATTAGGTCAGACAAGGCTTGTGATTTTTCCAGACCCACAATCTGCACTTTAGGCATACTCTTTGGCTGCCCCTTCTTTTGCGCCGGATTCCTGACGGCCTTAGCCCTATCCCCTGAATTCAGCGCACCCTTACCATCCTGGCCTGCCTGATAATATTCAGTAAGCCCACTCCCGCTTGCCCCTGCAGCCCCACTAGCCCTCACAACGTCCATATACTCAGGAGTTACTCCCCTCAGAGCCGGCAATACGGCCACAATTCCCCGCAAAAGAGCCCTGAGGGAGTTCATCTGACCTTCAGGATGAGCAGGCATAAGTAGCGGACCAACTGATGCCGCCACATCCGAGCCCGTAGATTCGGCACCATGACCACTGTCACCAGCCACACCTGCTATTGCAGTATGCTCCTCGTCCTCCCGTTTATTCACCGCCCCAGTCTGGTGAGGTACTACCTGCAAATTGATGGTGATCACATCACTGACCTGGCCACCGGGCAAAGAAGGATCAGCCACCTGAATAATCTCCCCGTTGTGCGAAACAAGAAAATGAGAGTCTTCATCCTCCTGAGACAGGAGAAGAGGCCGGCCAGAAGGATCCCAGGCGCTGAGAGAATGACCAATTGAAATCAATCGAATCTTAGATTTGGCTTTAGCGAGGGCGGCAGCCTTAACCTTGCAATATGGACTGCCTGCGGCAGGTATGAACGGCTCTCCATCCAGAGGGCACAGGGGGTGAACGACCCATCCCACATCGATGGCTGCACCGCCAATGTAAATCTTTGTTTCCTGTCCAGTTTGGCTTGCCCAGACTGTTGGCACATACAGCAAGAGCATTCCCATGCAAAAAGCCAGCAATAAACAACAACTGATGCAATTACATGCAGTGGTGCTACTCAATTGTCGTCTTAAGGAGAAACCAGAAAAGAGATCAGACATTTCGGTGCAAACCTCTGTCTGTCAACGACTGAGAACCATATTATCAATAAGGCGTACATTATCCACATAGGCGGCCACCAACATCACCACCTGATCCTGGCCCACCTTGCCTACCACTTTGGCTAAGGTCTCGCTATCGCGCAACTCCAGATACTGAATCTTGACCCCCTGCTCTTCAGCCCCCTTTTCGTCACTATTCCCCCCTTCGATCACCTCACGGGCTGCCGCAACGAGCTTCTCAGCACTCTTTTCGCCAGCAGCATAAGCTCTGTTGGCAGCCTGCAGTCCCTGATACAGCCTGACAGCATTGGTTCGAGCCTCCCCATTCAGGTACTGGTTACGGCTCGACATGGCCAGCCCGTCCACCTCCCTGACAATTGGCAGTCCCACAATCTCCGCATCAAGTCCCATATCCTCGACCATTCTCTTCACCACCAGCAGCTGCTGATAATCCTTGTTGCCAAAGAGAGCCACATGGGGGATAGCGGCCAGGAGCAGCTTAAGCACCACGGTAGCCACCCCCCGAAAATGACCAGGTCTGCATTTACCACAGAGGCATTCAGTGAGACCGTTCACCTCCACATAGGTACTGTATCCATCAGGATACATCTCTCTGACAGACGGAACGAAAACCGCATCCACACCGGCTTCACTGCACAGCTGCAGATCTACATCCAATGGTCTGGGGTAACGGTCCAGGTCTTCGCCAGGGGAAAACTGGGTAGGATTCACGAAGATGCTCACAATGAGCAGTCCCCTGGTGCCAGCTCGCCGGCGTCCTGCCCTGATCAGAGACATGTGCCCTTCATGAAGGGCGCCCATGGTGGGCACAAGCACGATCTTCCGCCCCTGAGCCCTAGCCTCACGGGAGAGAGCTCTCAAAGCTTTCGCCGTGCCGATCACACTCGCTTTTCCGGTGGTGTTTAATCCCTTGAATTCCTTGAAAGGATCAACAACTGTCCTGATATCCGGCGATCCATCACTCATAGGGACTCCTCCATTCTAAAAGCCCAGCCTAGGCATGGTAAATACCCATCATACATGTATTAAAGAACAGTAGAACAGGTCAATTATGCCCAGAAAACAGAATAAAAAAGCCCAAAAACATGGATAGCTGTCTGGGCTTAACCGTTCCACCATCTCCCCCACCCCAATGCCCACTGCCCTGCCCACAACTTGCCCACCCGTGCTTAGTCGATTCTAAAAAGAATGCTCTTTGCCCGGAAATGCAGAGTTGCGCACCTCATCTGAATAATAGCCGACCGCATGAACAATGCGCTGAGCCAGGTTGTCATATTTCTTCACAAATTTTGGACTGAAGTCATCATCCATTCCCAACAAATCATAGATTACCAGCACCTGGCCATCACAGTTTACGCCAGCGCCGATCCCAATGGTGGGAATGGTAAGCTCCCTTGATACCGCAGCCGCCAGAGGAGCTGGAATCGCCTCCAGAACTATAGAGTAGGCCCCTGCATCCTGCAAGGCTCGGGCACTCCGTTCAATATAGTCCGCCTCCTGCTCCACACGGCCCTGCACTCTGAAGCCACCGAATTTGTTTACCCACTGGGGTGTCAGACCGATATGTCCCATAACCGGAATCCCTGCATCAACCATGCGGGCAACCAGAGGGGCTACCTCTTCACCACCTTCAAGCTTAACAGCAGCGACCTGCCCCTCCTTGAGCATTCTGCCCGCATTGCGCATCCCTTCATCACTGGATGCCTGATATGACATGAAGGGCAAATCGCCCACCAGGTGAGCACGGGTCAATCCCCTTGCCACCGCTTTACAATGATAAATCATCTCATCCAGAGTGACCGGGAGCGTATTCTCCAGCCCCTGAATCACCATTCCCAGGCTATCTCCCACCAGCACTGCATCCACCCCTGCCACATCCACCAATTTTGCAAAGGTTGCATCATAGGCGGTGACCATGCAGATCTTCTGCCCTTTTTCCTTCATATTTGCCAAAGTACGAACAGTTACCTTGCTTGTTCTCACCCCGTTCTGACCATTACCGTACATAAAAAGCTTCCTCCGAAACAACTCACCTTATCTAAAGATTGTGACAATTATGCCCCCCTTGTTTTGATTAAATTATTTCTGCACTACTCAAGCGATTACAATTCAGCCAATCACGCCCTTCAGCCGTTGAAATCCCCAGGATGGTTCCTGTGCCAATTCCAGGCAGTGCCTACAATATCATCCAATTCTTTGTATCGGGGATACCACCCCAATCGCTGCCCGATCCTGTCAGTAGCTGCCACCAGTGTTGCAGGATCTCCAGGCCTCCTCGGTGCAGAGATTCGCCGCAGGGTCCGTCCGGTCACCCTGTCGACCGCATCTAGCACCTCCTTAACGCTGAATCCCCTGCCGAGCCCCACATTAAAGATGTCCGCATCCATAGAACCTGACAACAGGGCATCCACAGCCAGAACATGGGCCTCAGCCAGATCGCACACATGCACATAATCCCGCACCGCAGTACCATCAGGCGTTGGATAATCCTCACCGAACACCTTGATAATAGAGTCCCTGCCAGTAATCAATGCCAGGAGAGCCAGCTCAATCAGATGGGTCTTACGTGGATGGGCTTCACCAATATGACCAGAGGGATGGGCTCCACAGGCATTGAAATACCTGAGGATCACATGACGAAAACCGAAAGCCACATGATGGTCGGCAATCATCCTCTCTACTGCCAGCTTGGTATTACCGTAGGGATTAACCGGCACAAGAGGGGCGCTCTCACCTATGGGGAGAGTTACAGGCTCACCATATACAGCAGCGGTGCTGGAGAAGACCAGATTCTTCACACGGCAGGCAATCATAGCCTCAATCAGGTTAAGGGTCCCGCACACATTGTTGCCATAGAAGACTGATGGATTGACCACCGATTCTCCAGCCTCAATGGAAGCGGCAAAATGAATCACTGCGTCAGGGTGTATGCCAGAGAGGATGCGCTCCAATCCCTGTCGATCTCGGAGTTCAATTACATGAAGCTCCACCTCAACAGGGAGAGCTGCTGCGTGTCCTGTGGAGAGGTTATCAAGAACCACTACCCTGTACCCTGCTTCCACCAGTCGAAGCACCGTATGGGAGCCGATGTAACCTGCCCCGCCAGTCACCAGGATCGTCTCTGTTCTTCTCGGATTGTCCTGGCCTTTGCCCATATATCTACCCATTTCCATGCCTTTAACGGATTGTATGAGGCTCTCATCGCTCAATTCTGGCTGATACATCACCGATGCTGACCGACCAACAGAGCAACATCAGGCGACATCTGCTATTTTCGCAGCGAACACCAGGCATTATACAACAGCTTTGCCTAAATGGGCCGAATATGCAATGGGCGGGGGGAAAGTAAAGGTTCATAGTGGAAAGTTGAAAGTGGGATGAGTACAGTACCGTGCTGCGGGTTGATTGAACCACTGGCACGAGGGCAAGACATGCCGTGCCCCTTTACCGACACGGAACTCTAGAGAGAGAGCGCCGCTCACCCTACACCCGCCGTGTGAAGCAATTCGTGGATTATGGATACAGGCGTAACACCCCTATGCCCATGGCAGGATAGGATGTGGCCACTGCGGGGTCATGACCGGGAATGAAGACTATGCCTGGGTGAGATTCCGAAAACATGACCAGACGAGAGATCGTATCCATTGCCTGAGCTGTCGAATGCACAGTTCCTGGAGGAATCGTTCTGGTCAAATTTTCACCCAGGTAGGCAGCATCAGAGGTGAAGAGGAATGGTGGCGCAGAACTTGGCGAGACCATCACTGCCAAATTGCCAGGGGTATGGCCCGGGCTGGAGATGACCATGATGCCTGGAGCATCAGCTACAACTTCAGGAGCCCAGGAGCCTTCTATCAGATGGAGCTGCCCCTGGTCATGCAGCATCAAAAACAGTTCCAGGTCTTGGCGCCTCACCCCCAAAACAGTACAGGGCGATGTTCCGCTCTCCTCTGGTGAATCATCAGGGGCCGGACAACCATTCACAATACCGGAGAACAAGTCCCTGGCCCAGTCCAGCTCCCTGTTATCCAGCCATACGGATACATTGCTGTTCCTGGCCGCAACAATAGCAGCCAGTCCATCAACATGATCCCAGTGCAGATGGGTAATGATTACATCACTGATTTGTGCAGGATCGACACCCGCATTTTTAAGCAATTCCAGGGTGGGAACGTGTCGGGAAACTGCAGCACCAGCGGCGGTCTCAGGTCGTTGGATTCCAGAATCCACAAGGACCCAGCGACCGATGTCACCATAACCATTCTTCGCTCTGGCCACCACCTGTGGAGAGATTGACCCGACAGGCTCAAGTCTGATGGCCCAGAAAAAAAAGGGACACTCCACCCACACATCCGACGGCTCCCCTGCCACGAGCATGCTCCTTCGAAAGCGCCGCCATCCACATATGAGGCCGAGAATATCTGTAATGACTTCAGGTACTGATTCCACCTTACTTAAGACCTTGTCCAGAGAGGAACTCTCCGTGCCGCCAAGTCGAACTCATCATTCTTCACTGTCAGAACCATCATCACCGCTGTTGGTCTCATCAGTTCCGTACCATTTGTCGAGCAATTGCATGATCATCCTGCCTTGTGCGGGACTGGAGATATTGAATTTGCTCTGGGGAACATACTTACCACCAATCTTCTTGTACCGGCGCAGGCTTACTTTCCGTTCGCCATATTTACCGGTGGCGCCACTAAGCTCCTGGTAGAGGAAGGCTATTGTGGTCCAGGCTCCCTTTGAAAGGACCGCCTTGTCCAACTCCCGGACTTTCTCCACACCTTCCTCGCTATAAGCAATACACAGTTCATCCACGGTCTCTGCCATAATCTGCTCCAATTAAACGCCGTTTCAGGCTAAAGATTAATTCACATTGAAGAGAGCGTTCTCGTTATGCCGCCCTTCTTCACACTCCATTGTTGGATTTGCGAGTGGAGGTATTCTGGTTCGGGGGACCATCACCTGTCAACCGTATCATACTCAGAACCAGCATCAGGGGAGCAACTCCACATCCCCAGCACGGATCACCAGAATTTCAGCACCACCTCCCGCCACAACACCAGCTACAGTACCCGCATCTGCGCCCGCACCCAAAGCTCTCTCCCCGCCCACATCGCCGCCATGTCTGGTCGCATCCCTCAGCAACAACTCTCCCGTAGCAGCCAGGTTTTCCACTCTCCCCTCCACCATATCCCCACCGGGCACATGAACCCTCACCCTGCGGCCAATCATCCCCGACGCAGCAATCCACCGGGACCACCACGGCCCGAAACCACTCTGGCAGAATTGGGCATACATCTCTTCAAAGTGTGTAATGATCAGATTACGCACCACACTCAAGTCGAATTTGGTACCCGGTTTCTCAATAGTCAGACTGGTAGCCACAAATGGCTGCCCGGCCAAAATATCGGACCCCATGTTCACATTTACCCCCACTCCCACAACCACCCCATCAAAGCGACCGTCCCGAAAACCTGCTTCAGAGAGAATGCCAGCCGTTTTTTTACCACTTATAAGCACATCATTGGGCCACTTAACCTGAGCATCGACCTCAAGCTCTGTCAGGGCATCCACCAAGGCGAGAGCCATTATCTGACCCAGGTTTGCACCAGAAGACAAGCCACCCGTCCACTCACCATTCACCGGAGGCTTCAGCACGGCGCTGATATACAGGTTCATACCCGGCGGAGAGAACCATGAACGATCAAGTCTCCCCCTTCCTGCAGTCTGACTCGCAGCAGTAACCAGCGTCCGATCCGTCAATTTGGATAAATTATCCATGGCCCAGAGATTAGTTGAATGGATGACATGGTGCTCCACCAGTGACCAGTTGGCGGGCAATTGAGGATGCAATGAACGATCAGACGGACAGGGCAGTTCATAACGATTATTTAGATCGGCACTTGTTTCCAGAATGGGTTCAAGCTTCAAGTGAGCATGATCTGATTTATAATTCTGATTTTTCATGGAGTGCTTATATCAAGGAAAGGGGAGAGTCATCAACTAGCCACTTTCACAACCGGCCCAAACTCAGTCAACACCTGCCGTGGTGCCCAGTAAGCTGACCTGGTTAAATCGCCAGATCATTGGAACATGGACAGCAGCACACCGGCTGCCACTGCAGAACCGATCACACCAGCCACATTGGGACCCATGGCGTGCATAAGTAGGAAGTTCCCCGGATCAGTCTCCTGACCCACCTTGTGCACCACTCTTGCTGCCATTGGTACAGCGCTGACACCAGCCGCACCAATCAGAGGGTTAATCTTGCCACCAGATGTCTTATACATAATCTTACCGACCAGCACCCCCGATGCGGTGGCGATAGAGAAGGCTATAGCACCCAGGAATAGTATCTTCAGGGTCTCGGCCTTGAGAAAAGTCTCCGCACTCATGGTGATCCCCACAGACAGCCCAAGCAGAATGGTGACGATGTTGATAAGCTCGTTCTGGGCGGTCTTAGATAGCCGCTCCGTGACTCCGCTCTCCCTGAGCAAGTTACCGAACATAAGCATGCCGATAAGGGCTGTGGCAGAAGGAACCACCAGTACACACACTATCATGACCATAATGGGAAACACTATCTTCAACCATTTTGGAGGTGGTTTGAGAATCTCCATGCGCACAGCCCGCTCCTCGTGGGTAGTCAGGGCACGCATGATTGGAGGCTGGATAATCGGCACCAGGGCCATGTAGGAGTACGCTGCTACCGCCACCGGGGCCAACAGGTGAGGGGCCAGCTTAGTGGTGGTAAAGATGGCGGTAGGTCCATCGGCACCTCCGATAATGCCAATGGCGCCTGCCTCCGGCCCGGTAAACCCAAGCAGCACCGCACCCAGCAGGGTCCCAAAGATGCCGAACTGGGCTGCGGCACCCAGAAGAAAAGTTCTTGGGTTTGAGAGGAGAGGCCCGAAATCAGTCAAGGCGCCAACACCCAGAAAGATAAGAGGTGGGTAGATCTCCATCTTTACACCCTGGGTGATGTAATACATCAGGCCACCTTCCGCACCATTACCGGGAGCGGTCAAAAGAGGACTGAGGGGGATGTTGGCCAGCAGGGCACCAAAACCGATAGGAATGAGCAACAGAGGCTCGAAACCTTTCTTGACCGCCAGGTAAATCAGCAATGATCCCACCATTGTCATTACTACATTCCCAATGGTCAGGGTCTGAAACCCCATCGATTCGTAAAGTTCTATCAGTGCAGAAATCATTCGTCGCCTTTTCAGATTTCCCGTCAATCTTGAATTGGTTCATTACTGAGGCCTGTTGGCCGACAATGAGCAGCATAGCTCAACCGGACCCGATTGATACCAAGCTCATGTGGTCCAGGTCTATTCCAGCACGACCAGCACTTGACCCATAGCCACGTTGTCCATGGGCTTGACCATCACCTCGACCACCTTCCCATCCCGTGGGGCGGGAATATTGGTGTTCATTTTCATGGCTTCCATGACCACGAGCGCCTCTCCCTGTTTCACCATTGCACCTGGGGAG
Source organism: uncultured Myxococcia bacterium (assembly GCA_964477705.1). Taxonomy (GTDB): domain Bacteria; phylum Myxococcota_A; class JAVEVO01; order JAVEVO01; family CAYZFJ01; genus CAYZFJ01. The sequence goes on along the minus strand of CAYZFJ010000106.1, from coordinate 2,802 downwards.
GTGTTTATCTTTACAATCAACCCTGGCATAGGTGCAACCACCTGGCTCCCCCCACTCCCACCTGGAGCTCTGACGCCAGCACTGGTTCCAGGCCCAGCTCCAGCACCAGCCCCAACACTTCTCGCTGGAGAAGCCCCACGCACACCAGCAACGCCCATTGCCGGACGAACAACCGGGGCCACAGCCACTGGAGAGGCAGCCGTACTCAGCCTGCCACCGCCAACGGGTTTCCCATCATCTTCGAGCACTTCCACGGTGACCTCATAGGCCTTACCATCAACAACAACTCTCAATTTTTTCATAAATCAGCACTCCAGTAGTAGCCGCTACTCGTTGTGGGAATTCATAAGACCGAGCCTGCCCCATCGGCCCCAGTGATTGGTTCCAGGCCAGTTATCCAGCATACGAATTGAACTGATGGCTACCCCTGGCCCCATGGCCACCATCACTGCAGCAGCGATGGCAGCTGCCACCTCAGGCTCGATCTCCTCACCACTCACCTCATCGCCCGCCGCCTCACCAGTCAAGCCTACTACCCCATCTGGACCAGTCCCCGGTACCGAGGCAAGCAGTTCGCGGGCTTCTGCCAGCTCCCGCTCCTTCTCACGGACCTCTCTCTTCTTCTCTATCTTCTGGGCAATATTGTTGGAAAACTCCATGAGAAGCGAGAGCACAATCAGTACGATAAATACAACAACCATGCCCACTGCTACCACGAGCAATGCTTCGCTAAAATCCATCTTAAGGTTCATTTTATTGCTAACCTAACTCACTCGGGTCTAGAGCGGAATATTCCCGTGCTTCTTATTATGCCGCACCACCCGCTTAGTGTGGAACGCCCTCAGGGCGGCAGCCACAATCCGGCGGGTCTGCTCAGGCTCGATAATGTCATCCACCATATTCAGAGATGCAGCCACATAAGGAGACGCAAACTCATTGGTGTACTTCTTGATGAAATCTTCCTTTACCTTGACCGGATCAGCAGCATCATTCAATTCGTTGCGGTAAATTATCTTTACCGCACCTTCAGCCCCCATGACCGCAATCTCCGTATCAGGCCAGGAGAGCACCAAATCTGCCCCCATGTCCTTGGAACACATGGCCAGGTATGCCCCTCCATAGGCTTTACGTATGATCACCGTAATCTTGGGGACAGTTGCCGAGGCGTATGCATAGAGCATTTTGGCCCCATGCCTGATGATTCCACCATGCTCCTGGGCCACGCCCGGCAAGAAACCAGGCACGTCCACCAGGTTAATCAGGGGAATGTTAAACACATTGCAGAACCTGATGAAGCGAGCACCCTTATCGGAGCTGTCTATATCAAGCACCCCGGCAAGATAATTGGGCTGATTGGCTATGACACCAACGGTGGAGCCATCAATACGGGCAAACCCAACGATGATGTTTTTCGCATAGTGGGCCGACACCTCAAGCAGGTACCCATCATCTACCAGGCAGCGGATCACATCCCGCATGTCGTAGGCTTCCTTCGGATTATCTGGCAAGATCCTGGCCATCCGGGGATCATCCGTTAACACTTCAGGCCGTGGTGCCATCCTGGGGGGGTCATCCATGTTATTGGATGGCCAGAAGGAGAGCAGGTTCTGGACAAGCAGCACAGCTTCTTCGTCACTATCTACCACGAAATGGGCCACCCCACTCCTGGAAGCGTGGGCATAGGCTCCACCCAGGTCTTCCGCATCAATAACCTCACCGGTCACCTCCCTCACCACCTCAGGTCCGGTAATGAACATCTTGCTGGTGCCTTTGACCATGATTACCCAGTCCATCAGGGCTGGCGAATAGGCTGCCCCTCCTGCACAGGGGCCGGCAATAACCGCAATCTGAGGCACCACACCCGAGAGGAGAACATTGTTGTAGAAGACCTTGCCGTATCCGCTCAGGGACAGAACGCCTTCCTGAATGCGTGCACCACCGCTGTCCATGAACCCCACAAAGGGGCATCCATACTTTAGAGCTGCCTGCATGGATTCCACGATCTTGTTGCAATGCATCTCACCGGCCGAACCGCCGGCCACGGTAAAGTCCTGGGAATAAGCATATACAAGGCGGCCCTGCACTCCACCATAGCCCACCACCACCCCATCACCTGGCAGATCCTTGCCAGCCATGCCCAGGGAAACACAACGGTGGTTGGTAAATGGGAGCAACTCCATGAAGGAGCCAGGATCATAGAGGAGATCCATCCGTTCCCTGGCGGTCTTCTTGCCAAGGGTATGCTGCTTATCAATCCTGTCCTTGCCTCCCCCCTCGGCAAGTATTGCTTTTCTTTGGCGCAGTTCATTACTGTGAGAGTTCAAATCGCTTTGTCCTCCGTGCTATCTGTTACTGGTAAAGCATGATACCAATGGTTCATACAACTTAACTAATACTGACTAAGCACAAGCTTACCTGTATTTTGATACTAACTGAAACAATTGCCACACGAAGTCTGCACATAGCATCACTATCTGATTCCTGCCGACCTGAATTGTGTGGACTCTCCCCATCCTCACCCAGACATCAGCACCATAGCTATACACGGCCAATAAATAATTTGAGGCTGATGACCTCGGGGACCACAAAGCATTCCATCCATTTATGCACAATAGGTAAATATTTCAATCTTTAATTGTGAACCTTATTCAGTTACACCCATTTACCATTCCGGCCACCCTACCATAAAGGATGGTTGGGGATGCCATTATTGAGGTGTTCTTTTGGGCAATTTGATTTCAACAAATTGTCTGGCCGAATTGGGTGCACCGCTGGTGAAGGGCACGGCATGCCGTGCCCCTA
>CAYZFJ010000105.1:0-11959 GCA_964477705.1 uncultured Myxococcia bacterium | reverse complement strand
TTTGGGGAGCAGCCCTCAATTGCCCTCCGCAACAACCACCTCTCCCGCCATCATTTCCCTAACTTCGCCTTCTTGTGAGACCAAATGTTTGTACCAGACCATGCCGGGTACTCCATGAACCACGAGCCGCATTTAACCCCCTCCCTCCACTCGCTCTTTGTTAGGGTGCACCGCTGGCGAAGGGCACGGCATGCCATGCCCTGGTAGCGCCGGCTTCCAGCCGGCAAACACAATATATTCATATAGTCTGCATTAAATGCCAGAACTCATCGGAGGGTTTGAGGGTTCAGGGAAGCAGTATAGATTGAGTTCATCGTTAATCAAGAGGACAGCATGCTGCGGCCCTACACATGCCTAACTGCAGCTCTGATGGCTTTGAAGGCTGCCATGGCTCCCACTGCTTCGGGCAGGAGCTGCAACTTGTGCAGTTCGGGGGGAATGGTCTCCTCGATATGGGTCAGATCCACTGAAACGGCCTTGCCGCCCGCCTCTCTAGGTACTCGCAGGCTTGCCTCTCCGTCATCGGAGTAGCTATCACCTCTCTGCTCACTGGTAATGGGTTGGACTCTCACGGTACTGTCAGGGTTCAACTCACCCAGGTACTTCAAGGACTCTGCGGCCTGATGGGGTAGTACCTGTGGGGCGGCATGGGGTGCAAGGTGCAGATTAACAGCCCTAACGCCAGCAGCGCACAGGTAGGCTGCGGCTGTTCTTACCGCTGGCGAGATGGTTGTATTGCTGCTGGTTATGGTTACTGAGCTTTGTAACAGTCTAGACTGTCCGGTTTCCCCAAGCCATGGTAACAGGATGTTACGGGCATATCTGGCTGCTGATGCTTCTCTCACGGGGCTGTGGGGGGCAAAAGCAGGTGGAAGGCAGTCCGATGCGACAGCTTCAAGCACCTCTCCTCCCATGCCCGAAATTGCCTCACCCATTGCTGCTCCCTCTACAACTGCCGCCTGTCCAGACTCAATACATTGTCCCAACTTGTTCTGGCTGGCAGCCTCACGACACACTGGGCAGGAGGGAGGGCCCGGTATGGCAAGAATGCGGAATGTGGATGTGAGCCCATCCCACAGGAGCATGTTCCCTGTTAGTGGAGAACGCAACTTGTCTTCAGACCTACTCTCGCTGCTGTCGGTTCCCTGCAACAGGGCGATTACCTCTCCCGCCTCGATAGCCCCGATGAATCCTGCTGCAGCACCAAGAATCCCGGCGGTTGCGGCTGTTGGGGTCAAGTCTGGTGGCGGAACCTGCCCCAGAACACAACGATAGCAGGGCGTCAGACCTGGGATCACGCTGAATGCCTGGCCGGCAGTGCCCAGTACCCCTGCGTGTACAAATGGAATCCCTCGCCTCACACAGGCGTCATTGAGGATAAAGCGGGTCTGAAAATTGTCGGTGCCATCGACCACGATCTGAATACCATCCAACAGGGAGTCCACATTGGACTGGTCAATGCATGTCACTAGCCCTATGGGTGAATGGCCAGTCTGTTGGCCAAACTGTGGAAAGAGCCGTTTCAGGGTGATTACTGCTGATTGGGCTTTGGGCAGCCCCATGTGGTGGGTAGGGTGCAGAATCTGCCGATTCAGGTTAGATTCCTCAACCCGGTCCTGATCAACTATCAGTAATTGGCAATTGGAGTTGGCTGCAAGAGCCAGGATAATAGCGCTGCCCAGGCCGCCTGCGCCCACCACAAGCACTGTTGCCGGCTGGCGGGTCTGGTTGTTCTCTGGTGGGCAGTTGTTGCCCCTGCCCCTGCCGCTGTCGCTGCCATGTGAAGAATTGCCTGCCGCCCTGTTAATTTCGGGAGTTCGGGTCATTGGTCAGCCATTTTCAATATTGCGCCCCTGTGTGCCTGCGCCTGACAGTGTTGGAAAACACCGAGTTGCTCTTACTCTAAGGTCTTTTAATGCTTGATCAGTTGATGTGCCAGTTCAGCCAGTTTGGCGGCCCACAGATACAATAAACTTCAGTTTTTGTAACCATCTCTTCGTTTTAACCAAACAAATTATTTAACTGACTGAAAAAACCTGTTGCCTTCTGCTTGTTCAGCTCAACAATAGTCTCTCGATCCCAATTCTGCTTAGCCTTCTCCATGGGCAGGTCGTCCAGTTCATCCTCAGGCAGTTCGCTCAGGAAACGGCTCGGCGGACAGGCGATGTTTTGCCCTCTAAACCTGCGCACTCTGGAGAGCGTGATTGTAAGGGCGACACGAGCCCTGGTTATGCCAACATAGAACAGCCTCCTCTCTTCAGCCAAATCCGTGTCGGTTATGGGTGACAGTGCTGCGCCGGTGCGGTCCCGGTGGGGGAGATAACCTTCTTCAAGGCCCAGCATGTAAACGATGGGAAACTCTAGCCCTTTGGCCGAGTGGAGGGTCATCAGGGTTACCGCATTGCCGGTTTCATCATTTCCGTTGTCCTTGCTGTTTTTGTCAGATCTTGTATCGAGGGCGATGCGTGAGACAAATGCAGTCAGGGATGGGTCCTGGGCATTTCGGGTATGCCAGTCAAGGGAGTGAAGCAGGGATTTGATGTTGTCTGCTTTTCTGGTCGCAATTTTGTCTGAACGCTCCCCGCGCATCACCGCATCTATAAAGCGCAGGCGCTCTACAAGCAGGTTTCCGGCGGCGTGAGCGCCACTCTTCTGCATGGTGGCAGTGGCGTCTTCAATGATTTGAACCATGGTGCGGAGGGCATCTACTGCACGGGGCTGGAAGTCTGCTCCTGTTCCTGCTCCTGTCCTGCCTCCTGCCACCTCTCTGCAGGCATCCCACAGGGGGATATGGCGCTCAACAGCCAGGCTACCCAAGGCTTCTACAGTGATATCGCCGAGCCCACGCTGGGGGTAATTGATGATCCGTCGCAGACTGATCTCGTCTCTGGGGTTCATAATTAACCGGAGGTACGCAACAAAATCTTTGATCTCTTTTCGATCATAAAAATTAGTACCCCCTACTGTCTGACACGGGATGTTGAGAGCCCGCAGACTGTCTTCCATGGGGCCAGATTGAGCGTTGGTGCGGTAGAGAATCCCGAAGTGGCTGTAAGGACGGCCTTCTTCCAGGGCCCGGCATTCAATGTCCTGGGCGACGAACTCCACCTCCTGTTCAGGGGCTGGGCAACGGACGATGCGGATCGGCTCTCCCCGGGTGGTCTCGGTCCAAAGCTCTTTGTCCATGCGGTAGGTGTTGTGTTTTATTACCGCATTGGCGGCGCTGAGGATGGGGGCGGCAGAGCGGTAGTTCTGGGTAAGAAAGACTATCTGGGCCGCTGGAAAGTGCTCCTGGAACCGGAGGATGTTGGTGTGGTCGGCACCCCTCCAGGCATAGATAGACTGGTCGTCATCACCCACCACAAACAGGTTACCATCCTGCCCGCTCAGTCGCTTTACCAGCTCGAACTGGATCTTGTTGGTATCCTGATATTCATCCACCAGGATGTAATCTATGCCAGACTTCCACTTTTCCAGAATAGACTGGTGCTCCGCCAGGAGGCAAACAGGCAGGAAGAGCAGGTCTTCGAAGTCAACCGCCCCCATCATTTTCAGTTTGTGCTGATAGGGAGCGTAGGCCTGAGCCGCTATCCGTCCTGCAGGATCCCCGGATGGTTTCAGCTCGCCGGGCTTGATGAAGGCAGCTTTGGCGAGGCTGATTCTATTAAGGACCTCCTTGGGATCATATTTGTTGGTGTCAGCACCAAGACCGTGCATTACCTGGCTCAGAGCTGCAAGCTGATCTCCATAGTCAAAGATGGAGAACTGGGTGGGGTAATCCAGGCGCCGGATCTCTTTACGAAGGATTCTGGCGCCGAAGCTGTGGAAAGTACCGATGAAGAGACCTTCACAGGCATTATTTCCTGCCAGTTGGATAATCCTCTCTCGCATCTCTTCTGCTGCTCTGTTGGTAAAGGTAACTGCGACAATGCGTTCCGCTGGGATACCTTTGGAGAGTAGCCTGGCTATTCGGTGGGTGACTACCCGGGTTTTGCCGCTGCCTGCCCCGGCCAGCACCAGCATTGGGCCGTTGTCGTGGAGGGCTGCCTCTTGCTGTGGTGGATTGAGTTTATCGATTCCTCGGTTCATGGGGGTATTTTCATGGGAAGTGTTCAATCCGTCAACTAGATATGTTGAATGGTGTGAGGTGGAGCCTGCGATGCGATTGAGCACGGCAGCGCCATGGTCATAAAGGGAAGTCTTGAAACCTGGATAGGTATGACGAGGATGGTCTACCCATTGCCTCCCACATGCTGGGTATGGCGCATTGTCTGAATATGGGGTATCGTGCGGTAACGCTAAGTGGAGCGGCAGGTGGTAGTCAGGTGGGGGAGGGCAATGAATCACTCTGGAGACGGGAACGATAATCTGAATGGAATTCCTGCAATACGCCGTTGTCATCATCATGGTGCTGCTGCCCTTGGCAGGGGTGTTGATTCCCTTCGTTCTTGCTGATCCTGCCCGTCAAAGCAGCGGGCTCTCCAGAGCTATCCTCAAGATCATGGCCATCCTGCCAGCCGCTGGAACGTTGATCTTTGTATTGGCAGTGTCTGCTATGGCTTCTATGGGGGACTGGCTCCAACTGCCCCTCTCCTGGGATATGAAGTGGCTCTCCGGTGTCGATTTCGAGCTGCACCTGCGCTTCATCCTTGATGAATTCTCCTTGTTGGCCTCCGCCGCACTATCAATGGTTGTTTTATCGGTTCAACTCTCAGGAATCTTGGGAGTTGATTCGGTACCATTGCCTTTCAGATTCAAGCCATCTGTCTGGGCTACTCATCCAGTCCTGGCCAAGCCCTGGCAGAAATGGGGACGGTGGGTCAGGTGGGCAGCAGCTTCCAATTCACTCCTTAGAATCCCCTATTCAAGGAGCAGAGTATCTCTGCAAAACGGTCTCCTCTTCGCATCTATGGTTCTGGTCATGGGGAGCGGTTTGATTGTTTCATGGCTAGGCCTGGAACTTGCTACTTTCTTCACCTGGCTACTTCTCAATTCATACATGCAGGATAGGGCCAAATCGAGCGCTGCGCTGAGATTTTTCCTTATGCAACGGGTCCTCAGTCTGGCGATCCTCACCTCATGTGTCTTTGTGTACGAAGTAGTAGGGGGGCTTGGCGGATTCAGTGCAAATACTTTCATGGAGATGATTGTGGGTGCTCCTTCCGCTTCATTGCAGGTTCCCATTCAGGATGCATTTGCAGGGGCATGGACTGGCACCGGAGCTATCCAGCATGGGCAGGTGAAGAACATCCTGCTGTGGGCAGCACTCCTGGCCACCATCGGGGTGTCGTTTACAGGGGCGATGGCAGCCATGCGGCGCTCTCATTTTATGGGGGCTGGTATTGCAGCCGGTCCTCTAGCTGCCGTGCACGGGGCTGGGGTTGGGGTGGCGGCGCTCCTCTGGCTTCTTCGGTCAATGCCGGTCTGGACAGGGATTCCACCCTTTGGTCCTATTGCCATTGTCTCCGGACTGGCACTAGCCTTCTTTGCCTTTGTTCATAACCGAAACGGGACAGACCTGAGACAGCGGATGGCTATTGGTACCGCCTGCCATCTGGGCTTAATGATTGCCCTGGTTGGCTGGGGACAGTGGGAGACGGTTATCCAGTACCTGATTGGTTTCATGCTGGTCACTGCCGGAGTGTTGTTGTCTCTGGGAAGGCTGGTGTCTGGACGGAAGGTGGAGCGTGACAGCAGTGAGTCCGCGGCATCTCTCCTTCAACCCGTGCCGAGGCCGGGCGTTCTGGCCGCCGGGACAGTGGAATACTATCTGCTGGCAGTCGCAGCCCCGGTGAATGCCCTGCTTCCAGTGTACGCACTCAGCATGGCTGGTATTGAAGGCCCGAGCGGTGCACTGGCCGTGTTCCTGGCAGGACTGGATTCAACTGTCGCAATTGCTGTGCAGTGGTCAGCGTACAGCTTAATGTGCTTCGTGCCGTTACTCATGGGCTGGTATACACTCTCCACATGGGCAATCGGGGCCTGGCATTCATTGGTGGGTGGAAGGAGGAGAGTGGTGATTAGTGGGGTTGAAGCCATGACTGGCGCTGAAGCTGAGGCTGGGGGGGCGAGCGCTGTCATTGCTGGCTTGGAGCTGGCCCATGGAGCGGGGGTGGTAGTGCATTCCCCCCCAGACCAGCTCATTTCTGACAGCACCTGTCCGAACAGCAACACGGCAACAACAGGGGAGAGTTGCTATCGCTGGAAACATCAGCTCAGACATAAGACCACTATCATAATCCCATGCATTATGGTGCTCTGTTCCATTGCTCTCGTTGTGGTCGGTGGGGGGCACCTGGTAATACACCCGGCAGCGGTGGCGGCCACAGCCATGCCCATACTGGGGCTCCTTCTCGCTGCTCTGGTCTGGTCATCCAGGGTGCGCTCATGCAGGCGAAAAGCAGGTTTGGTTCCCTCAGGTACTGGTGGTCGGCTGGTTCAATGTGTTGTGCCAGGAGCGAGACAAGTTCGCCAAAGGAAAGGTAAAGACGGCACCTGGGATGCTGGTCTGCCTGATGCCGGTCCACTGGAATCGATTTTTATTCTCCCCGTGTACTGGCTGGCCGATATGGTGATTAACCGCATTTTTGAGTTTCTGCTTCTGGAGTCAGTGCTCTTCAAAATCCCGGTTGTGGTTGCTGAATTCCTTGGCAAAATCATTCGCTGGCTGACAGGTGGCAAGGTGATAAGACAGCTCATCATGATACTCCTGGCGATAGGGGGTTTGATTATGTTGGTTGTCCGCCAGTAATGGCCTCTGTTTGATGTTAAGGTTAAGGTTAAGGTTAAGGAGATGCTTTTGTTGCAGCCTGTAGTTTCAATTGTGATGGTGGTGGTGCCCATTGTGGCAGCGCTATTGGCGGTTATTCTTCAATTGGGACACGGGCGTTGTTCTGCCTCTTCAATATATCGACTGGCCATGGGCGCTACTATCACAGTGGCGGTGGTGGCGGTTTTAGCTGCAATTCTGTTGCTCTCAGGGGCATGGTCTGATGCAGGGAGTAGTAGTGTGGCCAGTATGGGTGCAGGTGCAGGTGCAGGTGAAGGTAGTGTAGGGACTGGGAGTGCTGGGGCACGGAGTGGACTTTCTTCTCTCCTCAGGCTTGATGGAATCAATGTGTTTCCTGTGCTGCTTCTGGCTGGATTCGGGCCTCTGATACTCTTGGCCCTCCGTAATCGAATTGTTTTCCAGGATCTGGTCAAGATGCCGGTTCAAGTTCTACTCATGGAGGGTTTGTTTCTGGGGGCTTTTCTTGCCAACCACCTGGGGCTGTTCTTCTTCTTTATGGAATCCACGGTGGTTCTCCTCATCTTAGTCGCTGGTATGTGGGGCAGTGAAAAACGGGTGGGGACTGCGTGGAAGATTGCCATTTTTCACATGTTGGGCAGCGTGACTCTGGGTAGCGCAGTACTATTCATTAATGTTGCCGGGGCTGGCGGGCTGGCTGTTGTTGGTGGCCAGATGCCTGTCTCTCAGAGTATCGTATTTGTGCAGACTGTGTTGTTTTGCATCTTTTTTTTATGGGCAGCCATCAGGATGGGGCTCCCTCCTTTTCATTCATGGCTCATAGACCTGTTCTCTGAGTGTCCACCAGCCCTGGGGCTCATTGTAGCTGTTGGGGGAGGGCATGGGGCTGCCCTGGGCCTGGTCCGATTTGCTCTCCCCCTTTTACCTCACGGATTAACTGCCTCCTTGCCCGTTCTGGTGTGGGTGGTTGTTGGCTGCCTCCTGTATGGGGCTCTGGTGGCAGTGGTGCAGCAGGATTTTCGCCGGCCGGCAGGGCTGTGGTCTTCTGCCTTTATGGGAGCGTTTCTGCTGGGCATATTCACCATGACCCAAGAAGGGCTGACGAGCGCTCTCTTTGCCCTGGTGGTCAATGGACTGGTTCTGGGCGGACTGGCTTTTACTGCCGAGGCTCTCATTTCTCGACGGCAGCGGAGCAGCATCCATGACTTCGGGGGCATCGCCCGTCGCATGCCAGTTCTGGCAGTGATACTGCTTGTGTTCCTGGCATCTGCGACCCTGGTTCCAGGGTTTGCGGGGTTCGTAACTGCCTTTGGTGTGGCTTCTTCTATCAGGTTTTCACAGGCAATGGACTCGGTCCCCGTGATCAGGTGGTTAGCTGCGGCAGTGCTTCTAACTGCCATTATCTGGGCAGTCACCATGTTCTGGGGATACGGCAGGATGATGTTCGGTCCCCTGAAGAATCCACTAAACTGGGGATTGAGAGACCTTGACGGCCGAGAGAGAAGTTGTCTCATTCCTTTGGCAGTTCTCCTGGGCGTGCTGGGGTTTTTTCCCCAGTTGATTTTTAATGCTGTTCAACCAGATGTAGTAAGCCAGATGGGCGGTATCATGAATCCTGCGTCAGGGAAATTTATGCCTGTGGATGGGCAAGAGCAGGAAGCTCCGCCTGGAGGTGGTGTTGAAGGGGGGCGAGATGCTTATTGAGCGTCTGCTTGCGGCCATGATCGGGGTGCCTCAACTGGTGGTGCTGGCTGGCTTGGTTCTGGTTATTGTTGCCAGCCGTCTCTTTAAGGGAGGGAGTGGTAAGGTGCCGGCCCAGCTCTGGGCCGCCAGATTCGGACTCATCGGTGCGGTTGTTGCTCTCTGGAGCATGCCCCCGGCCCAATGGGAGAGCGGCATCAGCTTCCCTATGGGCTCTGTTGCTTATTCTGTGCTGGTTGGTGGGCCTCTCCCCGATTCTGTGTCAGCCATTGCCAATGGAGAAGCGGTTCTTTTTCTTGCAGGAATACTGGGGGGCAGCCTCGCTGCTCTCGCTGGTCTCCTGACCACTTTTCTGCTGCCTCTGTGGTGGTGTAATGCTATGCCTCACAGCGAAACTGTTGAGCCAGGTGAAGGTGCCAGTCAGACCGACCTTACTTACATTACCCTGATGATAATGCTGGTCGTTCTGGGGGGCATCTCAGCAAGTATGGGCCAGGGCCTTCTCCCCTCCATAACAGGGATGCTGTTGGCCTATGTATCTGTGCTACTTCTGACCAATCGGGTCAGGCGGGTGAGCCGGTCGGCAACCACGCAGAATGGGGAGCAACGCCCATGGTCAAGGCTCGCCATTATGGGGGTGTTCGGGTTTGTGCTCCTTGGGGGTGGGCTGCTCCTCCTCTACGGTGGTTATGACAGGGAAGCTGCAAGGACAGCTACAGGCATGGTCCTGGCCCTGGCCGGACTTGGCTTCTGGCTGTTCTTGGTCCCCTTCGGCTCCTGGATGTCTGACATGGCTGAAGAGCTGCCGGAGTGGTTGTCCGGATTGATGATGGGGGCTCTCCCCATGGCCGCTCTCGCGATTCTGTTGCGATTGATGCTGCATATGTATGGGGGGGCGGCAGGTGTTCCATCGGGCAGTCTTTCGCTGGAAGGCGCCGGTTTGGTGGCATGGGGCTCAGGTAGTGTGGGTAGCCGTCTGGGAGCTCCGGCCCTCCTGTTGTTTCTCCTCTTCATCCTGGGATGGGTGACCATGCTGGCAAGTGCACTAATGGCCTTGGTCCAGAGCAGCCTGAGACGCCTTCTCTTCTGCAGTATCTCAGCCCACTGGGGGTTCATGTTCATCATGATCGCCCTTAGCCTTGCCACCGCCAGCCAATCCGGCAGCGGTGCCACCATGGTGCCTGTATTGATCGTGCAGGTTGCCCGTTATCTGCTCTATCTTTCACTGGCCGTGTGGGGAATTCTGGCTGTCTCTGCATTTCTTGCAAGGCGCAGCTCTCAGCAGCATATGCCAGTATTTTTCAGTACCCTTACGGGCTTGGGAGAGGTTGCTCCAGCTCTCGCTTTTTCGATGATGATCTTCTCTGTTTCAATGGCCGGCATGCCTCCTGCTGCTGGTTTCGCAGGGCGTCAAGGGCTTACTGCTGTGGCCATGCATGCCCTGGTGAGCGGTGGCACCATGGCTTCCATGGCTGGCAACGGGAGTCAATCGGGAGGGCAAATCTTATCTGTTTTAGGCGGTCAATCCGGCATGCACACTCTGGGTTGGACTGGGGTCATCTCGGTGCTTCTGGCAGCAATCATTCTGGCTACGCCTTTTCTGCGTTTGATCATTACCATGTACATGCGAGCAGCCCACCATCGCCCCAACTGGCCGGGCCAGTGCGAAGTGAGGGGATGGACATCATCCGTTCTGGCTGTATTGGTCGTTATCAGTGGCTTGTTTTACATGGCAGGGATAATAATCCCCTTTGGTGGTGGTTTTTAGTTGGCGATATGCTGTGAGGATATGGTAAGGGTGCCGTATTGGTCAGTTCATGATCAATTCCCATATCTTTGTCATGGCTTATGCCCGTATTGTCTCAGCCTCAGCCTCAGCCGCTGCTGCTGTTGCGGTTGCGGTTGAGTGTCCGGCATGGATAGTTCCCATTAGGGGCAGCAGCACATGATGATGAAACTGGATGAGGTAAAGATGGATAAAATGAATTTGGATTGGGGTAATCTGGGATTTGCCCTACTGCCTACCGATTGCAATATTCGTAGGACATATAGAGATGGTAAATGGGGTCAGCAAGAGATCTCGAACACCTCTTCTCTACAGCTTGATATTGCGGCCACCTGCCTCCACTACGGGCAGGCCTGCTTTGAAGGTCTGAAGGCTTTTGAATCTGTCGATGGCCGGGTTCTGCTTTTCAGGGCAGACCGGAATGCCAGCCGACTTGGAGATTCTGCCCGCAAGATATGTATGGCTCCTGTGCCAGAGGAGCTCTTCCTGGAGGATGTGAAGACCGCAATCAGGAAGAATGCAAGGTATGTTCCACCATATGGCACAGGTGCTTCGCTCTATATCAGGCCTCTCCTTATCGGGATTGAAGCTCGGGTTGGGGTGAAACCTGCCGAAGAGTATCTGTTCGTGGTGTTTGTGACACCAGTGGGGCCCTATTTTAAGAGCGGATTCAAGCCGGTAGATATTGTTGTTGAGGAGCACGTGGATCGGGCAGCACCCAATGGGGTAGGCAACGTGAAAGTGGCAGGCAATTACGCTGCGGGAATGCGTGCTACTATGCAGGCTAAGAGTAGGAACTTCACCGAAGTTCTCTATCTAGACGCCAAACACAAGCGGTATATTGATGAATCTGGCCCCGCCAACTTTTTTGCAATTACCAAAGACGGCACCTATGTGACGCCCCAGTCAGAATCAATTCTCCCCAGCATCACTAATGACAGCCTCATGCATATTGCCCGTGATCTGGGCATGAAGGTGGAGCGGCGGCCGATAGCAGCGGATGAGCTTGCGGATTTTGCCGAAGCTGGATGCTGTGGAACCGCTGCAGTAATCACTCCAGTAGGTTCTATCACTTGGGGCGATAAAAAGATCGTCTATTCAAAGGACGGAAAGGCCGGTCAGAATTGTGAACGCCTGTATCGGACCTTGTGCGGAATCCAGAGGGGTGAGATCGAGGACCGTCATAACTGGGTGGGCGAGATCCAGATTCCTTAAAAAATGATAATTCAATTGTGGCCAGGTTCCTGTTTTTCTATGACAAGATAGTGTCACTGCCAACTCTGGTTTTCTTTTCAGCAATCCTGCCCGTACTTTTCCATTTTGCATTTGTCTTTCACCTCTTTCACACAACTTTCATGCTCTCCATGCTTTCCATGTCTCTCCTGTCAGCATTGCTTTGATGACATGATTGGAGTTGTTGTCCGCAAATTGGTGTTGTAAGGTGGTCTGAATTCGCTGGATGAGCTGGATGCGCTAGGTGCTAGGTGCTAGGTGCTAGGTGCTAGGTGCTAGGTGCGCTGGGTGGGCTTGTGGGCGAATAAAGCCATGATGGTGGCAGACGATCGCCGGTGCTAAAGGTACAACAGGTGAGCGGTAGATATGTAAGTTATCATCCAGAGGCATCCTGATATGGTATATATATGTTCCCGAAGGGACTGGAGGGGGAATATGATGAAGATCTTGAAGCCTGTGTTGCTGAAAATGAGGTAACCTGGTGAGGTATG